>DASUFK010000132.1:0-6733 GCA_036274615.1 Gammaproteobacteria bacterium | reverse complement strand
GCCGGTCGACCCTCGCTACGAGCACCTGTTCAACTCTTATTACTACACCGTCGGCGACATGCACGAGCGGCCGCGGCGCGGGCTGCTCTCGCGTCCCACGGTGGCCGACATCCGCGCGTATCGCGAGAGAGTCGACCACGCGATGCTCGCGCTCATCGACGAGCGGCACGAGGATCCCACGTTCGCTTCGCTGGTCGTCCTCGGCTTGAACCACGAGCAGCAGCACCAAGAGCTGCTGCTCACCGACATCAAGCAGGCGTTCTTCGCGAATCCGCTCGCCCCCGCGTATCGCGAGCTGCCCGCGCCGCCGTCGCTGCACCCCGCGCCGCTCAAGTTCATACACACCGGCGCCGGCATCTTCGAGATCGGCGCCACCGGTCCGCGCGACGTCCACGAGTTCTGCTTCGACAACGAGACGCCGCGGCATCGCGTGCTCGTGGCCGAGCACGCGCTCGCCAACCGGCTCGTGACGAACGAGGAGTATCGCGATTTCATCGAGGACGGCGGCTACCGCGAGCCCGCGCTGTGGCTGTCCGACGGCTGGGCGAAGATCCGCGCGGAAGCGTGGACGCGGCCGCTCTGCTGGTCGGAGGACCTCGCGCGCGAGTTCACGCTCGCCGGTTGGCGCGAGCTCGACCCCTATGCGCCGGTGTGTCACGTGAGCTACTACGAGGCCGACGCGTTCGCGCGCTGGGCGAAGGCCCGGCTGCCCACGGAGGCCGAGTGGGAGCTCGCGGCCGCCGAGACGCCGATCAGCGGCAATCTGCTCGACACGGGCTTCATGCACCCGGCGTCGGGCAATCAGGCGCTCCGGCCGCCGCCGGCCGTGAAGCAACTCTGGGGCGACGTGTGGGAATGGTGCGCGTCGAGCTACGGCCCCTACCCCGGCTTCCACGCGCTCGCGGGATCCCTCGGCGAGTACAACGGCAAGTTCATGTTGAACCAGCTCGTGGTGCGCGGCGGCTCGTGCGTCACCTGGGCCGAGCACCTTCGGCCCACATACCGCAGCTTCTTTTATCCGCACGACCGGTGGCAATTCTTGGGATTTCGGCTCGCGAAGGACGCGTAGGACGCCTTGCGCGCGCTGGCGCGCATCTTGCACTCCCCCCGGCATGGAATCCGCCGACGTCGCTACCACGCACCCAGTGCCGCACGACACGGCCGAGGACGTGGAAGCGATTCTCGAGGGGCTGTCCGCCGAGCCGAAACGGCTGTCGCCGAAGTACTTCTACGACGAGCGCGGCTCCGAGCTTTTCGACCGCATCTGCGAGCTGCCCGAGTACTACCCCACGCGCACCGAGCTCGCGCTCATGCGGGAGCACGCCGACGCGATCGCCGAGCTCGTCGGGCCGCGCGCCGCAGTGATCGAGTTCGGCGCGGGATCGACGGCGAAGATCCGCACGTTGCTCGATCACCTCGTCGAGCCCGTGGCTTACATCCCGGTCGACATCTCGGCCGAGTATCTCGCCAAGCAGGCGGCCGAGCTCGCGCGCGACTATCCGCAGCTCGTGGTGCGCCCCGTCGCTGCCGACTTTACGCGGCCGTTCCGGCTTCCCAACCATCGGTTCAAGGCCAAGCGCAATCTCGTGTTCTTCCCGGGCTCGACCATCGGCAACTTCTCGCGCCGGCAAGCGCTCGACTTGCTCGAGGTGATGGCGTTCGAGGCGCGGCACGACGGCGCGCTCTTGATCGGCGTGGACTTGCGCAAGGACGCGGAGCGGCTTCGAGCGGCATACAACGACTCCGCCGGCGTCACCGCCGAGTTCAACAAGAACGTGCTCGTGCGCTTGAACCGAGAGCTCGGCGCGGACTTCAGCTTGCAGAATTTCCGCCATCGCGCGGTCTACGACGACGACAAGGGTCGCGTCGAGATGCGGCTCGTCAGCACGAAGCCGCAGAGCGTTCACCTCGCGGGCCACGTGCTCGACTTCGCCAAGGACGAGTACATCGTCACCGAGCACTCGCACAAGTATTCGGTGGACGAATTCCGCGAGCTCGCGCGGCGCGCGGGCTTCGAGCCGGTCGTCACCTGGGTCGACGACGAAGAGCTGTTCAGCGTGCACTACCTCAAGGTGCAGTAGCCGGCGCCTCGATCCCGCGCGCGCGGAGGGCCTGCCAACCGCCGCCACTTTCTCTATCATCCGCTCTCATGAGCGAGGAAAAAGTCTATCCCGTGCCGAAGGCGCTCGCCGCGCGCGCCTGGATCGATCAGGCCAAATACGAAGCGCTGTACAAGGAGTCGATTGCCGACTCCGAAGCCTTCTGGGCGAAGCAGGCGCGCGAGCGGCTCGTGTGGATGCAGCCGTTCAAGCAGGTGAAGGACACCTCGTTCGACGCGAACGATCTGCACGTGCGCTGGTTCGCCGACGGCAAGCTCAACGTCGCGGCCAATTGCCTCGACCGGCACCTCGCTACGCGCGCCGATCAAACCGCGATCCTCTGGGAGCCCGACGACCCCAACGGCGAAGTGCGGCTCCTGAGCTACCGCGAGCTGCACGAGCAGGTCTGCCGCTTGGCCAACGCGCTGAAGCGCCTGGGCGTGGCCAAAGGCGACCGCGTCACGATCTACATGCCGATGATCCCCGAGACGGTGGTGGCGATGCTCGCGTGCGCGCGCATCGGCGCGGTGCACTCGGTGGTGTTCGGCGGGTTCTCGCCCGAAGCGCTCAAGGGCCGCATCGAGGACTGCGCTTCGCGCGTGGTCGTCACCGCGGACGAAGGCGTCCGCGGCGGCAAGAAGGTGCCGCTCAAAGCGAACGTCGACGAGGCGCTCTCAGCGGTGAAGGGCGTGAAGACGGACGCGGTGGTGGTCGTCAAACGTACCGGCGGCAACATCGGCTGGGTCGGCGGGCGCGACCACTGGTACCACGAGATCGAGGGCAGCGCGTCGGAGGTTTGCCCTCCCGAGCCGATGTCGGCCGAGGATCCGCTGTTCATCTTGTACACGTCGGGCTCGACCGGTAAGCCGAAGGGCGTGCTGCACACGACGGCCGGGTATCTGCTCTACGCGTCGATCACGCACCAGTACGTCTTCGACTACCACGACGGCGAGATGTACTGGTGCGCGGCGGACGTGGGCTGGGTCACCGGCCACAGCTACATCGTCTACGGCCCGCTCGCGAACGGCGCCGCCACGCTGATGTTCGAAGGCGTGCCCACCTACCCCGACGCGAGCCGCTTCTGGCAAGTGGTCGACAAGCACCAGGTGGACATTCTCTACACGGCGCCCACGGCGATCCGCGCGCTGATGCGCGAGGGCGAGGCGCCCGTGAAACGCTGCTCGCGCAGGAGCCTGCGCGTGCTCGGCAGCGTGGGCGAGCCGATCAATCCCGAGGCGTGGGAGTGGTATTACCACGTGGTGGGCGACGGGCGCTGCCCGATCGTCGACACCTGGTGGCAGACGGAGACGGGCGGGATTCTGATCACACCGCTGCCGGGCGCCACGGCGCTCAAGCCGGGCTCGGCCACGCGGCCGTTCTTCGGCATCGAGCCGGCGATCGTGGACGGCAACGGCACCGTGCTCGACGGCGAGGCCACCGGCAACCTCGTGCTGCTCGACAGCTGGCCAGGCCAGATGCGCACGGTCTACGGCGATCATCAGCGCTTCGTCGACACGTACTTCAAGAGCTATCCCGGCAAGTACTTCACGGGCGACGGCGCACGCCGCGACAAGGACGGCTACTACTGGATCACGGGCCGCGTGGACGACGTGATCAACGTGGCGGGCCACAGGCTCGGCACCGCGGAGATCGAGAGCGCGCTCGTGGCGCACGCGGCGGTAGCCGAGGCGGCGGTGGTGGGCTTCCCGCATGACTTGAAGGGCCAGGGCATCTACGCGTACGTGACCTTGAAAGTCGGCGAGACGCCGACCGACGAGCTGCGCAAGGAGCTCGTGGCCTGGGTGCGCAAGGAGATCAGCGCGATCGCGACGCCGGACTTCATCCAGTGGGCGCCGGGGCTGCCGAAGACGCGCTCGGGCAAGATCATGCGCCGCATCCTGCGCAAGATCGCGGCCAACGACGTGAGCGAGCTCGGCGACACGTCGACGCTCGCGGATCCAGCGGTCGTCGACGACTTGCTCAAGAACCGCGGCGGTAGCTGACGAGCCAGAGCGGCGCGAGCGCGGGCACCACGGTTACTACGCTGACGACGGCTGCAATCAGCACCCAACGCGAGTCGAATACCGCAGCCGCGCCCGCGAGCCACTGCGCCGCCTCGACCGCGCGCTCGGCCACTGGCGGGGACGTCTCCATGCTCGGAGGCATCGCGAACCAAGCGGCGACCACCGCGATCCCCACTGCGGCAAGCCCGGGCCACGCGCGCGCCCACGGGAACGGAATCGGCGGGGGCAGCTGCGGCTCCGGCTCGCGGCGCACGGCCGCCATCACGGACGCGGAAAAGTCGCGCGATGCGCGCACACCGGCCGCTTCATCGAGCAGCACTCGATCGATCTCTTCAGGCGTCACCTTCAACCTCCTGCAGCGGCCTATCGACCGCGTCGAGCAGCGCGGCTAGCTTGCGGCGCAACAGGCCGCGGCCGCGCGACAGCTGCGCCTTGACCGTGCCCGTGGGCACGCCAAGACTCGCCGCCGCACGCTCGACGTCCATGTCGTGGAAATAGAAGAGCACGAGCACGTCACGGTACTTCGCCGGCAGCGCGTGCAGCGCGCGCCGAACTGCCGCGCGGCGCTCGAGAGCCTCGTGGTCTGCCGCAATGTCGAGCGGGTCCGCAAACTCGTCATCCTCGAGCGGCGCGCTAGGTGGACGCTTCTTGCGCAGCTCGGACCGATAGACGTTCGTCGCGACGGCGAACAGCCACGTGGAGAACGCGGCATCGCGCCGCCACTGGCGCAGCGAGCGGAACGCTCGAACGAGCGCTTCTTGGGCCATGTCCTCCGCCCTGCTCCTATCGTGACAAAACCGATACGCGAGCGCCACGAGCGGGTCTTGCCACCGTTCGACGATCTCCGTAAACGCCTCCACGTCTCCAGCCAGAACGCGGTCGACCGCGGCTTCGCCGTCGCCTACCGTCATGGCGCTGCACCCATTCCCCCC
Organism: Gammaproteobacteria bacterium; assembly: GCA_036274615.1. GTDB lineage: Bacteria > Pseudomonadota > Gammaproteobacteria > Steroidobacterales > Rariloculaceae > FEN-1219. Next base: position 1,678 of record DASUFK010000132.1, on the reverse strand, counting down.
TAGACGCCGCGCCCAGGCCGGCGGTTGCAGTTTCTGCGTGCGCGGCCCGAGCCAAAGAACGCAACCGGATCGTGGACGGCCGCGTCAGACGCTGCAAGACCAACCTCGAAGCCGCGCCAGGGAGCCAGCAATGGAAATGGTTTTCTTGATTCCGATCGTGATGTTCATCTCGCTCTTCTCGTTCTGCGGCGTGGCGTTCTGGTCGGTGAACCGCCGCCGCGAGCGCGAAAGCCTCTATCTGAACGAGACGGTGCGCAAGATCGCGGAGCTGCACGGCCAGCCGGCAGTGTTCGACTATCTGCGCACGTCCGAGCAGATCCGGGTGGCCCGAATGCACGCCGCACTCGCAATCGGTGGAATCTTCGCGGCTTGCGGCGGCGCCGGCATGATCATCTTCATGTACGGCGTCGAGGACATGCGCGAGGAAGGGATCTATTTCGTGGGACTGATACCGCTGCTCGTGGGTCTCGGCCTGCTCACTTACTCACGGCTCGCGGCGAAACCGTAGCTGGCCGCGCGGCGGGCGCCGCCCCTCCGGCCTACTGAGGCTTGAAGTCCGGCGGCGCTTCCGAGCCCTCGCCGAAGAAGAACTTCTGCATCTCGTCTTCGAGGAACTTGCGCGCCTTCGGCTCGATCGGCGTGAGCCGATATTCGTTGATGAGCATCGTCTGGTGTTTGAGCCAACGTTGCCACGCGAGCTTCGATACGTTGTCGTAGATGCGCTTGCCGAGCGCGCCGGGATACGGCTGCCGGTCGAGCCCCTCGGACTCGGCACCGAGCACCACGCAATGAACCGTTCTGGCCAAAGCCGTTTCCTTCGAGGTGATCCGGAACGGTGATTATGGCGCGCTTCGCGCCGGCGCGGGGGAAGCGAGCGCCGCGCCCGGCCTCATCCACGTCGGGATGAGCTACGAGCGCGGCCACCCGCCGGCTGCGACGGTCCGTCCCGGACGCGATACACAGCCGAGCTGCCTTCCTCCCCAAGAGCAAGACAGGCGCGCGGTCTCTGACGCGCCGAACAGTAGCGGGAGCAACATCCGTGCCACTGCGTCGACGGAACGCAGATTCAGCGACTTAGGCCGGCGCGAGGTGTAACCGGCCTTCCGTCTCGTAAATTGCGTCGACACCGTGGACGCGGCCATTTCCGAGAGACCGGAGCAGCTCCACGACCGGCGCCGGCACGCCCACCGTGAGCTCCGCGCTCGGATGGAACCAGGCGCGCTCGCGCCCATCCGCGACCTGCGACGGCGCGGTCTCGAGCTCGAGCAGCAGCGGCCGGAGATCGAGATCGAAGTGCGTGAACGCGTGCTCGATCGTGAGGAGCGGCCGCGTGGACGACACCCGCGCGCCGAGCCGGCGCTCACACCAAACGCCCGCCGCCTCGCCGGCCTCGAGCTCGGGAAAGCTGTAGAGCCCGCCCCAGACGCCGCTCGCGGGCCGACGCTCGAGCAGTACTCGCCCGTCGGGATCGCGCACCACGAGCACGTCCACTTGCCGATGCGCCCGCGCCCGCTTCGGCCGCGGCGCAGGGTACTTGGCTTGCGTGCCGGCGCGGCAGGCGGCGCAGTCCTCGGCCAGCGGACACACCGTGCACGCCGGCCGCGCACGCGTGCAGAGGGTGGCGCCGAGATCCATGATCGCCTGCGTGTAGTCGGCCACGCGCTCGGCCGGCGTGTGC
>DASUFK010000131.1:0-21043 GCA_036274615.1 Gammaproteobacteria bacterium | reverse complement strand
GCCGGCCGCGATCACGTGCGTGACGCGCTGGAGCACCTCGCGCGCCAGCAGCTCCGGATGCACCGTCACGAGCACCATGTTGCGAAGGTGGTCGGGCAGCATGCCGATCGGCGGCTGCCACGCGGCCGGCATCAGGTGATGGGCCTCGTCGAGCACGAGCCAGTGCGGCCGGCCGTAGCGCACGCGCATCTGCAGCAGCCCCGAGAACAGGTCCACGAAGTAGCCCGGCCGGTCGGAGATCGGCACGCCGGTCAGACACACGACGCCGTTGACCCCGACGTCCTCGAGGAGCTGCAGCGCCTCGTCGAGCGGCGGCGGCGCCGTCGGCTTGCCCACGACGACCGCGCCGCCGAGCGTCTCGTAGTCGCCTTCCGGGTCCACGAGGCAGAACTGGTAGGCCTGCTCGCGCAGGGATTCGACGAGCCTTCGCGCCACCGTCGACTTGCCGCTCGCGGACGCGCCGCAGATCAGCACGCAGCCGCCGTAGGGCTCGAGCTTCACCTCGCCGCGCGCGTCGTCGCCGAACGTGAGGCGCCGCCGCGCGAGCCGCGGGGCGACGCTCGCGAGGTCGTCGCGCAGCAGGTGCTCCACGAGCTCGGTGACGCCGTTGCCGTGATCGCCCTCGGTGATCAAGTCGGCCGTGTCCTTCACGGCCGGCAGTGCGTTCTCGACGGCCACGGCAACCTCGCAGAGCTTCATGAAGGAGTGATCGTTCTCCGCGTCGCCCACGCCCACGACGTTGTGCGGCGACATCTTGAGCTCGCGCAGCGCCGCGGCGAGGCCGCTCGCCTTGTTCACTCCCGTGGGCAGCACCATCACGGCGCCCTTGTTGAAGATCACTTGCAGCTCGAGGCCGAGATCGCGAATCGCATCGAGCACGGCTTGCGAGTGCGGCTCCCATGTGGCGACGACGACTTCGCCCACGGACATCGGCCCGACGCCGCGCTCGCGCAGCTGCGCCACGAATTCCGGCGGCGGGGGCGCCGCGAGCCGCTCCGTGGCCTTCGTCGCGGGACGGTGGAGCAACGCGCCGTTCTCCGCGACCACGAGCTCGAACAGGTCGAGATGCGAGAACACGCGCTTGAGATCAGGCAGCTCCCGGCCCGTGACCATCACCAGCTTGCGGCCGGAGCCGAGCAGGCGCTTGAGCGCGTCGAGAGTGCGTTCCGACACGGCGCCGCCGTGCGCGAGCGTGCCGTCGTAGTCGGTGGCGAGAAGGTGGTAGCGCACTACTGAAGCACGTCCCTGGCCGACGTGATCAGCACGCAGGAGCATCCCGTGCCGCTCCAGACGATTCGGTCGGCCGAGCCAGGCTCGGCCCGGTTGTAGTCTCCGGCGGTGAGCCGGCAGCCGTCGATCCACAGCTCGCCGTCGAGCAGGTGCAGCTCCTCCACGCCCGCGTGTTGATGCGAGGGATAGGCGAAGCCCGGCGCGAGCCGCACCAGCATGCTCACGCGGTCGGTCGACGCATCGGCGGACAGCATCTTCACCTGGATGCCCGGTGCGACCGGGTTCCAACCGTGCTCGGCGTGCGCCGCCGGCGAGGCGGAGCGCGCGTCGCCGGCTCCGATTCGCTGCGCGAGCCGCCGCCGGATCGAAGCCGGCGGAGACAGGATATCCATTCCCCACGACGCCAACTCGTCGACCACTTGCCGCAGGTCCGCGATCTCCGCCCGGCAGTCGGCGCAGGCCGCCAAGTGCCGTTCGAGCGACGCCGCCTCCCGTGGCGTAACGGCGCGGGCGGCGTGCTCGGGCAGCGTTTCGGCGCGCTCGCACCGCGTCCGCGACGGCGACCGGCGCCCCGCCGCTCGATGCAGGATCAGATCGAGCTTGCCCAGGGCGGACCTAATCCGCGTCCTTCCGTTGGCCGCCTCGAGAAGGGCAGCCGTTTCGGCATCGCCCTGACGGGACACGAGCGCTTCGATGGTCGACCGCTCCTCCGTCGTGAGCATGGACAGAGCCCCGCGCAATGACCGCTCGCGGCGCGCGGTATCGAACGGCTGATCGTTCGCGCCCCCATGTTCGTACCGATCGTCGTTTCGATGGAGCAGCAACGGGTCGTTCGCTCGGCAGCGAGCCACGTTCATGATCCAGGCAACCACCGAGCCGCCCTGGGGATCGTAGCGAGCGGCCCGCAGCCGGATTTCCGCGAACACATCGAGCATCAGATCCTCGGCGGCCGCCCGATTCTTGACGGTTCGCACGAGCAACGTGAACACGGGCGCGCCCATGTGCTCGTACAGGGTCTCGAGCGCGCGCGGATCGCCGGCCGCGACGCGACGCACGAGCTCGGTCCAACCCTGTTCGGGCGCCACCGTGACGGAGCTGCCCGTGTAGATGACGTCCGAGAGCATGGTGCTCGGGCGATCGCCGCCGTTTCGAGTCATGCGGCGGCCTATATTAAGGAGTGGACGGGCGCGCAGCTCATAGGAGCTGCCGTGGCCCGTGGCTGCTGAAGCGCCCGTGCCGCGCGCCGCTCATGAGCCCGCGGAAATCCGCGGCGCTCATGCGCACCAGGCCCGTCCGATCGCCGGCCTCGAAGTACACGTGCTGCTCGCCGAGCAGCGCGTCGTCGACGAGCACATCGAGGCCGTAGGCTTGGCCCACGGCCGGAACGGCGCCGTCGACGCAATCGCCGAACGTGCGCTCGACTTCAGGCCGTGTCGCGAGCCCCACTTCCTCGCCGAGCGCGCGATGCAACGTGCCGAGCTCGAGGTGGTGCGCGGCCGGGATCACGACGAGCAGGTAGCGCGCCGCCGATTCGACGAGGACGCCCTTGGCGAGCCGATCGGTGTCGAGGTCGGCCGCGGCCGCGACGGCGCGGCTGCTGTGCGCAGCCGGGTGGGTCACGACGTCGTAGCGAGCCGCACGCTCGTCGAGAAAACGCTTGAGCCGCGGCGCCATCGTCACCGGATGGCCGCTTCGCCCACAGGCGCCAACTCCACCGGAGGCAGGGGCGCGGACGTGCGCCGCTCACCGAGACGGGCGATCAAGCCGGCGAGCTGCGCGGGCGCGCAGGGGAAGGTCGTCGTTTCATGCGGTGAAACGAACAACGCCAGCGTCTCGCGATGTGGGCAATAGACGACGAACGGAAACCGCAGTTGTTGCTGGCTGTTGAAGCACCGCAGGCAAACCGCGTCGGGCTTGCTCAGCGAGTCCCGCCGCACCACTTTCGAGCTGTCCACCCCTGAATGCTCCTTCCCCCGGCGGTAACTCCGCCTGTTGGCCCTGTGGGACTTGCAAATCGCGGGCCGCCGTTTCCGCAGTGGCACGCGCGTTGCATTTCAATGCGCAACTGCCGACGTCGAGCCCCCGTAACCGTGGCTGTACACGGTCGAAGGCGGGGGGCGCACATCGGCCCGGGACTTGGAAGCAGCGACCCGTACATGGAGCGGCGGGCCGCCGCGGGCTGGGGTCTATTCCAAATTTTGGAATGTGGGCGCTCAAATTCTTCAAACGACTACCCGCGTTCGATGCACCGATGCCGTCGTAGCTCGCCGGCGATTCGCCTACGTCACGGGAAAGACATCGCACACGCCAACAGGCCGGCGCCGCCGCCGTCGAGAACGAAGTCCTACCTAGGAGATGTGACCCCATGGAACCTCTGAGCCAGACCGTCGTCGGCGCGCCGTTCGGCCAGCGCGAGCTCGAGGTCGATTCCAGGGAACTGCTGGCGGCGCTCGTCGCGGTGCGCAACGGCGATTTCTCCGTCCGCCTCGGCCCGGACCGTACCGGCATCGCCGGCAAGATCGCAGACACCTTCAACGACATCGTGGCGGCCAAGGAGCGGCTCGCCAACGAGCTCGATCGCGTGGGCGAGGCCGTCGGCAAGCGGGGCCTCACCCGCCAACGAGTGCACTGCGACCGCCGCGCCGGCGCGTGGGGCGCGATGGAAACCTCGGTGAACGAGCTCATCGACGATCTGCTGCGCCCCACGATCGAGGTCACGCGCAGCATCGCGGCGGTGGCGAAGGGCGACCTCACGCACACCGTGCCGCTCGAGATGGAAGGGCGGCGCCTCGAGGGCGAGTTCTTGCGGTCCGCGATGATCGTGAACCGCATGATCGAGCAGATGAGCGTGTTCACGTCGGAGGTCACTCGGGTGGCGCGCGAAGTCGGCTCCGAAGGCATGCTCGGCGGCCAGGCCGTGGTGCAGGACGTGTCGGGCGTGTGGCGCACGCTCACCGACAGCGTGAACTCGATGGCCGGCAACCTCACGGCTCAGGTTCGCAACATCGCGGCCGTGACGATCGCCGTGGCCGACGGCGACCTGTCGCGCAAGATCACGGTGGACGTGCGCGGCGAGATCCTCCAGCTCAAGGAGGCCATCAACACGATGGTCGACCAGCTGCGGTCGTTCGCGTCGGAGGTAACGCGCGTCGCGCGCGAGGTGGGCACCGAGGGCAAGCTCGGCGGCCAGGCGATCGTGCCGGGCGTGGCCGGCACCTGGAAGGACCTCACCGACAACGTCAACGTGATGGCCGGCAACCTCACCAGCCAGGTGCGCGGCATCGCGGAGGTCGCCACGGCGATCGCGCGCGGCGACCTGTCGCGCAAGATCACCGTCGACGTGAAGGGCGAGGTGCTCGAGGTCAAGAACACCATCAACACGATGGTCGACCAGCTGAACTCGTTCGCGTCGGAAGTCACGCGCGTGGCGCGCGAGGTGGGCACCGAGGGCAAGCTCGGCGGCCAGGCGATCGTGCCGGGCGTCGCGGGCACTTGGAAGAACCTCACCGACAACGTGAACTCCATGGCCGGCAACTTGACGGCCCAGGTGCGCAACATCGCCGAGGTCGGCACCGCGGTGGCGCGCGGCGACCTGTCGCGCAAGATCACGGTGGACGTGAAGGGCGAGATCCTCGAGCTCAAGAACACCATCAACACGATGGTCGACCAGCTGAACTCGTTCGCGTCGGAGGTCACGCGCGTGGCGCGCGAGGTGGGCACCGAGGGCAAGCTGGGCGGCCAGGCCCAGGTGCCCGGCGTGGCGGGCACCTGGAAGGACCTCACCGACAACGTCAACGTCATGGCCGCGAACCTCACGAGCCAGGTGCGCAACATCGCCGAGGTCACCACGGCCATCGCGCGCGGCGACCTGTCGCGCAAGATCACGGTGGATGTGAAGGGCGAGATCCTCGAGCTCAAGAACACGATCAACACGGTGGTGGACCAGCTGAACTCGTTCGCCTCGGAGGTCACGCGCGTGGCGCGCGAGGTGGGCACCGAGGGCCGGCTCGGCGGCCAGGCCGAGGTGGAGGGCGTGTCGGGCACGTGGAAGGACCTCACCGACAACGTCAACGTCATGGCGGCCAATCTCACGAGCCAGGTGCGGGCGATCGTGAAGGTGGTCACCGCCGTCGCCACCGGCGATCTCTCGCAGAAGCTCACGTTCGACGCGAAGGGCGAGGTGGCGGCCTTGGCCGACACCATCAACGGCATGACCGACACGCTGCGCACCTTCGCCGATCAGGTCACCACGGTGGCCCGCGAGGTGGGCGTCGAAGGCCGGCTCGGCGGACAGGCCAACGTGCCGGGCGCGGCGGGCACGTGGCGGGCGCTCACCGCCAACGTGAACCTGCTCGCCGCGAACTTGACGACGCAGGTGCGCGCGATCGCCGAGGTCGCCACCGCGGTCACGAAGGGCGACCTTACGCGCTCGATCCAAGTCGACGCGAAGGGCGAGGTCGCCGTGCTCAAGAACTACGTGAACGCGATGATCGGCAACCTCCGCGAGACCACCGAGCGCAACAAGCAGCAGGACTGGCTCAAGACCAACCTCGCCAAGTTCAGCCGCATGCTCCAGGGCCAGCGCGATCTCACGACGGTCGCGCAGGGCCTGCTCTCCGAGCTCGCGCCGCTCGTCGAGGCGCAGCAAGGGTCCATGTACGTCGTGGTGGAGACGGGCCATGGGCGCCGTTTGCGCCAACTCGCCGCGTATGCCGATGGGCCGCAGCCCGACGAGCCGCGGGAGTTCGCGTTCAACGAGGGGTTGATCGGGCAGTGCGCGTTCGAGCGCCGCCGGCTCGTGCTCGACGGCCTGCCGCCGCGCAGCCTGCGCATCTCGTCGGGCCTGCTCGACCTCGAGCCGCGGGCGGTGATCGTGCTGCCCGTGCTGTTCGAGGGGCAGGTGCGAGCCGTGGTCGAGCTCGCGAGCTTGCGCGAGTTCACGGCGCCGCACATCGCCTTCCTCGAGCAGCTCGCCGACATCGTGGGCGTGGTGCTCAACAACATCGAGGTCACGATGCGCACCGAGCTGCTGCTCGAGCAGACGCAGCAGCTCGCGATGGAGCAGCAGACTCAGGGCCGCGAGCTACAGAAGACCAACGAGGAGCTCGCCCAGAAGGCGCGGCTTCTGGCCGCGCAAAACGCCGAGGTCGAGCGCAAGAACACCGAGATCGAGCAGGCCCGCCGCGCCGTCGAGGAGAAGGCCGCGGAGCTCGCGCTCACGTCGCGCTACAAGTCCGAATTCCTCGCCAACATGTCGCACGAGCTGCGCACGCCGCTCAACAGCATCCTGGTGCTCGGTCAGCAGCTCGCCGACAACGTGGACGCCAACTTGACCGCCAGGCAAGTCGAGTTCGCGACCACGATCCACGGCGCCGGCACCGATCTCTTGACCTTGATCAACGACATCCTCGACCACGCCAAAATCGAGTCCGGCACGGTTACGCTGCAATGCGAGGACCTGCAGTTCTCGGACCTGCGGGACGCGATCCTGCGCGCGTTCCGTCACGAAACCCAAGCCGGCGACGTCGAGTTCGAGCTCGAGTTCGGCGCGGCGCTGCCGCAGACGATCCACACGGACGCCAAACGGCTGTTGCAGGTGCTCAAGAACCTGTTATCGAACGCCTTCAAGTTCACGGACCGCGGACGCGTCGCGCTACGTGTGGCCGCGGCGAACGGCGGCTGGACACGGGGTCAGGCGGTGCTCGACAACGCCGGGGCCGTGATCGCGTTCGCCGTCAGCGACACCGGCATCGGCATCTCGCCGGACAAGCAGAAGATCGTATTCGAGTCGTTCCAGCAGGCCGACGCCGGCACGGCGCGCAAGCACGGCGGTACCGGCTTGGGGCTATCGATCAGCCGCGATCTCGCGCACCTGCTCGGCGGCGAGATCAAGCTCGACAGCGCGCCGGGCGAAGGCAGTACCTTCACGCTGTACCTGCCGTCCACCTATGCCGGCTCCACCGTGCTGCCGGAGATCGAGGCGCGCGCCGATGGCGCGCCGCAGCCGCGCGCCGCCAGTCTCACCGGCGCGGCGCCGGTTCGCGGTCCCGCGATCGCCGACGACCGCGCGGACGCGAGCCCGGCCGACCGCACGATGCTGATCGTCGAGGACGATGTCGACTTCGCCAAGATCTTGCTCGACGCCGCGCGCGCGCGCGGCTTCAAGGGCATCGTCGCGACGCGCGGCGCGGAGGCGCTCGCGCTGGCGCGCAAGCAGCGGCCGAGCGCGGTTTGCCTCGACATCGGGCTCCCCGACATGCTCGGCTGGGCCGTGCTCGGTCAGTTGAAGCAGGACCCGCTCACGCGGCACGTTCCCGTGCAAGTGCTCACAGGCGATCGCGACCCGCTGCCGGCGCTCGCGCGCGGCGCCTTCGCCTATCTCACGAAGCCCGTGAGCGCCGAGGAGCTCGGCGAGTCGTTCGGGCGCGTGGCGAGCTTCGTTGCCGCGCCGAAGCGCACCCTGCTGGTGGTCGAGCCGGATCCGGGCGAGCCGCAGGGGCTTGCGGCGCTGGTCGACCACGACGATCTCGATCTCGTGACCGCCGCCACCGGCGAGGCGGCGCAGGCGCTGCTCAAGGAGCGGGCATTCGACTGTGTCGTGTCGGCCTTTTCGCTGCCCGACATGCCGGCGTTCGACCTCGTGGAACGCTCGCGCTCGAGCGCCAAGCGCGCGAGCACGCCGTTCGTGATCCATGCGAGCGGCGACCTCGACGATCAGGCCCTCCGCCGGCTCGGCACGCTCGCCAAGCAGAGCGTGGTGCGGTTCGCGCCGTCCCCGGAGCGGTTGCTCGACGAGGCGTCGCTGTTCCTGCACCGCGACGTCATGAAGCTGCCCGAGGCGAAGCTCCGCATGCTGCTGTCGCTGCAACAGGGCAACAAGGTGCTCGCGGGCAAGAAGATCCTCGTGGTCGACGACGACGTGCGCAACATCTTCGCGCTGTCGAGCGTGCTCGAGCGCTACGGCATGCAAGTGGTGCCGGCCCACACGGGGCTCGACGCGATCCGCCTGCTCGGCGAGAAAGCCGACATCGCGCTCGTGCTGCTCGACATCATGATGCCCGAGATGGACGGCTACGAGACGCTGCGCCGGATCCGCAAAGAGCCGCAGTTCCAGCTGCTGCCGATCATCACGCTCACCGCCAAGGCCATGAAGCGCGATCGCGAGATGTGCCTCGAGGCGGGTGCGTCGGACTACATCGCCAAGCCGGTGGACAGCGAGCATCTCCTGTCGCTGCTGCGCGTCTGGCTGCGGCGCTGAGCCAATGAACGAAAGAGCGAACATCCTGCTCGTGGACGATACGCCCGCGCGCCTGCTGACCTACGAGGCCATCCTGGGCAGCTTGGGGCACAACCTGATTCGCGCTCGCTCCGGCGACGAGGCGCTCGCGCGTTTGCTCGAGACCGAGGTCGCAACGATTTTGCTCGACGTGAGCATGCCGGGGCTCGACGGCTTCGAAACGGCGGCATTGATTCGGGGTCACCCGCGCTCGGCGCAGACCCCGATCATTTTCGTCACCGGCGTGCATCTCACCGACGTGGACCGGCTGCGCGGCTACGAGATGGGGGCGGTGGACTACGTGTCCGTGCCCGTGATCCCGGAGATCTTGCGCGGCAAAGTCCACGTGCTCGTGCAGCTCTATCTGCAGCGACGCGAGCTGTCGCGGCTCAACGACGCGCTCACGCAGGCCAATGCCGAGCTCGCGGACGCGCACAGGGCGCTCAAGGCCGAGAACATGCGCGAGCTCCAGGTGCTCAACCACACGCTCGAACGGGCCAACGAGCAGCTCACGGCGGAAATCGCCGAGCGCACCCGAGTGGAGGCGCAGCTCCAGGGCGCAGCGAAGCGCAAGGACGAGTTCTTGGCGATCCTCGCCCACGAGCTCCGCAACCCGCTATCGGCGATCCACAACGGCGTGCAGCTGTTGCACGCCGACGAAGTCTCGGCCGAGCGCGTGGCCTGGGTGCGCGACCTCCTGTCGCGCCAGGTGAAGCATCTCACGCGGCTCATCGACGACTTGCTCGACGTCCGCAGGATCACGAGCGGCAACGTGCAGCTCAAGCGGGAGCCGCTCGAGCTCGAAACGGTGCTCAAGCAATCGCTCGAGGCCGTGCGCCCGCTGATCGACTCGCGCCGTCATTCGCTGCGCATGAGCATGGCCGGCGATGCCCTGCAGGTGGAGGCCGACCCGGTTCGCCTCACGCAGATCTTCATCAACCTGCTCACCAACGCCGCCAAGTACACGCCGGAGGGCGGTTCGATCGAGGTGGCCCTGGAACCCGACTCCGGGCAGGCCGCTTGGGCCGTGGTGCGGGTGCGCGACAGCGGTGCCGGCATCGCGCCCGACATGCTCGAGCGCGTGTTCGAGCTGTTCGCGCAAGTGCACCCGGCGGACGCGCGCACGCACAGCGGGCTCGGCATCGGCTTGTCGCTCGTGCGCGCGCTCGTGGAGCTGCACGGCGGCACGGTGCACGCGGTGAGCGACGGGCTGGGACGCGGCAGCGAATTCGTCGTGCGGCTGCCCGTGCTGTCGATCCCGCGCGAGAAGGCGCTGAGCGGCAACGGCACGATGGCGTTTGCCTCCCTCCTGCCGCGCAAGCTCTTGATCATCGACGACAACGTCGACACCGCGCTCGGCCTCGCCGTGTACCTGCGCGAGACCGGCCGTCACGTGGTGCAGCTCGCCCAGACCGGGCGCGCGGGCATCGCGCTCGCTCGGGAGTTCCAGCCGGAGGTCGTGCTGCTCGACATCGGCCTGCCCGACATCGACGGCTACGAAGTCGCGCGCCAGCTGCGCTCCGACGAGCGTTTTCGCGGCGTGCCGCTGATCGCGATCACGGGTTTCGGCGGCGACGCCGACCGCGCCCGAGCCGCAAGCGCCGGGTTCCGCAACTATCTCGTGAAGCCCGTGCCCTACGAGCTCCTGACGGACGTGCTCGCGGGCCTCGACGGCACGCTCGAGCCCCAGCGGGCGGTGCACTGACCTACTGCGTTCGCGCCGTTTCCGCCGAGGCGAGCGCGCGTCCGGCGATGCGCAGATCCTCGATGAACGCCTCCATGCCTGCCGTGCGCTCGAGCGAGTCGGGTAGCCGCAACAGCGCCGACGGGTGGATCGTCGCCAGCACGCGCGGTGCGAACGGCGACGGCACGATGCGCCCCCGATCCCGAGTGACGAGGAAGTCGCGGCCGAGCAGTGCGCGCCCGGCGGTCGCGCCGAGGCACACGACCACGCGCGGCTGCACGATCTCGATCTCGCGCTCGAGCCAGGGCATGCAGGCGTTGACCTCCGCCACGTCGGGGCGGCGGTGCAGCCGGCGTTTGCCGCGCGGCTCCCACTTGAAGTGCTTCACCACGTTGGTCACGTAGGCCGACGAGCGGTCGATGCGAGCCGCCGCGAGCGCCTGGTCGAGCAGGCGGCCGGCGGGACCGACGAAGGGCTTGCCCGCGAGATCCTCTTGGTCGCCGGGCGTCTCTCCCACGAGCATCAACGGCGCGCTCGACTTGCCGGCGCCGAATACCGTTTGGGTCGCGGCTCGCCAAAGGCTGCAGCCGCGGCACCCGGCGGCCGCGCGGCGCGCCGCCGCGAGCGAATGCTCCTCGGGAAGAAATTGCGCGGCCGAGCGGCGCGCACCGCTCCTCCCGTCGATGTGTGTCGCGATCCTCATGAGCCGCATCCGTGCGAGTGGTGGTTCCAGGCTCGTTCCGCCTTCACGATTCGTGCCAATGCGGAAAGAACTTGCCGTTCCTCGCGCCTCGATGAATCTGCCGCTCCGGGACTTCAGCCGCGCCGTGCTCAGACTCTCGAAGCCCCACGTCGCCGCGCTCCGAACGGATGCGCTCGAGCGCAAGGTGAGGATCGCATTCTGGAGATTGGAACGGCGTTGAACGGTGCCAGGCGCCGCCGCGCCCGGCACCGGATGCGGTCAGGCCTCCGCGGTGCGCGACCGGGCGGGCTCGCAGATGGCCGCGAGCGTCGCGCCGATCTCGCTCGCCGGCGTATCGCCGCTCTCGCCGGCCTCGCGCGCCAAGTCGGCCAGCGACACGATCCCGACGAGCCGGCGATCGCGATCGATCACGGGCATGCGGCGCACTTGCTGGCGGCGCATCGTTCGCTCGACCTCGGCGGGCCGGTCGCCCGGCCGGCAGGTGTATACCCCGCGGCTCATGGCGTCGGCCACGAGCAGGTCGCGCAGCGGCTTGCCCTGGAAGAACGTGCACATGCAGATGTCGCGGTCGGTGATCATCCCGATCACCTCCGGCGTGCCGTTGCCGCTGCACACCGGCACACAGCCGCAATCGTGCTGCCACATTTGCGCCGCCGCCGTCTCGAGCGTGTCGCTGGGCGAGCAGTACTGGACTTCCGGGGACATGAGTTGGTCGATTCGCATGTTCGTGCGCCTCCTTCTTATCGGACGATGGAAAAAGAACATCCTCGGCCGGGTTGCGCCGAGGGCGAAGCGATGCAACATGCGTGCCCGGCGAAATGGGGACAGGTTGGTTTTCGGCTTGGCTGCCGCATGTCACGTAGCGGTGGAGCGGAAAGGTAACCGGTCCCGATTCTTGCCGTCGTCGGCCGCGACGGCGCGGGGGCCGGCGCGACCGAGGGATGCGTCCGTATGCGCGCCGAGCTTCGCGGCGCGCACGTTGAGCCACGCGCGCAGCACCTCGGCGACGCTCCACGCCTGCGACAGGCAGCCGCGCGGCTCGTACGGCGGTTCCGCGTCGAAGAGCTCGCAGATCGTACCCAGCCCGCCGTCCTGCCGATGGGCGGCGAAGGCCTGGAGAAAGCCGTGGGCGGTACCCACGTCGCCGGGATCGGCCTTGAGCCACGCGTCGACGAACGGCCCCAAGAGCCATGGCCACACGGTGCCCTGATGATGCGCCGCGTCGCGGCTGTAGACGTCACCCTCGTAGCGGGCCCGGTAGTCGGGATGACCGCGCGCGAGCGAGCGCAAGCCGAACGGCGTCAGCAATCGGTGCCGAACGGTGTCGAGCACCGGCCGCCAGTAGCGCCGTTCGAGCACGGGGTTCGGCAGCGAGATTGCGATCACCTGGTTCGGCCGGCACGCGGTGTCCGTGCCGAGCTCGCCGTCGATGACGTCGTAGAGGCAGCCGGAGGCCTCGTTCCAGAATCGCGCATTGAACGAGTCCCTGACCTGGGTTGCGAGGTCGCGCCACTCGGCCGCCTCGCCCCCTCGATCGGCCTGCTCGAGCCAGCGCGCGAGCAGGCACAGCGCGTTGTACCAGAGCGCGTTGATCTCCACGGCCTTGCCGCGGCGCGGTGTGACCACCCAGTCGTCGACCTTCGCGTTCATCCAGGTGAGCTGGTAGCCCTCGGCGCCTTGCTCGAGCAGGCCGTCGTCCGAGTCGACCGCGATGCCGAAGCGCGTGCCCGCCACGTGCCGCCCGGCGACGTCGACGAGCCGTGGCAGCAGCGCGGCGAGGAGCACGCGATCGCCGGTCGTCGTGACATAACGGTCGAGCGCGTGGAACAGCCAGAGTGTCGCGTCGGCCGAATGGTAGAGGCCCTGCTTCTGTCCCTCGGGGAACAGGTTCGGCAGCAGCCCGTCGCGGATGCTGTGCGCGAAGGTTTGCAGGATCTGCGCGGCCTCGGCGTGGCGGCCGGTGACGAGCGTGAGGCCCTCGAGCGCGATCATCGCGTCGCGGCCCCAGTCGGTGAGCCAGTGATAACCGGCGATCACCGTGCGGCCCTGCTCGCCCTCGGCGCGCAGCCGGGCGCTGTCCGCGGAGCGGGCGACAGGCTCCACGAGGAACTGGTCGGCCGCGAGCACGAGCTCGGCGCCGAGCTCGTCGTCCGCCGCCTCGCCCGCGGCCTCGAGCCGCCGGAACCGGCGCTCGTGCTCGGCATCGAGCGCAGCCGCCGGGCCGAGCGCGGTCACGACGTCCCACGGCTCGGTCGATGCCACGAGCGCGGCCGGCTCGCCCGCCGTGAGCTCGACCCGGAAGTAGCCCGGCGTCCACGGCGCGCTCGTCTGCCGAAAGCCGCGCGATTCCTCCACGGGGTAGCGCCGCGGCGGCAGATGACCGCGCTCGCCGGTGAACGCGACGTTGCGGCCGTGCAGCAACACGCGCACGCGCGGCAAGTCCGGAACGGCGAGCTCGTAGCGCCCGTCGAGCTGCTCGAGCACGAACGGCGCGGGCACGGGAACGTTGACGGGCGCGTCGTGCGAGCGGTTGTGCGCCACGAGCGTGAGCGTCAACCGCGCCGAGTCGGCGCCGCCGAGGAGCCGGTAGATCACGTGCACGGTGTTCTGAGCATGGGGCAGTACGATCCGCTTCTCGATCGCGATGCCGTCGATTTCGTAACGCCAGATCGGCAGGCCGAGCTCGAGCCTGAACTCGGTGAGGCCCCCGAACGTTTCGCCGTCGGCGTCCGCGAGCGGCACCTGCCGGCCCTCCGGCAGCACGAGGCGCTCGATCGCCTCGCCGAGCAGCAGGCGGCGGCCATGGGGCGCCGGCAGCGCGGCAATCAGCAGTCCGTGGTAGCGGCGCGCCGGCGCCCCGCCCACCGTGCCCGACGCATAGCCGCCGAGGCCGTTGGTGACGAGCCACTCGCGGGCGAGCGCCCGCCGCCGCTCGCGGACCTCGAGCTCGCTGATCGGGATTCGAACCGGCGGCGGAACGCTCACGGCTCCGCCCGCCGCGCGTCCCCCCGCGCGGGATGACGGCCCACGACGGGCTAGCGCGAGACGAGCTTGTTGAATCTACTCGGCTGGTTGCCGTCCGCGGTGTCTTGATAGACGAACGCGAGCTCGTTCTCGTCGAACTTATCGAAGAACTCGTCCCAGGAGATCGCCTCGAGCCCCTCGTCGGGCTCGGCTTCCTCGAAATCGATGCGCAGGATCCCGGGATCGCCGTCGCCGCCGGTGCCGGCGACGCGCGCGGGGTGGCCCTTGCGCTCCTCGACCCAGCGTTGGATGGTGGCGTGATCGGTCGTGCGCTTGGATGTGCTCATCGCCTTCTCCTCGTTTTCGATCGCCGCTGAAAGCCGAAGAGAAAGCAACTTGCGTGCCACGTCCGCCCGACGCGCAGAGGCGGCGACCGCACCGCTCGCATGCCTGGGCCGCGGCACGCGACTTCGCCGGCGCTGCGCGCCGGTTCCCTCGCCACGGCGCGTTCGCCGGGGTCCCGAACGCGGTCGTTTACTCGTTGCGCACGTAGAGAGGTCAGTGCCGCCGCGCTTCGGGATGCTCGCGTGCCGCTCGCCCCGGGCGCTACGCGCCCGGCTCCGCGGCTCCCGGCGCGGTGGCTCGGCGGTCGCTACCGCCGCGGCCCAGGCATGCGAGGGGTGCGGCCGCGAAGGCGAGCGCGAGGCGCGGCGCGCCGGTCGCGAGCGCTCCCAACAGCGCGGCCACGATCGTGTAGTAGTCCCAGCGCGGCGCGCGGCGGATCCGCGCCCGATACAGCGCGCGGTGCTTCTTGTAGAGCAGCGCGTCGAACGCGATCTTGCGCTGCTGCGACACGCTCACGCCGAAGCGGGCGGGCCGCACCGGATGTACCACCACGGCGGCGGGGGCACGGACGATCGCGGCGCCGGCGTCGAGCAGCCGGAAGTGCAGATCGGAGTCCTCGCGCCATGCGAGCGCGAAGCGCTCGTCGAAACCGCCGAGGCGCGCAAAGGTGCGCGCGCGGCAGAAGCAGTTTGCCGTCACGAACTCGGCGGTCGCGAGCCTGGCTGCGTCGCGCTCGTAGTCGGTGGGCCGCCGCGGCAGCGGCATCACGATCCGGCCGGCGGCGGCATCGGCGCCGGAGTCGAGCGCCTCGAGCCCCGCGGCGAGCCAACCGCCGGCGGGCACCGTGTCGTCGTCGGTGAACGCGAGCAGGGGCGCCGACGCGCGGCGCGCGCCCAGGTTGCGCGCCGCGGCCGGGCCCGACCTCTTCGGCAGCTCGGCGTAGAGTCGAGCGCCGCCGCGGCCACGGCCTCGGGCTCGACGCGCCGCAGGCAGTCGTTGTGTACGGCGGGGCAGACGCTCTTGTAGCAATAGCGGCAGGGCACGTCGTGATAGAGCAGCCGGTGCGGCACGAGCCACGGCGTGTGCTGCGGATTGGTGAGCGCGTAGAGGTCGACCACGGGCGTGCCGACGGCCGCCGCAATGTGCACGGGCGCCGTGTTGTTCGAGACCACCACGTCGGCCGCGGAGATCACCGCGCAGAGGCCGGTGAGGTCGAGCCGGCCCGCGAGCGAGATCGAAGGCGAGCGCACTGCCGCGCGCACGCGTCCGACCAGGTCGGCTTCCGCGGCGGAGCCGGTCACCACGATCTGGCAACCGTGCGGCCGCGCGAGCAGCTCGAGCGCTTCGCTGAAGAGCTCCGGCGGATAACGGCGCGACACGGCCGTGGCACCCGGGTGAGCCACGACCAGGGGGCGCGCGGCGTCCACGCCCGCCGCGGCGAGCATGGCCGTGGCCCGCCGGCGCGCGGAGATGGGCACCGTGAGCGACAGCCGTTCATGCGTCGGCCGGCAGCCGATCGACGCCACGAGGTCGAGCTGGCGGCGCACCTCGTGACGCACCGTCGTGTGCGGCTCGGGGTCGAGAATCCAATCGGTGATGAGCTGATACGGGTTCTCGTGGCAGTGCGCGAGCACGAGCGGCACGCCGGCGAGATAACAGACGTACGCGGCAGGCAGAGGGCTCTGGCTGTAGACCGTGAAGATCACGGCCGCGTCGAACCGCGCCGACTGCAGCGCCGCGACGAGCGCGCGGTCGCCGGCCGGCGTGCCCGGCGCCATCTTCATCCACGGCGCCTTGAACTCGAGCACGGCGTCGATCTCCGGCACGAGGCGTGCGGCGGCCGCGCCCGTCGGCGACGCGAGCACCGTGATGCGCCGCCCGGGCAACGCCTGCTTTAGCGCGCGCAGCGCGGGCGTCGTCATCAGCACGTCGCCCACGCTGTCGAGGCGGACGCAGAGCACGTTGTACGCGCGCTCCCAGCTCACGACCACTCCGACACGGTCGGCGCGCCTTCCGCCGCCTCCACGTCGAGAATCGCGCGCGCGGCGCCGGCGAACGTGCTCGAGCAAACGTCCGGATGCCGGCGCGGCGACAAGCGCCACTCGGTCTCGCCGCCGTTCAGCACGAACGCCGTGCGGCAACCGGCGGAGCGGCCGGCCTCGACGTCGTCCAGGATGTCGCCGACGAGCCAGGAGCGCGCGAGGTCGAGATGCCAGTCCGACGCGGCCCGCCGCAGCAGTCCCGGTTGCGGCTTCCGGCAAATGCACGCGATCGTGCCGTTGCCGGCGCGCGGCGGCGCGTGCGTGCAGTAGAAGAACGCGTCGATCGCAACGCCCGACGGCCGCAGTAGCTTCTGGACCTGCGCCTCGACGCCGCGGAGCGCGCGCTCGGGGAAGAGGCCGAGCGCCACGCCGGGCTGGTTCGACACCACGACGAGCTTGAAGCCGAGCGAGACGAACCGGCGTAGCGCCTCGCCGGCGCTCGGTGCGAGCGCGACGCGCGCGGGGTCCACGTTGAACGGCACGTCCACGATCAGCGTGCCGTCCTTGTCCAGAAAAATTGCGCGCTGCTTCATGGCCAGGACGTCTCCCGCACCGGCAGCACCATGGCCTCGGAGATCGCGGTGCCTTCGGGCTGCAGCAGCACGTGCTTGATCGTGGCCGCGACGTTCGCGGGATCCTGGAGCAGCGCCGGGTCGAGGTCGGGAAAGCGCTCGAGCAGGAACGGCGTCTGCACGCCGCCCGCGATCACGGCGCACACGCGGATGCCGTGCGGTCTCAACTCCGCGTGCAGCGCGTGGCTGAGCCCGAGCAGCCCCCACTTGCTCGCGTGGTAGGCGCTCGCGTTCGGCCAGGCGCGCTTCGCCGCCGTGGAGGCCACGTTCACGATGTGGCCGCCGCCCGAGCGCTTCATCAGCGCAGCCGCGCTGCGCGACAGGAGGAACGGCGCGCGCAGATTGGTGCGCAGCACCGCGTCCCACTGCGCGATCGTGAGCTCGTCGATCGGCAGCGTGACGTCGATGCCGGCGTTGTTCACGAGCGCATAGAGCCCGCCGTGGCGCAGCGCGGCCGCTTCGAGCGCCGCCGGCGCGGCGCGCTCGTCGCCGACGTCCACTTCCACCGGGAAAGCGGTGCCGCCGTCTCGCTCGATGCGCTCGGCTACGGCGGCCGCGTTCGCGCCGTCGCGGTCGGCGATCACGACCGCGGCGCCCGCGGCCGCGAGCACGCCGCAGGTGGCGGCGCCGAGCCCGCGCCCGCCGCCCGTGACGAATACGAGCTTGCGCTCGAGTGGCCGCGACGGCCTCCCAGGTGAATAGCGCGTTGACGCGGCGTGTGCCGGAGCGGCCGAGACGCCTGCCGAGCCGCCGATCGCCGTGCAGCTCCGCGAGGCGCCCGGCGAGAGCGTGGGGGTCGTTCGGCGCCACGAGGAACCCGGTGGCGCCGTCCACGACGCTGTACTTGATACCACCGACGTTTGAGCCGATCACCGGCGTGCCGCAGGCCATCGCCTCGAGCGGCGTGATGCCGAACGGCTCGTACCACGGCGTGGTGACGAACGCGTCCGCGGCGCCGTAGTAGAGCTTCAAGAGCTCGCGCGAGCGGCGGCCGGTGAACAGCACGCGGTCTCCCACGCCTTCGTCACGGGCGATCTCTTTGAGTCTGCCGATCTCGGGCGTGGTCTCGGGATCCGGCACGTCGGAGTTGCCGCCCACCACCAGCAGCTTCGCGTGCACGCCGTGCGTCTGCGCGAGGAGCGCGAGGCCGCGGATCGCGTTGTCGATACCCTTGCGCGGCACGAGCCTGCCGACGTGCAGCACCACGCACTCGTCGGCTGCGAACCCGAGCGCCTTGCGCGCGAAGCGTCGGGCGATCGGCCAGAACTGCGCGCGCTTGAGCTCGGCTGCCACGAGGCCGGACATGAAGAAGTTCGCGTGAGCGAGGTCGTAGCGCGTCTGTTCCTTGCAGAAGCGGCGCACGTACTCCGCGAACTCGCCCATCGCCGGCAGCAAATCTTCCTTGCGCACGAACGTGGCCGGCCCGGGGGGAACGTGCACGACGCGCACGCCGCTGCCGCAGTCGACGATCTCCGGTAGTCCCGGGCGGTCGCGGCGCGTGAAGACGTCCACGGCGCAGCCGCTCGCCGCGAGATGGCGCGACACCTCGGCGACGTAGACGTTTTGACCTCCGGTATCCACGCCGCCCGGCGTCGCGAGCGGCGAAGCATGATCACTGATCAGTGCGATCCTGGTCGGCATGGACAACCTCCTTGTCGTCCGATTGCGAAGCGGTCACGAGTCCCTTCGTGCGCCGGTTGTGAGGTAGCGGCTTACGTTGTTTCGGTTCCCGATATTGCTAGATAGAAGTAGGGAATCCGGCCGTTGCAAGTGCTATGCCACTCGGCTGGAGAACGACGAGCGAAAAATTCGGCGCGGAACGGCGCGCGGAACTCAACGCGACGTCGTTGCCGTCGAGAGGGGCGGGCGGGCTCCGGCCGGTCAGCGTGCGAGGGTCTGAGTGCGGCGCTCCGAGCGCGGCACGCGCGCGTGCGCGGCGTTGTCGATGTAGGCCGCGCGAATCGCGGCCGTGAGCTCGCGCGCGGGCGCATTGCTCAATATCACTCTGTCGATGCCGAGCTCGCGGTACTGCGCCGCTTGCTCCCGCGTCATGCAGAACGCGACCACCGCTGAACCCTCATTCATGATCTGGCGATACTTCGCCGCGAGCTGGGCCACGCTGCCGGTGGGCGGTACCCCGAGCACGACCACATCGGGGTCGGCCACGAGCACCGCGGCCGCGGCGATGCCGCCGCTGGCGCTCGCGCCCACGACGTCCATGTCGGTTTGATGAGCGAGAAATTCAGCGATGACGGAGCGATAGTTTTCGTCGTCGCACGCGACGTGCACTTGAATGGTCATTGGCGCCTCGTTCCATGGCTGGCCGTTTTCCTTGGACGTCAGGCAGCAAGCATCATGCCACTGGCGGAGCGGCGCAGGGCGCCGCGGCATGAGCGCCGCATTCCCGAAACGTGAATCGCTTTTGCAAGGGCAGGAAGCTCGCGGCGTCTGCCGCGCCGCAAATTGTTGCGAACGCATGGCATGGAGCTTGCAGCGTATGCGTCAGCGCACGCTGAGGAGAGGAGACTTCGATGCTGTACTACGCCGTGGTTTTTCTGGTCATCGCGTTGATCGCCGGAGTGTTCGGATTCACCGGCCTCGCCGGCACCGCCGCGAACATCGCGTGGATTCTATTCGTGGTGGGTCTCGTGCTCGCGTTGGTGTTTTTCATCCGCGGCAGGAGCTCGAGCATTTAGGCGCGAGCTCCGCGCCGGGAGTCGGTGATGGCAAAGCCAACGACCTGTGCCCATTTCGGATGCGATTGCGAGGTGGCGGGTCCGCGCGAAGCCTTCGTGCGAGAGGGCAAGACCTATTGCAGCAGCAGCTGCGCGTCCGGCCAAGGATGCTCGCACGCCAATTGCAACTGCGGACAGGGAGCGTCGAAATAGCGAGCCGTTTTTCGGATCAGGGATGGATCCGCGGCGCCGGTCGGCGCCGAACGAGGGAGGCATGAATGTCGGAGCAACGCGTGGATCTCGCGGTAGGACTGCCGGCCGTGGGAGCGGCCCTCTGTATTCTCGCCGCTGTGCTGGCGCTCGGCGCCTGCAGGAGCGCCGCCGAGACCGAACGCGCCGCGCTACCGAGCGTCCCGCCAACCGACAGCGCGGCGACCGCGGAGCCGCCGGCCGTGCAACTCCTGCGATCGCGCGCATGGAGCGACGCGGGCGAGGCCGCGCTCGCGCGCCCCACGCCCGTCGATCTGCCGCATGAGGAGTGGGGCGGATTCCGCGCGCAAGAGCCCAATGCACGCGGCATCGCGTTCACGGCGAGCGCGGGTCAGATTCTCGAAGTCAATCTCGCGCGCGCGGAGACGGACGCGCCCGACGCGATCGACGTCGAGGTATTTCTGCTGGACACGCGCGGCGAACGAGCTCGAGAGGTTCGGCTCGCGGAGCTGCCGAGCGGGGAGTCCACCCTGCGCTTTCGGTTGCCGCTCGAGGCGACTTACGTGGTGAGGCTGCAACCTGCACCGCTCACGGACGCGATGTACGCGGTGAGGCTCGAGCTCGGCGCGGTACTGCCGTCGCCGCTGCGAGGCTACGAGATCAAGAGCTTCTTCGGCGACCGCCGCGATCAAGGCAGACGCCACCACGAGGGCATCGACATGTACGCGCCGCGCCGCACGCCGGTGGTCGCGGTGGCGGACGGGCAGGCCACGTACCGCGAGAACCGGCTCGGCGGTCATACCGTGTGGCTCGCGACGTCCAAGGGGATCTCCTATTACTACGCGCACCTCGAGCGCGTCGCGGTGGGCAGCGGCCAGCGCGTGCGCACCGGCGACGTGCTCGGCTACGTGGGCGACAGCGGCAACGCCGTCGAGGTTGGTCCGCATCTGCACTTCGGCGTCTATCACTGGGGCACCGGCGCGGTGGACCCGCTGCCGATGCTCGAGGCGCGAGAGTTCGAAAAGTCGCCGGCCGGTAGTGCGCCGCCGTCGACGCGCGCGGCCATCGATACCCGCCAGCTTGCGACGGCGGGCTGCGTCGGGCGGCCGCCGCAGTCGTTGACGCCGTTCAAGCGATGCACCACCGCGGAGTTGCTGAAACAGCGGCCCTACAGCGTGACGGACGGCACGTGCCCCGAGATCGCACCGCCGTGCCTGCGCATGGCGGACGAGGCCGAGATAGCGACGGTGCCGGCGAGCGGGCGCGTGGAGCTCGCGCTCGCGAGCCCCAAGCCTTTCTCGGTGGAGCTCGCGGCTGCGGCGGTGCTCGATCTCGGCGGCGA
>DASUFK010000130.1:0-9261 GCA_036274615.1 Gammaproteobacteria bacterium | reverse complement strand
GACCACGTCCATCCCGCTCACGACCTTCGCGAACACCGTGAAGTTGTACTGCGGGTCGGCGAGGCGGTTGTTCTCGGCATAGTTGATGAACACCTGCGTCGAGTTCGTGTTCGGGCCGGCCTTGGCGAACGCGAGCGTGCCTCGATCGAGCGCGAAGAACGTGGGATCGTCGTTGAAGTTCTTGTCCTTCCAGGACTTGAGCGGCTCGCGCCAGTTCACGCCGAACTGCGCCACGAAGCCGGGCACCACGCGCGACACGGGCGTGTCGTCGTAGAACTTGGCTTGCACGAGCTCCACGAACTGCTTGGCCGCGTTCGGCGCGGCCTCGGGATAGACCTCGATCACCACGTCGCCGCCGGTGGTCTGGAAACGGACCGTGGTCTTCTTGGTGAGCTTGGGCGCGTTCCGCTCCTTGCCGGGCAACGGCTTGAGAGAGATCGCGCCGCCGGCCGCGGGTTGCGCCCCGCACTCGCCTGCCGCGAAGGCGGCCAAAGCGGCCAACGCGATGAAGCCCTGTTTGAGCGAAGCCTTCGTTTGGGCTTTGGTTGTAAAAATCAGCATGTCCCTAATTTCCTCCGGTTCAAAGGTCGCGGAGCGCGCCGACGAATGCGTCGATGTCGCCCGCGTCGTTGTAGATGTGCGCCGACGCGCGGATCGTGCCGTCGAGCCTGAGCCTATCGTGCAACACGTGGGCGCAATGATAGCCGCCCGAGACGAAGATTCCATGCGCGTCGGCGAGCAGCCGCGCCACATCTTGCTGGCGCATGGCCGGAAGCGGCAGCGACACCGTCGCGAGCGCGATACGCTCGCGCGCAGAGCGGCCGAGCACGGTCGCGTGCGGCAGCTCGGCGAGCCCGCGCATGAGGCGGTCCGACAGCTCGCGGACGTGCGCGGCCACCGCCGGCATGCCGATGCCGAGCAGGTAGTCGACGGCCGCGCCGAGCCCGATCACGCCCTCGATGTTCGGCGTGCCGGCCTCATAGCGGAACGGCGGCTCGAGCGCGTCGAACCCCGCCTCCGCGTGCTTCGCCACCATGCCGCCGCCCACGTTGCCGAGACCGAGCTCGTCGAACCGGTCGCGGCGCACGTACAGCACGCCGACGCCGTTCGGGCCGAACATCTTGTGGCTCGAGAAGCCCATGAAGTCGACGTCGAGCGCGTGCACGTCGATGGGCAGATGCGCCACGGATTGCGACGCGTCGAGCATCACCGGCACGCCGGCCGCGTGCGCCGTGGCGATCCACTCCTCCACGGGAGCGATCACGCCGGTGACGTTCGATACGTGCGCCACGCTCACGAGCCGCGTGCGTGGCCCAAGCAACGACGGCAGCTGCGACCAGTTCGGCACCGCCTCGGCGTCGATGTCCACGAGCCGCGGCGTGGTCGCCACACGCCACGGCATGTAGTTCGAGTGGTGCTCCGACGCGGGAAACACCACCTCGTCGTCGGGACGGAGATTCAGCGAGCGCGCGATCATATTGAACGAGTCGGTGGCGTTGCGCGTGAACACGATCTCGGCGGGCTGCGCGCCGATCAGCGCGGCCACGCGATGGCGCGTGCGCTCGAACAGCTCGGTGGCGGTCTCGGCGAGCGGGTGCACGCCGCGGTGGACGTTTGCGCCCACCTGCTCGTAGTAACTCGCGACCGCGTCGATCACGGGCCGCGGCTTGGGCGTGGTGGACGCGCTGTCGAGGTAGACGAAGGGCTCGCCGTCGTAGCCGCGCTCGAGCAGCGGGAAGCCGCGCGGGTTCATCAGCGCTCCATCAGCGCTTCACCAGCCGATACTTCCCCGAAGCCTCCGGCGCGATCGCGCTCACGTGCTCGCCGCGAATCGGCCGCGCGAGCAGCGCTCCGACAGCCTTGGCCGCATGGACGGCGCTCGCGCGCGACGCGGAATCGACCACGAGCAGCGTGTCGCCCGCGAGCTGCCATTGCTCGAGCGTGGCGTCTTGGCCGAGCGCCGCGTGGATCGCGTCGTCGAGCATCAGCGGCGTGACGGTCTCGCCGTTCACTTCGACGCAATCGCCGGCGCGCCCTTCGATGCGCTCGAGCAGCGGGCCGTCGCTCGTCAGGCCGCAGCTACACTCGCGCGACTCGGCCACGCGCACGACGTCGCCGATGTCGTAGCGCAGGAGCGGCATCCATTCGCGGCCGAGCGTGGTCACCAGCACGCGCGCGAGCCGGACGCTGCCGGGCAGCGGCTCGAGGTCGATGTGGCCGTGGCGCTCGTTCGGGTGCAGCCGGCCGTGCTCGCATTCCATGAACAGCACGCCGGCCTCGGTGGCGCCGTACAGCTGGTAGAGCGGGCTCTCGAGCGTGCGGCCGATGTCGCGGCGCATCGCGCGCGTGGTGGTCTCGTAGGTGAGCGTGACGAACTCGGGCGCCGGCATTCGCACGCCGCGCTTGGCAGCGGCGCGCGCGATGATCGCGAGATAGGCGGGGTCGGCTTCGACTCCGCGCGGCGCGAAGTCGGCCCATTCCGACAGCATCCGATCGCACTCCTGCTCGGTCCAGTGCGTGGGGTCGGCGCTCTCGTTGAAGAACAGCATGCCGTCGATGCTGCGCTCCTCGACCGTCTGGCTGCCGAAGTGACATACGCCGGCGCCGCACGCGGGCGTGGTGAGCACCGCCTCGCGATACTCCGTTGCGCTCATCGTGCGCGCGATGCGCGCGTTCAAGCGCATGGCCTCGCGCTCCTGCGGGTCCCACCACGACCACTCCCAGATCACCTGGAGCCGATCCGAGGTGGTGCCGGAGGTGGCGAGCAGCGTCACCTGCTGCTCCTGCATCGCGGCGTGCAGGTCCTGGTTGCGGCGCACGAGCGCCTTCGGAAAGCCTTTGCGCAGCTCGCGCTTGCCCACCGCCGGCAGCCGCGCGAGCCACGCGCCGAGCGCGGCCGCCTCGATCGGCGGCACGGGCCGGTCACGGTACAGCGGCACCTCGTCCACCATGCGCCGCGTTTCCTCGCCAACGCGCTCCCAGTGCGAGGCCGAATAGGTCACTTCACCTCCAGGGTCTTCTCGCGCTTCGCCTTCTCGCCGGGCGCCGCCGCGAACACCGGCACCGGCTTGCCGCGTGCCTTCGGCGTGCCGCTCGCGCCGATCACGAGCGCGCCACCGCTCGGCACGGCGTAGGCGCGCGCCTTCTTGCCGGTCTCGCGGGCGCGCACGGCGGCGAACGATTGCGTCTCGCGCCAGCCGTCGCCCTCACCGTGCGTGTCGAGCGAGCACGGCGCGATGCCGAGGCAGTCGTACGTCTCTGCTTCGTCGTCGCCCGCGTCGTCGCGCGGCCAGCGGATCCAGCGTTCGCCGAGCATGATGGCACCGGCCGACATCCCTGCGAATATGACACCCCGTGTCGCGGCAGTGTGCATGGCGTCGACGAGCTCGGCGTCGCGCAGGGCTTCGATGCCGACTCCGACGTCGCCGCCCCCCATGAACACGAAGTCCACACGCGCGAGCGCGTCACGCGCGCGCGCGATCTCGCGCCGTTTTCCGGTGAGCTTGGGCCAGACGACCTCGCGAGCGCCCGCGCCTTCGATCAAGCCGCAGAGCGCCTCGCCGAAGCCGGCGTTGTCGCCGCTCGCGGCGCCGATGTAGAGCGCGGCGGGCGCGTCCTTGCGGCTCTGCGCCAAGGTTTCGGCCAGGTAAGGCGCGGTTCCGAAATGCCGGCTGCCGCGGTTGCCGGCGATCAACGTGACGGGCTTGCGCAAGGGGGAATTCCAGGTCGTTAGATCGGCACATTGTGCCGGAGCGCGAAGCTTTCCCACCAGCGCGGGGCGCGCAATCGGAGTTGCGTTAAGCTTGCGCCTGGCGAACCGCCGGATCCAACGGAGGAACGAATGGCCGACGAGGACTTGCGAGCGCTGCTCGAGCAGCTCCACACACGGCTCGGCCGCGCGAAATCCGTGGACGAAACGTCGCGCAACCTGCTCGCGACCGTGTCGGCCGACATCGAAGGCACGCTCGCGCGCAGCGAGTCCGCCGACGAAGCGCACGCCCCCGTGCTCGAGGAGCTCGCCGCGAAGTTCGAGACGGATCACCCGCAGCTCGCCAACGTGCTCCGCCAGATCGTCGACACCCTCGGCAAAGCCGGCATCTAAATAGGGACAGGTTACTTTTTCGAACGCCGCCATCGACCGATTCGGCGCCCGCGGCCGGCAAGAAGCCAGCGTGTCCTATCGCACTTCGCGTCCGGTGCCTGAGAGCCGGCTCGGCCCGAGCAGCCACCGAGCGCCCAGCAGACAGACGGCCATGACGATCGCGATCGCGCCGCCATGCCAAACGAGGGTGACGGCGTCGTCCGCATGTGGCCGCCAAAAGCACGCTCCCGCACTCGCCAGCGCACCCACCGCAAGCGCCGCGAGCCCGGCGGTAACGGCCGGCCTGAACGGCGCTCCGCGCCGCAGCATCGCAACCAACGCTGCGAGCAACGGAGCGGCGCCGACGACGATCAGCAGGACGCACGCCCACTCGTGCCGCGACGCGGCGGCGATTGCACCAGACGACCAGGTGGCTCCGATAGCCAGCATCCCCAGCCACACCACGCCCGCAATCAGCGGCCACGCGAGCACCGCCCGCGAATAGCCCGGCACGACCGATGCGAACGCAGCTCCCGCCGCAACTACACAGGCGACGAGTGCCGCGAGCTGGGGCAGCAGCGCCTCGAGATCGGTCGTTGGGCCGCCGCCCGACCGCGTGAGCACGACGAAGAGGCCCACGTAGAGCCCGGCCCCCACGAGCCACGCAGCCGCCCTCCTCTCCGGCCGGGGCAGCGGCCGCACGGGCGCGAGATCTCGCGCGAGTCGATCGATGAGCTCCTCGGTTTTCATCCGCGTTTCGGGGCGAGCGCTTGACGCAAGGCGGCCATCGCGCGATGCGTCGCGACCTTGAGCGCCCCTACGCTCGTCCCGGTAATCTCCGCCGCCTCCTTCAACGACAACTCCTTTAGCTTCAGCAGCTCGATCGCCTGCCGCTGACCGTCCGGCAACGCTTCGACCGCGGCACGAAGTGCGTCGGCATCGCCGAGAGCCCCGATAGGTTCATTCGCTTCGGCTTCGAGAAAGGTTACGTCGATCTCGTCGATGTCGATCTCGCGCCGTATCGTGCGCGCGTACCGCCGCGCCCCGTCCGCAAGGCGGTGCCGCACGATCGCGAGCAGCCACGGCACGAACGGGCGCGACGAATCGTACGTCGCGCGAACCGCGTGCAGGGACAAGAGGACCTCCTGCACGAGGTCCTCCGTCTCTCCCACACCGGCGAAGCCCCGGCGCCGCGCGACGATTCTGCGAATGCGCGGCGTGACCGCGGCCAAAAGCTCCGCGTACGCGGCGCCGTCGCCTCGCTGAGCGGCTTGCAGTAAGCGGCCGAGGTCGTCCGCGGAATGCGTCATCGCAGGCGAATTCTACGCAGGTGCGTAACCTTTTCGCCCCCGCCGGCGAATTCACTGCTACTGGCCACCGCCAGCAGACGGCCGCGATGGGGCCGTTTCCACCGAATGACAGGAGATCTCCCGATGAACAAACGCTTGATCATTGCTTCCGCTCTCGCCGCGGCCGTCACCGGCGCGGCCCTCGTTCCGGCGCACGCCCAACCCGCGCCCGAGCCCACCTTCAAGGCCGAGAAGTGCTATGGGATCGCCAAGGCCGGCAAGAACGACTGCGCGTCCACCGGCAACAACTCGTGCGCGGGCATGTCGAAGGCGAATGCCGACCCACGCGCCTGGGTTTACGTGCCGGCCGGCTACTGCGAGCGCATCGTCAACGGCAGCATGAAGCCGAAGGCGTAACGATGACGAGCCCCGCCGCCGCGCCGCCCACGGCTCTCTCCCCCGGGGCCGGCGTCGGCCTGCGGCTGCCGCACCTCGCGGCCGCGGCGGCGGGCGCTCCGCTCGCGGGCTGGGTGGAGATCCACCCGGAGAACTTCCTCGCGAACCCGCACGCGCGCGAGCTGCTGCTCGCGGTGCGCGAGCGGAGCGCGGTGTCGTTTCACACCGTCGGCGTCTCCGCCGGCAGCGCCGACGGCGTGGACCGCGAGCACCTCGCGCGGGTCGCCGCGCTCGCACGCGAGCTGGAGCCGTTCGCGATCTCGGGCCATCTCGCTTGGTCCACGCACCGCGGACTCTTTTTGAACGACCTGTTGCCGTTGCCTTATGACGACGACACGGTCGCGATCGTCGCAGCGAACGTGCACGAGATCCAGGACACGCTCGGACGCGCGTACCTAGTCGAGAACCCCGCGAGCTACGTCGCGCTCGGCGCGTCGAAGCTCGCCGAGGCCGAGTTCCTCGCGGAGCTCGTCGACCGCACCGGCTGCCGCTTGCTCTGCGATGTGAGCAATGTGCACGTGAGCGGTTCCAACTTGGGCTACGACGCGTACGCCTATCTCGACGCATTCCCCGCGCACGCCGTCGCCGAGCTCCACATGGGCGGCTTCGCGGCGGAGATCAGCGGTGACGCGGCCGGCGCGCAAGTGCTGATCGACACCCACGACGGACCGATCGCGGACACGGTGCTCGAGCTCTACGCCCACGCGCTGCGCCGCTTCGGCGCACTGCCCACGCTCATCGAGTGGGACAGCGATCTCCCCGATCTCGCCCTATTGGTGAACGAGGCCGCGCGCGCGGACCGCGCCGCGCTCGGTGCGCTCGCCGGACCGATGGCTCATGTCGCCGCCGCTCGCTGAGCTCCAGGCGCGAATCGCCGGCGCGCTGCTCGCGGGCGACGGTCGTGGGCTCGCAGCCGACCTCGTTCGCGGCTCGGCCGAGCGCTTCCGGGTTCACCTGCGCAATTACGAGGAGAGCCTCGCGGCCGCGCTGCGCGACAAGTTTCCGGCGTGCGCGTGGCTGCTCGGAGCCGAGCTCCTCGACGCAGCCGCACGCGCGTTCGCTCGCGCCCATCCGCCGCGGCGGCCGTGCATCGCCGAGTACGGCGCCGAGTTTCCGCGGTTCGTCGCCGCCTTCGGCCGCGCCGCGGAGCTCGCCTACGTGCAGCCGTTCGCCGAGCTCGAGTGGGCCGTGGGCAATGCGGCGATCGCCGTCGATTCCGAGCCGCTCGCCTGGCGCTCGATCGCGAGTCTCGGCACCGACGGGCTCCTGGCAACCCACGTGACGTTGCAGCAGGGGCTGCGCTACTTGCGCGTGCCCTGCCGCGTGGACGAGCTCATGACCATTTACCTCGGCGATCGCGCGACGCCGGCCGCATTCGCGCTCGACGCCTCGCCGGCTCATCTCGAGGTCCGCGGCGCGCGCGGCGCGGTGTCCATCGCGCTACTCGAGGACGCGGAGCACGCGTTCCGAGCGGCGCTGGCGGCGGGCGAGGCGATCGGTGCGGCCGCCGAGCGCGCGCTCGACGTCGACGGCGCGTTCGACGCCGGCGCCGCGCTGCGGCGGCTCGTGGACGCCGGCTCCGTCACCCGAATCCGCCACTCGCCCGAAGGAGCAGCATCATGAACGAACGATACGGCGCGATCTGCGCGTGGCTCGAGCGGTTCCCACTGCCGATCATTCAGCTCGCGATGCGGATCGCAGTGGGCGCCGCGTTCTTCCGCTCGGGGCTGCTCAAGATCGGCTCGTGGGAGTTCGCCGTGCAGCTGTTCCGCGACGAGTACAAGGTTCCGCTGCTCGACCCCGTCATCGCGGCGAAAATCGCAACGGCCGTCGAGCTCGGCGTGCCGTGGTTCCTGTTTCTCGGGCTCGCGACCCGCGTCGCCACCCTGCCGCTGCTCGGCATGATCGCCGTGATCCAGATATTCGTGTACCCGAACGCGTGGTCGGATCATCTGCTGTGGGCGTCGATCCTCGTGTTCCTTCTGACGCGAGGGCCGGGAGCGCTGTCGGTGGACTACCTCGTGGCGCGGCTCCTGCGCCGTTCCGGTGGGCTGCCGCAGCGCGTGCCGGCGCCGGCGCCGACCGGCTCGCGCGGGTGAGCGCGGCCGTCTCCCCGCGCGGGTGCGATCGCGGTCGTCGGCGGCGTCTTCGCTGCGATCGCTGGACGCGCCGATTCTCCGCAAGTCGGCCGGATTTGCCGAGCGCCCTCCCGCCTTCACCGTGCTAGGCTTTTGATCGATGAGCGCGGCACCGTTGGTCATTCCACCGGATCCGGACACGACGGATCACTTCGTCTATTTGAACGGCGATTGGGACGACTACGAGCGCCTGCTCGCGATGCGCGGCGAAAGCTCGGTGCCGAGAATCACGTACCTCGAAGGGCTCATCGAGCTCATGACGCCGTCGAAGTTCCACGAGATCGACAAGAAGCGCTTCGCGCGCTTGCTCGAGGCGTGGGCGGAGGAGTCCGGCGTCGACCTCGAGGGCTACGGCTCGTGGACGCTCAAGCGCAAGCGGCAGAAGCGCGGCGCCGAGGCCGACGAGTGCTACACGGTGAACCGCCGCGCGGCCGGTGAGAACGACCGTCCCGACATCGCGATCGAGGTGATCTGGACGTCGGGTGGCATCGACAAGCTCGAGGTCTACCGCAAGCTGAAAGTCCGCGAGGTCTGGTTCTACGAGCGCGGCTCGCTCAAGTTCTTCGCGTTGCGCGGCGAGCGCGGCCGCGAGAGCTACGTCGAGATCCCGAGGAGCGAGTTTCTGCCGCAGTTGCCGGAAAATCTCATTCTCGCCGCCATGAGCGACGCAACGCAGAGCCAGACTGCGGCGGTCCGCGCGTTGCGCGCGCAGCTCCGGTCGGCAAGCTGAACACAAGAGCGGTCGCGGAGAAGCCACTGTTGTCGAAGGCGCGTTGCGAGCGGCTGCGCGCGCCCTAGCTACTTGCGCGCGGATGCCCGCCGACGGGGTTCGCTTGCGACGGCGCGTGTAGCCTTCCGGAAGCTCGAAGCGACGAGGCCAGACGTGGAATGGACTATCTAACGAGCTCGACGCTGATCGGAATCGGCGCGACGGCCGCCACGGACCTGTGGGCGATCGTCCGGCAGCGCCGGCTCAACGTACCTGCGCCGGACTTCGGGCTGGTCGGACGCTGGATCGCGCACATGCCGCGCGGGCAGTTCCGCCACGAGCGCATTGCGGCGGCTGCGGCCGTGCCGGGCGAGCGCGCGATCGGTTGGGCCGCTCACTACCTGATCGGGATCGGATTCGCGGCGCTGCTGCTTGCGATGACGGGCCTGGACTGGATGCGCCATCCCACCGTGCTGCCGGCGCTGCTCTTCGGCGCGGCAACCGTGCTCGCGCCGTTCCTGCTCATGCAGCCCGGCATGGGCGCCGGCATCGCCGCGAGCCGCACACCGCGGCCCGGCTCCGCACGGC
>DASUFK010000129.1:0-3549 GCA_036274615.1 Gammaproteobacteria bacterium | reverse complement strand
GCTCCGGGAAACCGCCGAGCTTCAGGAGGTCGGCGAGCTCCGCCGGACTCTTCAATCCGAGCTCGGCGACGGACAACGGGTGCAGGCGCAGCAGGTGATAGCGCCCCTGGAGCGAATCGCCGCCGAAGCGGTAGAGATCGAGCCGACCGCTGCCGGTGACAAGTATCTGCTGCCCGGCACGTCGACCGTCGTAGGCTCCCTTGAGGTAGTTGCGCCACCGGCGGTATTTGTGGATCTCGTCGAATAACCAGAGTTTTGCCGTGGGCAACTCGCCGGCGAGGATGCGAGCCCGGTCTTCGGCCACATCCCAGTTCAGATAGCCGGCCGCGGCGTTCGGCAGGGAGCGCGCGAGCGTGGTCTTGCCGACCTGGCGGGGCCCCGCCACGAACACCATTTTTCGCGCGAGGTCGGCTTTGATCTGACGGACGAGGTAACGCGATATCCCGGCCACGGTCCGGAGTGTACGGTGATTTTCGCCATGAGGCAAAAATCACCGCGGTCGTTTTCGCCTAGTGGCAAATACCGCGTCTTACAAGAACGGCGGGACGCCGCGCCGCTCGAGAGCCCTCGGCGGGCTGCTTGCGACGGATTCGATGCGGCTCGGTCGTTCTATGGCGTGCGGGCTACAGGCGGCAAGCCGCGCTGCTCTCATGATGCTTCGCTTCGGTTGACGATCGGTAAGGATGTTCCTTACAGTAAGGACCGTTCTTACTCGGCCAGGGCACGCCATGATCACGAGCAAGCTCACCAGCAAGGCGCAAACCACCATCCCTCAACCGGTGCGGGCGGCGCTGCGTCTCAAGGAAGGGGACGAGCTCGTCTACGAAATCGAGCAAAACAGGGTGATTCTCACGAAGGCGCGCCGCGGCAAGGAAGCGGATGATCCGTTTCGCACGTTCAGCGAATGGAGCTCGGAGGCCGACACGAAGGCGTATGGCGAGCTTTGAGCAGGGAGACGTCATCAAGGTGCCCTTCCCCTACACCGATCGGGCGACGCGGCAATATCGGCCGGCGCTCGTCGTGTCGATGGGCCGGCTGGGTGTCGCGCATGGGCTCCTCTGGGTCTTGATGATCACGAGCGCCGAGAATCGCGGCTGGCCGGGAGACGTGCCCCTGAACGATACGGAGCAGGCGGGGCTCCCCGCGCCATCGATCATCCGCACGGCGAAAATCGCGACCATCGAGGCCGTCGACGCGAGCAAGCTGGGGCAAGTCTCGTCGTCGGTGTTGAAGAAGGTCTTGAAGCGAGTCGCTCTAGAGTTGGGCGTTGAGTCCGCTCGGGCTCGGTAGCGCAGCGATCCAGATCTCGCCGCGTCGCCCCTTCGGTGCGCGGCGCTCGCACGTCGTGGTTTTGCCGTAGCTAGCGCGCACGGAACAGCGGTTTCGCGCGCGCGGGGCCCGCGGAACGTTTCGCCACGGAATCCCCGGATTGCGCGCTTGCACGGCATGTGAATCGGCGTACATTCGAACCGGCCGCTCGGCCTTCGTCACGCAACATGACCGCAACCACCGCAGAACAAGCCGCTCGCGCCGCCGCCGTGACCGAGCGAGCACGCGCGGCGATCACGCCGGCCGGCCGAAGCTCGACGCCCGCAACCGTGGCACAATCGCGGCCATGCACAAGAAGTGCCGGGCTCCACGCTACGCCGCCCTGCTCCTGACTCTCGCGGCCGCCACGGCCGTCGCTCAAGGGCCCGCCACCGTCGCGCGGCCGGGGCCGAACGTGGCGGTGCCGGGCGAGCTCGTGATCGAGCCCGCGACGCTGATCAATCTGGGGTTCGAGTGGTGGCTGCAAGGCGACGACAACCGCAACGCGAGCGTCGCCGTTGCGTTCCGCAAGGAGGGCGACGGCGCCTGGCGCGACGCGCTGCCGCTCCTGCGCTTGCAGGGCGAGCGCATCTACGCCGAATCGCGCGTCGACGTCGTGGCGCCGAACATGTTCGCCGGCAGCGTGCTCGATCTGTCGCCGAACACGCCGTACGAGGTGCGCCTCACGCTCACCGACCCGGACGGCGTGAGCGGCACGGCCGAGCGCACCGTGGTCGTGCGCACGCGCGCCGAGCCGCAGCCCTCGCGCAACGGCCGCACGCTGCACGTCTATCCGCACGGCTTCGCCGGGCAGAAGACCGAGCCTTCGTTCGAAGGGCTCATGTGCGCCTACAACGAGTGGTGCGCGGGCACGGACTGGGCCACGTCGGGGCGGCCGCGCGTGCGGCCCGGCGACACCATCGTCGTGCACGCGGGCACCTATAAATACAACCGCTACGAGTACACCAACGACCCCACCGTCAACCGCACCACGCCGCTCGACGGCACGTATTACCTCACGGCCGACGGCACCGCCGACGCGCCGATCGCGATCGTCGCCGCGGGCGACGGCGAGGTGGTGTTCGACGGCGCCGGCAACTACGCGCTGTTCGACGTGCGGGCCGCCGACTACACGTACTTCGAAGGCATCACGTTCCGCAACGCGGAGGTCGCGATTCTCGCGGGCACGCAGTTCATCGCGGGCTCGAAGGGGCTCACCGTCAAACGCAGCCGCTTCGAGAACGTGGGCGCCGGCGTGTTCACGAACTTCTCCGGCTCGAGCGGCTTCTACATCGCCGACAGCGTCTTCATCGGCCGCAACGATCCGAAGCACCTGATCGGCTGGGCCGGCGAGATGTGGACGAAGTTCCGCGGCGTGGAAGGCCAGATCTTTCCGCCGGCGATGGCGTCGTACGTGGCCGTGAAGCTGTATGGGCCGGGCCACGTGGTCGCGCACAACTACATCGCCGACTTCCACGACGGCATCAACGTGGAGACCTACGGCAATCCCGACGGCTCGGTGGCGTCCGGCCCCGGCATCGCGGACGGGCCGAAGTACCCGCCGCGCGCGTACTGGGAGCTGCGCCCCGTGGCGATCGACTTCTACGGCAACTACATCACCAACAGCCACGACAACCCCATCGAGGCCGACGGCAGCATGCACAACATCCGCATCCTGCGGAACATGTTCATCAACCACGCTTCGCACGCGTTCTGCAATCAGCCCACGCTCGGCGGCCCCGTCTATTGGATTCGCAACATCGCCTATCACTTGCCCGGCGGATCGACTCGGCTCACGAACGGCGCCGCCGGCGTGCTCTTCTACAACAACACGATACTGTCCGAGACGGCCGCGGCCGGCGCGTCGAACACGCACTGGCGCAACAACTTGATGCTCGGCGAGAGCTCGGCGCCCGCGATCTTCAGCGTCACGACGTACACGAGCTATACGTCGTCCGACTACAACGGCTTTCGGCCGAACCCGAACGCCGCGGCCTCGTTCGTGTGGAGCGCGCCGCCAGCCGGCACGGTGGCCGACTACAACGGTCCCGGCCACACGGCGAAGCTCGAGCCGCGCGAGTTCGCTTCGCTCGCGGAATTTTCGGCCGGCACTGGCCAAGACCGCCACAGCGTGCTGCTCGACTACGACGTGTTCCAGAACGTGCCGAAGCTCGACGCGCAAGACGCGGCCACGGTGCAGAAGCTCTACGACGCGCGCGATCTCGACTTTCGGTTGCGCCC
>DASUFK010000128.1:0-22009 GCA_036274615.1 Gammaproteobacteria bacterium | reverse complement strand
TGGGAACGACTCTCCGAAATTAGGGGGAAATTAGGGCGAAGTTGGAGCCAGGTCTCTTTTTCCGCGGCGAAGCGGCGGTGAATCTCGGAGGATTGACGACCCGAACGCTTTCATCGTGCCTTCGATCCGCACCGATCGAGC
The DNA here is from genome assembly GCA_036274615.1 of Gammaproteobacteria bacterium. Taxonomy (GTDB): domain Bacteria; phylum Pseudomonadota; class Gammaproteobacteria; order Steroidobacterales; family Rariloculaceae; genus FEN-1219. Next base: position 21,868 of record DASUFK010000128.1, on the reverse strand, counting down.
CGAACGTCTACTTCGAGAACTCGGCGGGCCGCAGTGCGAACGTGAGGAGCACCGCCAGCAAAGAGAGCAGCGAAACTTGGATTTGGCCAGCGATTTGCCATCCCCAGCTCGCCACCATCGATCCCATCATGAGCCCGCCAAACGCCCCACCGGCGTACATACTCGAGACGAACATGCTCGAGCCCTTGTTGGCCAGATTGCCACGGAGCGCCTTGATGTGACCGCCGGCGAGGTTGGTATAGACGATGGCCGCGCCGAAGATACCGACGAGCAGCGCCATGATTTTGTATGTGGCAATGCTCAGGCCCGGAAGATACAGAAAGAAGCCGAGCACCACGAGTACGAGTGAGGAGGAGCTCAAGATGACCTTCGTGGGGAAACGATCGCCCAGTTGGCCTGCAAAGAAGGCGGTCAGTGAGCCCAGACCGAAGAATGGCATGACGCCGCCCACTTCCGCGGGTGTCAAGCTCAAGACGTCCCTCAAGAAAGTCGGATAGAGCCCGAGCCATCCATAGACCGTCAATCCGTACAGCACGCTGAGCACGGAGAAGATGAGCGTGTTGCGGTTCATGAGCGAGTCCGCGCCGCCGGCGTGCTCGCCGTGCTCCGCTGCTCGCTTGGTTTCCGTGAACCAGGATCTCACGAGCAGCGCGCACAGTATCGCAAGGCCGACACCCGTGAGGCCGAAGACGAGCATTGGGGGCTGCCAGGCGCCGGTGTTGGACCGGATGTTGCCGATGGCCCAGGGGCCCAGAAAGGAGCCGAGGCCGAAGCAGACGTTGACGATGCCTAGCGCTGCGACTCGGGTCTTGGAGAAATAGCTGGCCGATAGTGCGAACATGCTGGTGGCCAGGAACGACATGCCGGCACCCTGCATGACGATCAGCACGAACATGCTGGCGAAACCCGTGGCCTGCGTAAATAGCAGTGTTGCGACCGAGAACAACACGATGCCCAACAGCAGAACGGTTCTTCTCGACGTCCTTGCAATCAGTGCGCCGCTCGGCAATCCGGCGATCGCAATGCCCAAAGTGAATGTCGTGGTGAGTGTGCCCATCTGCGGCAGCGAGAGGTTGAGGGCTCCGCGAATATCGGTGCCGAGCATACTGATGAGGTAGCGATCAGCCGCCATCAACGTGTAAGCGACGAGCAGCAGGGCAAACATGGCGAGTGCAGTCGTGCGCAGAGCGGATTGATTGGCGCCGACGGGTTCTTGTGCCTGACTGGTTGCGGCCATACTGTTTTTCTCCGTAGCTTCGTTCGTGTAGGCCTCGAGTCGGCCGGATGCTAACACGGGTGGCCGGTGCGGCCTCAAGGCTTCCGGCGCGTCTCACACGCCGGAAGTTGCACGAGCTTCTTCGCGCTTTCCTCCGCTACGGCAGCGCGAACACGAACAGCTGGTTCCCGGTGCCCGGGTGCAGCTCGGGGCTCAACCGCGCGAGCCCGAGCGCGAGGCCCGAGCCGCCGGTGCTCACCGCGACGTACTGCTTGCCGTCGACCGAGTACGTCACCGGATAGCCGTTCACGGCGGCGCCCAAGTTGATGTCCCAGAGCACGTCGCCGTTCTTGCTGTCGTACGCACGGAAGTGGCCGTTGACGTCGCCGCCGAACAGCAGGCCGCCGCCGGTCGAGATCATCGACAGCATTCCGGCGCGCTGCTCCACCTTCCACTCCGTCTTGCCGGTGGACGCCGAGATCGCCTGCAGCGTGCCCACGTTCGTCTCGCCCGGCGCGATCTGCACGCGCGCCGTGAAGCGGTACAGGCTGTTGTCGTTCGGGTCGTTGGTCTTGTCGAGCGACGTGACCATCATGCAGGTGTTCTGCAGCGGGTAGTACATGAGCCCCGTCTGCGGGCTGTACGTGCCGGCCGGATAGTTCTTGCCGCCCGACGTGCTCGGGCAGATCAGCTTCTCCTGGCCCGGGGCCGTGAACAGCTTGTCCGGGTTCACCGTGGCCGCGCCCGATTCCTTGTTGATGTCGGCGATCACGTTCTGCTGCACGGTCTCGCGCGCCCAGAGGAACTGACCGGTATTCGCGTCGAGCGTGTAGACCACGCCCGTCTTGCCGGGGATGCCGGTGATGACCTTGCGCTGCTCGCCTTGGCGCACGCGCGGGTTGATCCACTTCACGGCGGACGGATCCGGCGACGTGGGCAGGTTCACGATGAGCCGCTCGAACGGATGGTCGAGGTCCCAGTGGTCCACCACGTGCTGGAAGTACCAGATCATGTTGCCCGTGTTCACGTCGAGCGCGAGCGTGGAGTTGTGATAGAGGTACTGATTCTGGTTGCCCGCGAGCATGAATTTCGGCGCGGGCGCAGTGACCGACGTGCCGACGTAAACGCGCTTGGTGTCGGGGTCGTAGCTCGGCACCATCCACATGCCCACGTGCCAGCGCTGCTCGTACGGGATGTTGCCCCAGCTTTCGTTGCCGGGCTCGCCGGGCTTCGGGATCGTGCGATGCCGCCAGACCTCTTTACCGGTCTTCGCGTCGAATGCCGTGATCACGCACGCCTCCGGGCCGCCCTCGGGCTCGCAGCTGCGGCCGGAGATCACCTTGCCGTCGGCGACGATCGGGCCGGAGCTGTTCTTGGCTCCGTGCCGGTAGTCCATGATCTGGGTTTCCCACACGAGCTTGCCGGTGCGCGCGTCCATCGCGTACGCGTAGCCGTCGGCGCCGTTGTCGAGGATCAGGTTGTCGTAGATCGCGAGGTTGCGATTGGTGGGCGCGGCCGGGAAGTACTGGCCCACGTCGGACGGCATCGAGCGGCGGTATTCCCAGATGAACTCGCCGGTCTTCGCGTCGAACGCCTGCGTGACGTCGCCGGGATTCGGGAAGTACATGAGGCCGCCATAGACGAGCGGCGTGCCTTCCTGGTCGCCGGCCGCGAGCGGCCGCGTCCACACGAGCTTCAGGTTGCCGACATTGCGGCGGTTCACCTGCTCGAGCGGGCTGTAGCCCCAATTGTTGAGCGTGCGCCGCCACATCGGCCAGTCGGCCGGGTCGGGGTTCGCGAGCATCGCGTCGGTGACGGGCTTGAAGTTCGTGATCGCCGCGGGCGTGGGCGCCGCGGGAACGGGCACGTCCTGCGCCCAAGCGGTGAGGCAGAAGAGCACGGCGCCGAGGGCGGCGACCGAACCGGAAGGGCGGGTCATTTCTATCCCCCAAGTCATTATGGTTTCGGGCATCTTAGCGCAAAGTCGGCGGCGCGCCTCCCATCGGCCGGATCGAGCGCCGGTTGCGCGCTCGAGTGCTCCGGGTTTAGCTTGTCGCGAACACGGCGCTCCGGGGGGAACATGGCTGGGAATGATTGCAAAGCGACGCGAGTCGTCATCAGATCATGCGTAACGTGGCTGGCGGGCGTCACGCTCGCGGCTATCGCGGGCAGTGCGCTCGCCGCGGTCGAGTTGCCCGCGACCAAGGAGCAGGGCGCCGAGATCGGCCGCAAGCACGCGTCGGCGTGGGATCTCTATAAAGACTTCGAGAAGCAGGCGGGCGGCGGACAGCGCCTCACGGGCCAGCAGCTGCCGGACTGGACCGGCACGTACACGCGCAGCCCGTTGAGTCTCACCTTCGACTCCGATCAGCGCTTCGGCGGCTTACCCACCGCGAAGCTTACGCCGGAGTACGAGAAGCGGCTCACCGACAAGCTCGACGGCATCAAGAAGGGCATCGAGTTCGACAACTTGAGCAATTGCGCGCCGCCGGGTCATCCGCGCTGGCTCACCGAGCCGTTCCTTCGCGAGTTCGTGCCGACGCCCGGCCAGACGCTGCTGATCAACGAGATGGTCAACGACATCCGGCGCATCTATACCGATGGCCGCGGTCACGTGCCCGAGGCCGACCGCTATCCGCTCTGGAACGGCGATTCGATCGGCTTCTGGGACGGGCAGAAGCTCGTGATCCACACGAACCAGCTGCGCAGCGGCCAGTATCAGCGCGGACAGCCGGACTACTCGGAGCAAGTCGAGACGGTCGAGATCTGGCAGAAGGCCGACGACACGCACATCGTCGCCCACGTGTGGGTCTACGATCCTCCCGCGCTCCGGGAGCCGTGGTACGTGAAGCAGACGTATCAGAAGCTGTCGGACCCCGACAAGCTGCTGCGGATCCGCTACTGGGACTGCGGCGAAAACCAGAACAACGACGTGTTCCAAACCGAGAACGGCTCGTCGCAGTTCCGCGATTTCAGCTTCACGAGCAGCGACGACAAAGCCACCGCGCCGAAGCCGAGCGGCGCGCGGCAGTGAGCATGCCGAAGCGGCGCTTACCCGGCCTGGCACCGAAGGTGCCGGGCACGGTGCTCGTCGCCGCGCTGCTCGCGACCGCGCTCGCCGGGTGCACGCGCGAGTCCTCGGAGAAACAGAACGCCGCGCCGGCGGCGGCAGCGGCCCGCACGCCGGGCGCCGCGCTCGTCCCCGCGGAGCGTGAGGCGCGCGTCGCGCTCGGTTTGCAGCACGCGAGCGCGCAAGAGCTTTTCGACTCGTTCCGCAATGCCGCCGGCGGCGGCGCGGCGCTCAACCTCGACGACATGCCGGACTGGACCGGACTCTGGCAGCGCGTGGGTCCGCCGCTCTTCGATCCCGAGCAGAAGCAGGGCGAGCTCACCACCGCGAAGCTCAAGCCCGAGCCGCTCGCCGATCTGCAGCGCAGGCGCGAGGCGTCTGCGCGCGGTGTCGAATACGATCCGTTGAGCAACTGCAGCGCTCCGGGGTTCCCGCGCTGGCTCGCGATCCCGTTCCTTCGCGAGTTCATCGTCACGCCCACGCAGACGCTGCTGTTCTCCGAGACGATGAACAACTTGCGGCGCGTGTACACCGACGGCCGCGGCCATCCGCCGGCCGCGGATGCGTACCCGCTGCACTACGGCGACTCGATCGGTTTCTGGGCGGACAAGACGCTCGTGATCCACACCACGCAGGTGATGGCGGGGATCTTTCACCGCAACGACCCGATCTACTCCGACGCGCTCGAAGCCGTCGAGGTCTGGAACAAGAGCGCGCCCGATACCGTCACCGTCGACGTGTGGATCTACGATCCCGAGACGCTGCTCGAGCCGTGGTACGTGCGCCAGACCTACAAGCAAGTGCCGAATCCCGACGGCTACCTGCGGATCAGCTACTGGTTCTGCGGCGAGAACCCGAACAACACCGTCGTCGAGACCGGGGACGGCACGTCGCAGTTCAAAGACTTCACCTTCACCGACAAAGACAACGCGTCGCGCTAGAAAAATAGGGACATGTTACTTTTTCGCGCGATAGCGACGTCGCAGCCTGGCGGCACCGCGCGCGCGAAAAAGTAACATGTCCCTATCTTTCGTCTTGCGGCGTGCCAAAGTCGGCGATCGTGGGGTTGTAGCCGCGGCTCACGAGCCAATCGCGGAGGCCCGGGCCGGTGCCTTGCGGCCACGGTTTGACCTTGTCGAGCGGGATCTCGCGGTAGTCGTCGAGCTCGTCGGCGGCGAGGCGGATCTCACCCGGCGGCAGCAGCACGTGATACACGAAGATGATCTGGTTGAGCCGCGCGAACGGATAGATTCCGATGAACGCGCCGAACGTCGCGTCGAGGCCGAGCTCCTCCTTGACCTCGCGCAGCGCGCAGTCCGCCGGCGACTCGCCGGTCTCCAAGAAGCCTGCAACGAGGCCGAACCAGTGCGGCGGCCGGCCGAGACCGTGCACGAGCACCACGCAACCCGCGCGCTCCACGATCGCGCCGACCACGGGAACGGGATTGCGCCAGTGCACGAAGTCGCACGCGGGACATGCGAGCCGATCGAGCCCGCCACGGTGCGCTTTCACGAGCGGTGTGCGGCAGAGCGGACAGTACTGGAATTCGGTCGACGCCATCGCTCTACAGTATAGTCACGCGGTCCACGACGCGGTCTACGATCGGGGGCGGTAGAGCGGTGGCACGTCGCGGTTTTGTCCCGATTATTTTCGCCGCGCTGCTTGCGGGCGCGCATTCCGCTGCGCTCGCCCAGCCGGCGGGCGAGACGATCTTCGCGCAGCGCTGCGCAAGCTGCCACGACGCGCCGCCGAGCGAGGACAATCGCGCGCCGCCGAAGGCGCTGCTGCGGCAGATGTCGGTGGCGCGAATCATTCGCACGATGGACTTCGGCGCGATGATGAGCCTCACCTACATGCTGAATCGCGCCGAGCGCGAGGCCGTCGCGAGCTACCTCGGCGTGCCGGGCGAGGACCGCGCGCCGCCGCCGTCCGCGTATTGCGCCGACCGCACCGTGCGCATCCCGCCCGCTGCGGCGGGACGGTGGAACGGCTGGAGTCCCGAGCCCACCAACGCGCGGTTTCAACCGAATGCAGGATTCGGCGCCGAACGCGTCGGCGCGCTGCGCCTGCGCTGGGCGTTCGCGTTCGCGGGCGACGTCAACGCCTTCGCGCCGCCGGCGGTGCTCGGCCGCGAGCTGTTCGTCGGCAGCGCCGGCGGCTCGATCTACGCGCTCGACGCGCAAAGCGGCTGCATCCGCTGGCACTTCCAAGCCGACGGTCCGGTGCGCACCGCGATGGTCGTCGCGTCGCTGGACGCGGCCGGCGAACGCCATGCCGTGATGTTCGGCGATCAGGCGGGCCGCTTCTACGCGCTCGCGGCGGAGACCGGCGCGCCGCTCTGGCGCGCGACACCGGAGGCGCACGAGGCCGCGAAGCTCACGGGCACGCCGCTCGCGCTCGACGACGTGGTCTACGTGCCGGTGGCGTCGTGGGAGGAGAGCCGGCCGCTCAATCCTGCGTACGAGTGCTGCACGTTTCGCGGCAGCGTGGTCGCCTACCGCATCGCCGACGGCGCGAAGCTCTGGCAGTCGCATCTCGTGCGCGAGGAGCCGAAGCCGTTGGCGGCGCGCGCCGGCGCTCCGCGGCAGTGGGGCCCGTCCGGCGCGGGCACTTGGTCGGCGCCCACGCTCGATGCGGCGCGGCGGCTCTTGTACGTCACCACCGGCAACAACTACACGGGCATGACCCCGACCAGCGACGCAGTGGTCGCGCTGAAGCTCGATGACGGCGCGATCGCGTGGTCGCGGCAGCTCACCCCCGGTGACGAGTTCAATCTGTCCTGCAACCGCGGCGCCGGTTGCCCCGGGATGGACTACGACATCGGCGCGTCGGCAGTGCTCGTGAAGCTCGCCGACGGCCGCGAGCGCCTGCTGGTGGGGCAGAAGTCTGGCGTGGTCTACGGGCTCGACCCCGCTCGCGCGGGCGAAGTGGTCTGGCAGATGCGCGTGGGGCAGGGCGGCATCAACGGCGGCGTGCTCTGGGGCCTCGCGAGCGACGGCCGCAACGTCTATGCCTCCGTGTCCGATCTCGGCCGCCGGCAGCGGCTCGACGCCGGACCGTTCGACTGGCGCGGCAACGGCGTCGACCCGGCGACGGGCGGCGGGCTCACCGCGCTCGCGGTCGCCGACGGCGCCAAGGCGTGGTTCGCGCCGCCCGCGAAGTGCGCGCCGCAGCAGCCGGTGTGCAGCCCCGCGCAGCCCGCGGCCGTCACGGCGATTCCGGGCGCCGTGTTCTCGGGCGCGGTGGACGGCCACCTGCGCGCGTTCGCGACCGGCGACGGCCGCGTGCTCTGGGATTTCGATACGGCGCGCGACTTCGCCACGGTGAACGGCGTGCCCGGCCGCGGCGGCTCGCTCGACGGTGCCGGGGCCGTGGTCGCCGGCGGGATGCTCTACACGACGTCCGGCTACTCGCGTAACGGCGGGATGCCGGGCAACGTGCTGCTCGCCTTCGGCCCCGAATGAGCGCCGTCCCCGCCCGAAAATAGGGACATGTTACTTTTTCGCGCGCGAGGGAAGCGGCCGACTGACACGCGTGCTAGCGCGAAAAAGTAACATGTCCCTATTTTTGGGCGGGGAGGAGCTCGGCGTAGTCCTTCGCGTTTTCCGCGCAGACGTACTCGCCGATCTCCCACTCGGGGTGCAGCGCGAGATTGCCCGCGTACTTCACGGGCGCCGCGAACACGTTCGGGTCCTCGACCGTCGCCTCGTAGGCGATCGTGTCGTAGGTCGTGCGGCGATAGCGCTCCACGACGTGCAGTTGCTCCGTGTGGCGAAAGCCCGCGACGAGCGTCTTGTCGTTGAAGCCCACCACGTCGACCACGAGCGTGTCGCCGTCCCAGTGCGCAACGGAGTTGCCGAGCCACGTTGCGTCGAGGTCCTCGGAATGATCGCGGCCGATTGGCACGATCCGAAAGATGTTGAACGCCTCGTAGAGGATCACGACGAGGTCGGGCTTCGCCACGATCTGCAGCGGATACGGCGCCAGCGTGGCGCCCGGCACGCCCGACGGCAGGCACTGCGCGCCCTGACCGAGGTCCTCCTCGCGCACCACGACGCGAAATCCGTCGGCGCCGGCTTTCGGCACGGCCGGCGCGGCCAGGCGGATATCGCGCCCGCCGAGATACACGCCCGACAGGTCCGGCTTGCCGTCGGGCATGCGGGGCACCGGCCGGTCGGCGGACGCCGCTGCGGCGGTGTCGACCGGCTGGGTGCCCGCCACCGTAACCGTCGCGGTCGCGGTCTTCGTGCCGCCGCTGCCGGTGACCGTGAGCGTATAGGTCGTGGTCGCCGCCGGGGCGAGCGTGCGGTTGCCGCGCGTGGCGACGGCGCCGAGCGCCGGCTCGATCGTGAGCGAATAGGCGTTGCGGGCCTCCCAGTGCAACGTCGCCGACTCGCCCGGTTTGATGACCGCGGGTGCGGCCTCGAACCGCGCGATCTCGGCCGGCGGCCCTGCCGGCGCCTTCCCCGGAAAGCCCGCCGGGGGCGGCGCTTGCGCATGGGATGCGGCCGTCGCAAAGATCGCTGGAACAAAGGCTTGCAATGACTTCGTGATGAAGCGCGATAGCTTGAAACGCCGTCCCTCCACGATCCGCTCAGACGCGCGACCACACGCGGAGCTGCGTGCCGTCGGGTAGCTCCACGATCGCGCCGCGCATCGCCTTCGCGCCGGACTTCGCGGGCGCGCCGGTGCAGCTGATCTCGTCGCCCACCACCACGGTGTCCTTCGACCAGCCGTAGCGGCGCAGCAGCACCGGCGGGTCGAGCTCCATCGACCATTCCGCTTGGCCGCCGTCGGCCTCCTTGGCGTCGAAGTAGACGAAGACGTGCGGGCTCGTCCACTCGATCCGCGTGACCTTGCCCTTGAGCGTGGTCAGGTGATCCGTGTCGTAGAGCGCGATGGAGTGGTGCGCGAGCGCGGGCACGGCGGCGCCGAGACAGGCGGCCGCCGCGAGCAGCGACGCACGGCGAAACATCGTGTTGAACAAAGGAGAGGCCTCCGCGCGGATTATTACACCGCGTCGCGGAGGCACCCAAGAGCGAAACACTTCGCGGCCGCCCGCCCGTGGCGGGCGGCCGCGAGGCCGCAAACTTCCGGTCAGAGCGACTTCAAGTACTCGACGAGATCGCGCTGCTCGCCGGCGGTCAAGCCGAGACCCTGAAACGTGTTGTAGTGCGCCACGACGTCGGCCAAGGTCGCGAACCGGCCGTCATGATAGAAGCCGCCTTTCTGGTGCGACCACAGGCCGCGCAGCGGCGTGGTGCGGTAGCGATCGTCGGGGGCGCGTTGCGCCTGGAAGCCGTCGATGCCGATTTCCTCGGGCGTGTGCATGTTCCAGCCGGGCTCGGTGTAGAGCGGCGGCACGTGGCAGGTGGCGCAGTGCGCCTTGCCGTCGGCGGCGAACAGCGCGTCGCCCCGCTCGGCGGCGCGACGGTCGTAGCTGCCCTTCGGCGGCTCCGGCGGCGGAATCGCGAGCTGGTAGAAGTGCAACGCGCCGAGCTTCGGCGTGACGAGGTCGGGCGTGCGGCGCACGTCGTCGAAGTGATTCGCGGCGGCGATCGGGAACTTGGCCGCGTCTTTCAACCGCGGATCGTAGAAGGTGCCCTTGCCCTGCATCTCGAGCACGGCCACGAACGCATTCCAGTGCGTGACCGATCCCCACCCTTCGAACGTATGGAGATTCACGCCCGCGAGCCCGAAGGCCGGCGGGATCAGCGTGGCCGACGAGCCGTTCGGCCCAGCGACCTTGCCGTCCATCAGCATCTCGGCATCGAACTTGCCGGGACCCCAACCGTTCAGCACTTTGCGAACCGTGGCGTCGTCCGCGCCGAGCAGCTGACTGAACGGTGCCACGCTGGGACTGAGCGCGATGATCGCGCCGACGTTGAGGTCGCGATTCGCCCAGGCGTCGCGGCGCGCGCCGATGCCCGGCGCGAGCGAGTTGTCGACGGTGCTGTGGCAGAGCGCGCAGGTGATGCCGACCGAGCTCAGCCGGCCGGTATTGTCGAAGAAGCCCTTCACGCCCACGACCGCGTTGAGCTTCAGCAGCGCAACCGTGACGGCCGGGTCCTTGAGATTCACTTGGCCGAGCTTGAGCGCGCGCACGAGCTGCTTCGGCAACATCTGCGAGTCCACCTTGAGACCCACGGCGAGCGCCGTCTCGGGGCTCACGCCCGGGCCCACGCCGCCGTTGGCCGAGCCCGCGATCGCCTCGTGCAAGCGCAGCGCGCCGCCCCAGAAGTCTTCGTTGCCGAAATTGTCGAAGCGAAACGTCGCGCGCCCCTGTGCGATCATCGTGGCCGCGTTCTGCCAGGTACTGGGCAAATTGTCGAAACCGTGCAAGTCGTCGGCGCGCGAGCCGGCTATCGCCAGCGTCGCGGCCGCGGCCGCTCCGAATGTTGCAAGTCTGCGGATCATGGGACCTCCTTCCTTGGACAGGGCATCTCCCCTCCAACCTCGAGTCGTTTGAAAACGGCGGTCACGACGGCGTCGCAGCGCGGGCCGTCGAAGCGAAACGTGTCGCGGGCGGCGTTGTCGAGCTTGCGGTTCAACGCCTCTTGCAGCAGGCGCCGCGCGCGATGGAAACGGGTCTTCACCGTGGCGGCCTTGAGGTCGAGCAGCTCGGCGGTCTCGGCGATGCTGAGCTGCTCGACGCCGCGCAGCATGAACACGCTGCGAAATTCTTCGGGCAGCCGATCGATCGCCGCCTGCACGATCCGGAGGAGGTCGTTGCCTATCACCGCGCTCTCCGGCCCCGCCGCATCCCAGGCCGGCAGCGTGAGCACCTGATCGGGATCGACCATCGGCGCCGCGCGACGCGTGCGTGCATAGGCTTCGTTGATCGTGATCCGCGCGAGCCACGAGCGAAAGCCGTCCGGGCCGCGGAACTGGCTCAGGTGGTAGTAGGCGCTCACGTACGCCGCCTGCACGACGTCGCGGGCTTCGTCGTCGTCGCGTACCACGCTGCGCGCGAGCCGAAAGAGCATGCGGTTGTAGCGGCGCATCACGACCTCGTACAGCTCGGCGTTGCCGCCGAGCACGCGCGCCACGACTTCCGCGTCGGCGAGGCCGCCGGCTCGGCCGTCGATCTGCGAGGGCACGTTCGGTTGCGATGTGGACATGCGCGAAAGATGACGAAAGGGAGAAAAAGGTTCCCGCTTTCTGCGAGACTATGCGTGCACGTGCATTAATCTCGCCAATGATCGACCTCGACGCGTATTTCCGCCGCATCGCCTACACCGGCTCGCGCGAGCCCACGCTCGATACGCTGCGCGCGTTGCACTTTCACCATCCGCTCGCGATTCCGTTCGAGACGCTCGACCCGTTGCTCGGGCGGCCCGTGCGCCTCGATCTCGGCGCGCTCGAGCGCAAGCTCGTCGCCGAGCGACGCGGCGGCTACTGCTTCGAGCAGAACCTGCTGCTCGCGCACGCGTTGCGCGCGCTCGGGTTCACGGTGTCGTATCTCGCCGCCCGCGTGATTTGGCAGGCCGGCGATCACGAGCGGCGCGCGCGCACCCACATGTTGCTGCTCGTGCAGATCGGCGAGGGCGTCTATGTCTGCGACGTGGGCTTCGGCGGCCTCACGCTCACGGCGCCGCTCAAGCTCGAGCCCGACGTCGAGCAGCCGACGCCGCACGAGCCGTTCCGCGTGCGCCGTGAGAGGGGGGACTACGTCGTCGAGGCTCGGCTGGGAACGGAGTGGAAGGCGCTGTACCGCTTCGACTTGCAGGAGCAGCGGCAGGTCGACATCGAGGTGCTCAACTGGTACGTCTCCACGAATCCCGAGTCGCCGTTTCTCGCCACGCTCATGGCGGCGCGAGCTACGGCCGGGGCCCGCTTCGGGTTGCGCGACAACGTGCTAAGCGTGCATGCGGAGGGCGGCCGCAACGAGCGGCGCGTGCTCGGGAGCGCCGCGGAGCTTCGCGCCGCGCTCGCGGACACCTTCCGGGTTGCGTTGCCGGCCGACGAGCGGCTCGGCGCGGCGCTCGAGCGCGTCGCCGCGCGTTAGCTCAACGCGCGGCAGGACGCCGCAGCTGGTGCGAGAAGTAGCGCGTCTGACCTGACTCGAACCGCCGATACGCGCGATAGCCCACCACGCCGCCCCAGTCCTTGTACTGCTCGCGCAGCGACCGATCGGTCATCGCGTCGAACAGCGCTTCGCGACGGGCGCTGTCGCGCTTGAGCGCGCGCAGCACGTTGGCCGTGATCTCGCGGCGCTGGAGGAGCTCGAAGCCCGCCGCGAGCAGGTCCTCGGTGCAATCGTCGTCGGCCCAGCAACCGTCGGTGTAGCAGAAGTGGCCGCCCGGCTTGAGCACGCGGAACGCCTCGGCGAAAAAGCGCGTGCGGTCGTCGTAGAGATGCGACGCCTCGATGTTGATCACCACGTCGAACGAGCCGTCGAGGAAATCGAGATGCTCGGCGTTGCCCACGATGAAGTCGACGCCCGCTCGCGCCGCGCGCTCGCGCGCGAGCCGCACGTTCTCGCTCGACAGATCCACACCCACGAGCCGCTGCGGACCATAGGCGCGGCTCACGAAGCTCGCGCCGCCGCCGCGGCCGCAGCTCACCTCGAGCACCGAGTTGTCGGCGAGCGGCGTGCCGCAGAGCGTGTGCTCGTAGAGCCGCAGACAGTAGAACTCCGGGTCGTCCGCCGGAACCACGCTGTTCTCCGGCTCGCTGCTGAAGCCGTAGTTCAGCACCGTGAACTCGGGGACGTTGTGCGCGGCGCGATCGTAGTACGTGCGCGAGACCGGACTCTTCGACGTGGGCTGTAGCGTCATCGTCGTTTCCCCCGCGCGGGCATGCATGGCGCCGCCGCGCACCTGCGCGCGCATGAAGTCGAAGCCATCCGAAGTCCCCTGAAGAGCCGTTCTTCTAGTTCTTGGGCGGCGCCGTATCCTCGGCTGCTCGCCTCCTTCACTTCATAGTCCGATGCCCTTGCAGTGTCAAGCCGACGGCCGTGCGCAGCGTCTCGCTATACTGACGGCCTTCGTTCATCCGCGTAGCGAGCTTCGCATGATCATCGACTGTCACGGTCATTACACCACCGCGCCGAAGGCGCTCGGCGACTACCGGGATCGGCAGAAGGCCGACCTCAAGAAGAATCCGCAGCACCAGGCGGAGAAGGGCACGCTCGCGATCAGCGACGATCAGCTCCGCGAGAGCGTGGAGGGCGCGCAGCTCAAGCTCCAGCGCGAGCGCGGCACCGACGTCACGATCTTCAGCCCGCGCGCGAGCTGGATGGGCCATCACATCGGCAACGCGTCGACGAGCAAGGCGTGGACCGAGCACTGCAACGACCTGATTTACCGGCTCACCAAGCTCTATCCCAAGAACTTCGTGGGCGTCGCGCAGCTGCCGCAGTCGCCCGGCGCGCCAATCGACTCGTCGGTGCGCGAGCTCGTGCGTTGCGTGGAAGAGCTCGGCTTCGTGGGCTGCAACTTGAATCCGGACACGAGCGGCGGCTTCTTCAGCGGCCCCGGCCTCGCCGACAAGTACTGGTATCCGCTCTACGAGAAGATGGTCGAGCTCGGCGTGCCCGCGATGGTGCACGTGAGCGAGGCGTGCAACACGCCGTACTTCCAGACCACGGGCTCCTACTACCTCTCCGCCGACACGGTCGCGTTCATGCAGCTCATGACGTCGGACCTCTTCAAGGATTTCCCCGACCTCAAGCTCATCATCCCGCACGGCGGCGGCGCCGTGCCGTATCACTGGGGGCGGTTCCGCGGGCTCGCGGACATGTTGAAGCGGCCGCCGCTCAAGGAGTCGGTGCTGAACAACGTCTACTTCGACACCTGCGTCTATCACCAGCCGGGCATCGACTTGCTGCTCGACGTGATCCCGATCGACAACGTCCTGTTCGCGTCGGAGATGGTGGGCGCGGTGCGCGGCATCGATCCGGAGACCGGCTTCTACTTCGACGACACGAAACGCTACATCGACGGCAGCAAGAAGCTCACGGCCGCGCAGCGCGCGCAGATCTTCGAGGGCAACATCCGCAAGGTGTTCAAGCGGTTTCCGGCGGCGCTCTGAGCCGCCACCGCTCGCGCGTTCGTCCGTTTTCGCGGCGACGGCGGCCGCAGCGGCAAGCGCGACGTCTCGAGCACGGGATCCTCTTGCGGCACCGTTGTCTCGCTCTGGGCGGGGCGACCGCGCGTCGGCACGCGCTATACTCGGTAACGAAAGTTGCGGTACGCGAGGGGCGCGAGATGAAGACGAGCGAGGTTCCGGTATTGATCGTCGGCGGCGGCGCTGCCGGAACGATGTTGACCCTCGAGCTCGCGCGCCGCGGCATCGCTTTCCGTACCGTCGACAGACTGCCGCGCGCCGGCGCGGAGTCGCGGGCGATCACGGTGCACGCGCGCACGCTCGAGATCCTCGAGCGCATCGACAAGAAGCTCGCGGCGCGCTATCTCGACTGGGGCATCCACAACAAGGGCTACGTGCTGCACTTCGTCGACGCCAACGGCAAGCGCAGCGAGGTACGGCCTGGGCTCGACTTCACGACGCTCGACTGCCGCTATCCGTTCCTGCTCGTGCACGGTCAAGCCGACACCGAGAATCACATCCGCAACTACACGCGCGAGGAATTCGACGTGGGCACGGAGTGGGGCACGCAGTGCGTCGGCGTCACCCAGGACGCCGAAGGCGTCACCGCCACGCTCGCGCACCTCGACCGCGGGGGCGAGCAGGAGACGGTGCGCTGCCGCTATCTCGTCGCATGCGACGGCATCAACTCGCGTGTGCGTGGCTGGCTCGGCCTCGAGCAGACCGAGAGCAATTACAAAGGCACCGTGCTGCAGAACCTCGACGCGTTCCTGAACGGTTTTCCCGACGACCCCGAGTTCATCCACTACTGCGCCGGCACCGATCACTTCGTGATGGTGGCCGCGCTGCCCGGCGGCTTCTATCGAATGCTCATGAGCGACCGCGGCGAGTCGGCCGCGCCGAACGTGACGCCCGAGCAGGGCTTCATGCGCATCATCGACAAGCACTTCGACGGCGTCACGCTCGGCAAGACCGTGTGGTACTCGAAATGGCAGAGCTTCGTGCGGCTCGCGCACGACTACCGCGAAGGCAACGTGTTCCTGGCGGGTGACTCCGCGCACGTGCACTCGACCACCGGCGGGCAGGGCATGAACTGCTGCATGCAGGACGCGTACAACCTGGGCTGGAAGCTCGCGCTCGTGATCGACGGCGTCGCGAAGCCGTCGCTGCTCGAGACCTACGTCACCGAGCGCCGCCCCATCGCCGAGCAGGTGATCTGGGCCGCCTCGTCGTTGCACGAGATCTTCATGGGCCACGGCAAGGACATCGCCGAGCGCGCGAAGAAGATGAGCGACCCGCAGTTCCTCGAGCAGGTCATCGGGCGCTGCTCCGGCATTTCGTATACCTACCGCGACTATGTGCCGAAGGCCGAAGGGCTCGCCGAGGAGCCCGGTCCCGCGATCGGCGACCGCGCGCCCGACGTCGATCTCGGCAACGGCCGCGCGCTGTTCGATCTCACGCGGCACACGAAGTTCACGCTGCTCGGCTTTCCTGCGGCGAGCGCGCCGTCGGCCGAGCTCGAGGGCGCGATGCGATCGCTTGGCGCCCGCTTCGGCCGCGTGCTCGAGAGCCACGTCTTGCCGCCATCGAAGGCGCTCGCGCACCGTTACGGCGAGAGCGCGCGCGACCGTCTCTATCTGCTGCGCCCCGACGGCTACATCGGCTTCCGTTGCCTCGCGAGCGAGGCGAGCCGGCTCGAGGCGCACCTCGCGGGCATGCTCACGCTCTGAGCGCGGGCCGCAAGCCTTCGTTGTCAAGCCTGGAACTTCGGCCGAGGGCTGTTTATCGTTAGCGCCCACTCGACATTGGGCGGCGGCGAAGGGTAGCGCGCATGGATTTCTTGTATTTTCTCGGTCGTTTCCACGTCCTCGTGTTGCACTTGCCGATCGGCATCGCCGTGGCGCTGTTCGTGCTCGAGTGGGCCTCGCGCAAGGAAAAGTACCGCTACCTGGCCGTGGCCTCGCCGTTTCTCTGGGGCGCGATGGCGATCACCGCCCTCGTCACCGCGTGCCTCGGCTATCTGCACTTCTCCGAAGGCGGCTTCGTCGGCGACTCCGCGAATCAGCACCGTACCTTCGGCACGTTGGTGGCGCTGGTGGCCGCGCTCGTGGCGTTCTTGCGGACGAGCGGTTTCGCGGAAGGCTACAAGGCGGTGTTCTTCCCCGCGTCGGTCGTGCTGCTCTTGCTCGTGACGATCACGGGCCATTTCGGCGGCAACCTCACGCACGGCTCGAGCTTCCTCGTGGAGTACGCGCCGCAGCCGCTGCGCGCGCTGGCGGGTCTCGCGCCGCGGCGCACCGTCACGAGCGTGTCGACCGCCGACCCGTTCGAGGACGTGGTGGGCCCGATGCTCGTGGACCGCTGCGGCAGCTGCCATAACGCCGACAAGCGCGAGAACGACCTGAACCTGTCCACCTACGAGTCGGTGATGCGCGGCAGCGAGAACGGCAAGGTGGTCGTGCCGCGCGACCTGCAGATGAGCGAGCTGCTGCGGCGCATCTCGCTCGACCCGAAGGACGACGAGTTCATGCCGGCCGAGGGCAAGACGCCGTTGACGGCGCGGCAGGTCGACATCATCCGCTGGTGGATCGGCGCCGGCGCGCCCCACGGTGTCGCGATCGGCACGCTCGACGTGCCCGCGGACGTGCGCGAGAAGCTGTCCGCGGAGCTCGGCGTGGCCTTCTAGCGCTCCCGCCCGGAATTCCCACGAGGCTCGGGACTCGCGAACGCCTGCGTTGCACCCGGGGCGGGCACGCCGTAGTCGCCATGCACGAAGGCCGGGCACGTGCGCCGGCCTATGGCCGCGGTTGCCGCGGCGATTCACGTGGCATGGAAGATGCAAATCGAGGCGATGCTCGCGCCGCGCGACAACCACCTCGACAAGGCTTGGAGCCTGGTCTTCCAGCTGCTGAACGGCCGGCTCACGCTCGACGATCTCGCCGAGCAGGTCGCCGATGCGAGCCGCCCCGCGCTGCAAGCGCGCGTCGACGGGCTGCTGCGCCAGCTCACCTTCCACAAGGAGCAGGACAACGAGGCGCGGCTGCGGGCGCTCTTCGTGGATCTCGCGCACGACGGCGGCAGGCGGGTCGAGCTCGACCGCTTCGCCGCGCTGCTCGGCACCGAGCTCGCCGGCGTCGTGCTCACCGCGCATCCCACGTTCTCGATGTCGGCGGACGCGTACGCCGCCGCCCTCGAGCTCATGCGCGACGGCGCCGCGAGCGCGCGCCCGCAAGCCGCGAACGGCGGGGCAGCGCGCGGGGTGGCCGTGCGGCGCCACACGCCGCCTTCTCTGCAGGACGAGGTCGAGCTGTCGACGGCGGCTCTCCGCCATCTGCGTAAGGCGATCCGGCGGCTGCTCCGCGTGGCGGTGGTCGTGGCCGCGGAGCTGTACCCCAACGACTATCGCACGCTTCGCCCGCGCCTCGTGACGGTTGCCACCTGGGTCGGCTTCGACCTCGACGGCCGCACCGACATCGGCTGGAGCAAGAGCCTGAGCTGCCGCTATCAGCTCGCGCTCGCCGGCTTGACCGAGCTCGCCGCGAGCTTGGCGGAGCTTCGCGAGGCGCACTCCGACTACTCGCCCCCGGTCGCGGACGCGTTCGCCACGATCGAGAGCGGCCTTGCGGCGCTCCGCGACTGCTTCGCCATCGGTCTCGACTCGCTCGGCCGCGAGGCGGAAGACAGCACGCGGCTCGGCAAGCTCAATCGGCTCGCGCTCGAGAAACGGCCGCTCAAGCAGGACGCGATCGGCGCGATCGACGGCGCGCTCGCGGTGCTGGTCGATGACGCCCAAGCCGACGCGCTCGCGCAGGACGCAATCGTGTTTCGCGCCGAATGGGAGACGCTCGGCCTCGGCCTCGCGCGACTGCACTTCCGACTGAACTCGGTGCAGCTGCACAACGCGATTCGGCCGGACATCGCGCTGTCGGCGCAGCCCGGCCAGAGCCAGTCGCGCCGGCACTTCCTCGCGGAAGGCACGCGCTTGCTCGACAGCGTGGAGCCCGTGAACGTGCACTACGGCACCGTCGCGCGCGAGCAGACCACGGCGAAGCGGGTCTTCATGCTCGTGGCTCAGTTCAAAAAGCACTTCGACAGCCGCACGCCCGTGCGCCTCCTGATCGCGGAGTCCGACACGCCGTTCACGCTGCTCGCGGCGCTCTACTACGCGCGGCTGTTCGGCGTGGAGAGCTACGTCGAGATTTCGCCGCTGTTCGAGACCGCCGACGGATTGCACCACGGCGACCGCGTGATCGCCGAAGTCTTGGACAATCCACACTTCGTGAGCTACATACGGCGGCAGCGGCGCTTCTGCGTTCAGCTCGGCTTCTCCGACTCCGGACGCTACATCGGCCAGCCCGCCGCGTCGCTCGCGATCGAGCGGTTCAAGCTGCGCCTGGTTCGACTGTGGCAGGCGCGCGGTTTCGGCGACGTGCAGCTGCTGTTCTTCGATACGCACGGCGAATCGATCGGCAGGGGCGCGCACCCCCGAAGCCTCGCGGACCGGTTCCTCTACACCCACTCGCGCGAAGTGCGGCAACGGCTCGCGGAGCTGCCGGCGCCTTACAAGCACGAGGTGAGCTTTCAAGGCGGCGAGGGTTACCTGTGGTTCGCGTCGGAGCGCACGGCCTTCGCAGTGCTCACCGATCTCGTGAGCGCACGCCTCGGAAGGGACTCAGAGCCGAAGCGCGATGCGCTCTACACGCACAGCGGGTGGGCGCTCGATTTTTTCCTCACGCTCAAGGATTACCAGGAGCGGCTCACGAGGCATCGCGGCTATCTCGCGCTCGTCAACACGCTCGGACGTAATTTTCTCTACCCCACGGGGTCGCGTGCGATGCAGCGGCAGTCCGGCGGACGAACGGCGCCGTCGATGGAGAGCATTGCCGAGATGCGCGCGATTCCGAACAACGCGATCCTGCATCAGCTCGGTTATCTCGCGAACAGCTTCGCCGGGCTCGGGCGCGCGGCGGACCAATCGCCCGAGACGTTCCTCGCGGTGCTCGACGATTCCGACCGGCTCGAACGGATTCTGTCGCTCGCGCTCGCGGCGCGCGAGCGTTCCGACGTCACGATGCTCGAGGCCTACGTGCAGCTGCTGAGCGCGAACTATTGGCTCGACCGCACGACTCAGTCGCTCGACCGGCACTGGAACCGCACGCTGCGCAGGGTCTCGCGCGTGCTCGAGGACACGTTCCAATACGACGCGATCGCCGGATTGGTTCGGCGGCTGCGCCGCGACGCTGCCGAGCTCGAGGACGCGCTCGAGCGGCGTAACGTGAGCGGCCCGTGGTCGTCGGCCGACGCGCTCGCGCGTTTGCACACGCTCAGGCTCGCGTTGATCCAGTTGAT
Source organism: Gammaproteobacteria bacterium (assembly GCA_036274615.1). Taxonomy (GTDB): domain Bacteria; phylum Pseudomonadota; class Gammaproteobacteria; order Steroidobacterales; family Rariloculaceae; genus FEN-1219. The sequence continues at coordinate 2,183 of DASUFK010000128.1, read as the reverse complement.
CTATGTCAAGGCGATGGAGATCCCGCAGTTCAGCTCGCGGCTCGAGGTGTCGCTCGGCACGCTGGTCGAGCGCTTGCTGCACCTCGACGTTCCCGACACCGTCGACACGCTACGCAGGATTTTCCCGGCGGCGCCGCCGAGCGACGATACCGATATCTATGCGGAGCGCGATACCTACGTGCGCGCTAGCCCGTCGGGGTATGCGGCCGAGCACGCGCAGATCTTCGATCCGATCGAGCGGGCTTACGGGTTGATTCTCGAAGTGAGCGCGCTGATCGCGTTGCACGTCGGGGCGTACGGCTGAGCGGCCGCTCTTAACGGCGCCGCGCCGCTGCGGCGCTCGAACCTCTGGGCTCAGACGTCGAGCGGACTCTTGACACCGCGCCCGCCGCGATTGAGCACGTGCGTGTAGATCATTGTGGTGGAGACGTCGGCGTGGCCGAGCAGCTCTTGTACCGTTCTGATGTCGTAGCCGGCCTCGAGCAGGTGGGTTGCGAAGGAGTGTCGCAGCGAATGGCAGTTCACGCGTTTCGCGATGCCTGCGGCGGCGGCGGCGCGCTTCACCGCCTTCTGGAGGCCGTTCTCGTGGAGATGCTGCCGCCGCAGCGTAAGGCCGCTCGGGTCGACGGACAAACGCGTGCTCGGGAACACGTATTGCCATCCCCATTCCGTGGGCGCGCTCCGATATTTGGCTTGAATTGCGCCGGGCACGAAGACGCCGGGTAGCCCGCGGCGCCGATCGTCGTCGAAGAGGCCCCGCACGCGGCCGAGATGCGTGCGAAGAGTTTCGACCAGCACGTTTGGCAGCGGCACGACCCTGTCTTTGGCGCCCTTGGCGTTGCGCACGACGATCTGACCATAGCCGAAGTCGATGTCATTGATTCGCAGACGCACGACCTCCATCAGGCGCATGCCCGTTCCATAGAGTAAGCTCGCCATCAGCTTTTGCGTGCCCGTGAGCGCGCCGAGAAGCGCGGCGGCTTCTTCGCGGGTCAAGACGACGGGGAGGTGCCGCGGCCGCTTAGCGCGTGCGAAGGACTCGAGATCGAGAGGCAGCCGCAACACGTCTCGATAGAGGAAGAGCAACGCGCTCAACGCTTGATTCTGCGTGCTCGATGCGACTCGGTCGTGCACCGCCAGACGTTCGAGGAAGTGTTTGACCTCGCTGGCTCCGAGCTCCCGCGGATTCCGGTTGCCGAACGCCGCAAGGAATCGTCGAATCCATTGTAGATACGTCTGCTCGGTGCGGATGGCGTATGCCCGTCGGCGAAGCTCGTCGGTGGCTGCTTGCAAGAGGACATCGAGTGAGGACCCAAGCGGAGCAGGCGGGGATTCGGTCGCGAGGCGCGGCTGCGGGACATAACGTGCGATCGTGGGGTGGTTTGGCCCGAGACGGCGCGACGAGTCGCGCCAATTATCCCAATCGAAGGTTGCGGACCACGGAGTGCCTAGAGCCCGTTTGAATAGAATTTCGAGCGCGGAAACCACTTGTTGGAATTGCCAGGCGGCGAGCTTGGGGTCGTCTCCGGCGTTCCGCAGGTACGCGGCCACATCATCGGCCGTACAGTGCGGTGCGTCTTTACCTATGGCGTGGAGGAACCGCTCGGCGCGGATGACGTACCATCGGCGGTGATCGGGCTTGAGGCCGCGCGCGGTAAGCTCTGCCACGAAGGCCTGCCAAAAGTGAGGCGATTGCCTTGGACGTTCTGAGGGGAGAGGAGGCCGGTCCACGAACGAGCTCTTGGAGGAGGGGCGAGCTCGTAAAGATGCGTGTAGCGGTGCTTTCTGCGAATAGGCAGAATCTGCCAAATTCGTGAAGTATTTCTTCCGCCCATGTCCGGAATTTCAAATTCCGTCCAATGAATAGTTAGGCGGCTCAGACGCGCCTCTCAATCTCACCTGGTCTTCGCAGAGCAAGGCGCACCCAAATGCTGAACTTCATCGCAAGGTTCTATTTCTCGCCGCACGGCCGTACTAGCAGAAAGATGTATTGGCTCTTCGGCGTTGTCGCTCCATATTTGGTGGGTATCGTGTTCGGACTTGCTGTCGAGAATATCGATTTCGCGCTACCTCGGGATCGCGAAAGGGCGTTTGCTTTGGCTGTTGTACCGATTTTTACTTGGATCGGATTCGCTATAGGGGCTCGCCGCCTGCATGACGTCGGGTTCTCCGCATGGTGGCTG
>DASUFK010000127.1:0-3077 GCA_036274615.1 Gammaproteobacteria bacterium | reverse complement strand
TCGCGGCATTCCGCCCTTCCGTCGCCGTCGGCCGCGCCGTCTTCGCGCGGCGGCGCCGCCGGCTCGTCGTCGGCGAAGGCCGGCGACGCCAGGAGCATCCAAGCTCCGAGCAAGGCGCGGCTCACTCCCCCGGCGAACCTTGTTGTCATAACGACGCACACCAGTCCCGCCCTGGACCCCGAGTATGTGGCCTATTGCGCGATTAGGCTCGCGCGCGGGCCACAAGTTGCGCCAGCGCAACGGTCCGGCCGTCAGGGTCGACGACGAGCCCCTCGTTGTAATACCTCACGGCCAGCCTTCCGGCCGCCTCGCGGAGCTCGCCTGCGCGCAGCCTGAAGCCCGGGCTGCGCGGCCCCGCGACGTCCGCCGCGGTCTCGAGATGCTGCTCGCAGATCAGGTGCCCTCCCGGATTCAAACGCGCGATCAAGGCGGGCAGAAGGGCACGGTTCACGTATCGAACCCAGACGATCACGGCGTAGCTCGACCGCAGCGCGAGCTCGGGCCGGTCGTCGAAGTCGGCGGCGCGCCAGTCGATCGTGAGCCCGCGCTCCACGGCGGCGCGCCGGCCGCGCTCGAGCGCTACGGTGGAGATGTCGCGCGCGTCGACCGCGAAGCCCGCGCTTGCGAGGAACAATGCGTTGCGGCCGGCGCCGCAGGCCACGTCGAGAGCAGGGCCGCGCGGGAGGAACGGCAGCCATTCCGCGAGCAGCGCGGTTGGATGCGTGCGGCCTTCGTACGCGCCGTCGCGATAACGCTCATCCCACTTGTCGCGCTCGGCGTCGCTCAAAGTCCTTACAGGCGAATCACGATCTTGCCGAAGAACGCGTCCTTGTCCATCGCGTCGAACGCGGCGCGTGCGTCGGCGAGGTCGAACACCTTGTCCACCACCGGCTTGAGCTTGTGCTTGGCGATGAACTCGTTCATCGCCTCGAAGTCCGCACGCGAGCCCACGTAGATGCCGCTGACCGTGGCGTTGAGGTTCATGAGCACGCCGATGGGCACGTTGCTCGCGAAGCCCGACAACCCGCCGATCGCCGCGACGTGACCCTCGTAGCCGAGCGCCTCGAGCGCCTTCGGCAGCGTGTCCTGGCCGCCCACCTCGAGCACTTGATCCACGCCCTTGCCGCCGGTGAGCGCGCGGACTTGTTTCTGCCAGTCGGGGTTCGTGCGGTAGTTCACCGTGCCGAACGCGCCGAGCTTTTTCGCGCGCTCGAGCTTCTCGTCGCTCGAGCTCGTGATGATCGGTTTGGCGCCGGCGGCCACCGCGAATTGCAGGCCGAAGACCGACACGCCGCCCGTGCCCTCGAGCAGCACGTAGTCGCCCGCATCGAGCCCGCCGCGCTTGAACAGCGCGTTCCAGGCGGTGACGCCGGTGCAGGGCAGCGTGGCCGCTTCTTCGTAGCTGAGATGCTTCGGGAAGGCGACCAGCGCGGCGGCGTCGCTCACCACGACCTCCGACAGCATGCCGGCGGAATTGCCGCCGCGCGCGGACGCGAGCGCGTCGGGCGACGGCGGTCCGTCGATCCAGCGCTCGAAGAAGATGCCGGCCACGCGGTCTCCGACCTTGAAGCGCGTGACCCCGTCGCCCACGGCGATCACTTCCCCGGCGCCGTCCGACAGCGGCACGCCGCCGGCGGCGTTCGCGGCGGGCCCGTAGCGTCCCGCTTGCATCAGCAAGTCGCGGCGGTTGAGCGACACCGCGTGCACGCGCACCGCCACCTGGCCGCGCGCCGGCGCGGGGCGCGGCACTTCGACGAGCGCGAGCTCGAGGCCTTGGGCGCCGCGCGCGAACTGCCACTGGCGGATCGTTTCGCCGTCCGCGCCGTGCGCGGCGCTCGCGAGCAGCACCGCGAGCGCGGCCGCCGCGAGCGAGCGAATTGCGGAAGATCGACGGTCGAGAACGAAGTGCATGGTCAGCGCTCCTCGGCGTGCTCAGCCGCGGCCCTGGGCGCGGCGCTTCGTCTGCGCGCCGAGCTGCGACCAGTGCCAGGGCTCGTAGGTGAAGCCGTAACTGTTGTTGCGTCCGTAGGGCATCGTGAAGCCGAATCGTGTGCCGTGCTCGCTGAGCCACGCGAACGCGGCAGAGCTCTCGAATTCTTCCGTGAGCGGCCGCGTGCCCGGAGTGGCGACGTCGACCGCTCGGCCGGTGTGATGCTCGCTGAAGCCCGGTGCCGCGTTCACGTCGAGGATCGCCGCGATGTCGACGCCCGCCGCGAGCTTCCTGCGGATCAGATCCGCCTGGTGGCGCACGCTGCGAAAGCCCGAGACGAGCAGGAGCTCCACGCCGTCCGTGAGCGCGGCCGCCTTCATGCGGCGCCAATCGCGCGCCGTGTCGGGCCCGAGCTGCTGCATGCGGCCGATGATGTTCGGCTCCACGTCCTCGAGCTCGTGCGCTTCGGCGTAGGCGGGGCGCCGCGGGTTGCGGCCGTAGTCGATCGGGATGCCGAGGTCGGCGAACAGCTCCGAATTGATCATGATGCCCGCCTTGTCGCCCTTCTTTAGTTGTCGCGCGATCGAGCCGGTTGAGTGTACTACCGAAGGTGCCGACCGGTCGTGTCTCACTTTGGCGGCACTCTTCCGCCGCCTTGGCCCGCGATGCCGGCAGAGGCTGCGGACGTACCTCGCGTGGTCCTCCCGAGACCGTCGCGGCACAGGGAGTGTGCCGCGAGGAGCCCCAAGGATGGTCTTCCGGCGTGTCTCGGGAGGACCAGGCGAGGTGCGGCCGCAGCCCATCTCGACATCAAACGGCCAAGGCGGCGGAGGAGTGCCGCCAAAGTGAGACATGACCTCACTATGATTGAGGGATGGGGGGACGAGACCCGCGTAGCGACGACGAGCTCGTCGCCGCGTGCAATGTCGGAGATGCCGACGAGGCGACGCGCGCCTTCGAGGCGCTGTATCGACGGCATCGGGACTTCGTGCTTCGGGTCGCGCGCCGCTTCACTCGCGACCGCGAGCTCGCGCTCGACGCGCTGCAGGAGACGTTCGCGTATCTGCTGCGCAAGTTTCCGCCGGCGGGCAGCGGGCTCGTGCTCACCGCGCGCTTGCAGACGTTGCTCTATCCGGTGGCGAAGAAT
>DASUFK010000126.1:0-9122 GCA_036274615.1 Gammaproteobacteria bacterium | reverse complement strand
GCCGCGAACCCGCGCACGGCCTGGTAGATCGCGCCATAGGTCGAGCCCCAGCCGACCACGGCGAGTGCGCCCTCCTCCGGGCCGATCTCCACTCGCTGCGGCGGAATGAACTTCGCGACGGCCGCAACCTTCGCGGCGCGCAGCTGCGTCATCGCCTGGTGATTCTGCGAGTCGTACGAGATGTTGCCCGTGCGGATGTCCTTCTCGAGGCCGCCGATCCGGTGCATGAGGCCGGGCGTGCCCGGGCTCACCCAGGGCCGGCCCAGAGTCTCGGCGTCGCGATTGAAGATCACGGTGCCGATCTCGTCGCCGACGTTGCGCGGGCTCGGCGAGTTGCTGGTGATCCGCGGGAAGTCGTCGAGATTCGGCAGGCGCCACGGCTCGGCCGCGTTCGCGAGATAACCGTCGGTGAGCAGCATCACCGGCGTCATGTGCCGCAGCGCGATGCGCACGGCCTCGATCGCGACCTCGAAGCAATCGCTCGGGCTGCGTGCCGCGATCACCGGGATCGGCGCATCGGCGTTGCGGCCGTACACGGCCTGATAGAGGTCCGACTGCTCGGTCTTCGTGGGCAGGCCCGTCGACGGGCCGCCGCGCTGCGAGTCGACGATCACCACCGGCAGCTCCGTGTTGATCGCGAGGCCGATCGCCTCCGTCTTGAGCGCGATGCCGGGACCGGAGCTCGAGGTGACGCCGATCGCACCGCCGTACGACGCGCCGATCGCGGCGCACATGGCCGCGATCTCGTCCTCGGCCTGGAAGACGCCGACGCCCAAGTGGCCGTAGCGCGCGAGCTGATGCAGCAGCGTGGACGCCGGCGTGATCGGATACGAGCAGAAGATGAGCTTGCGGTCCGCGAGCTCGCCGGCGGCGGCGAGCCCGAGCGCGAGCGCCTCGGCGCCGCGAACGCCGCGGTACTCGCCCGGTGGGAACTTCGCCGTGCTCGCGCCGACGTGCGGCACGGCCGCGGCCAGCTCGACCGTCTCGCCGTAGGCGTGGCCCGCGCGCAGCGCCGCGAGATTCGCGTCGCGAACCACGGGCTCCTTCGCGAACTTCTTGCCGATCCAGTCCTCGATCGACGCGATCTCGTGATCGAACATCCACTGCACGAGGCCGAGCGCCCAGAAATTCTTGCAGCGTCCGGCGTCGCTCTTGCTCAGCCCGAACTGCTCGACCGCCTCGAGCGTGTGCTTCGTGAGGTCGACCTCCACGAGCTGATAGCCGTCGAGCGCGCCGGTCTTGCGCGGGTCTTCCTGGTAACCGGCCTTCGTAAGGCCGCGGCTCGTGAAGGTGTCGATGTTGAGGATGATCAGCGCGCCGGGCGCGATCAACGGCAGGTTGACCTTGAGCGCGGCCGGGTTGAACGCCACGAGCACCTGCGGCGCATCGCCGGCGGTGGTGATGGGCCGCGCGCCCAAGTGGATCTGGTACGCCGACACGCCGAAGGTGGTGCCGGCCGGGGCCCGGATCTCGGCCGGATAGTCGGGGAAGGTCGCGAAGTCGTTGCCCGCCAGCGCCGTTGCGGCCACGAACTGCGTGCCCATGAGCTGCACGCCGTCGCCGGAGTCGCCGGCAAAACGAACCACTACTGACTGCGCTTCCATTCGGTCTCCGTCACTCATTCATGTCACCCGCCCGCGACAACCGGCCATGCTTATGCAAATTCCGGTCCGCGCCGCGCACGCGTCGATCGGCGGCGGGTCGATTCCAAAGGGGGGCCGATTCCAAGAGCGTCGACTCGAAACAATGCCCGGAGAGCGAGTGGCAGGTATTATAGCGGGCTCGCTGAACCGTCAGGCAATTCAAGTGCATAAGCATATTTCGCAGGGTCCACACCGAAATAGTTGTTCTCCGCCATGCCGAAGGTGACGTACGTCCAGCCCGACGGCCAACAACGTGTCATCGACGTCGCCTCGGGCACCACGCTCATGGAAGCGGCCATCGACAACGACGTCGCGGGCATCGTCGCCGAATGCGGCGGAGCGTGCTCGTGCGCCACGTGCCATGTCTACGTGGACCCGGCGTGGCTCGAGAAGCTGCCGAAACCCGACGCTCAGGAGGACGGCATGCTCGACTGCGTGCTCGAGCGGCACGCAAACAGCCGGTTGAGCTGTCAGATCGTCGCGAGAAACGAGCTCGACGGAATCGTCGTGCGAGTAGCGGACGAGCAGATCTAGCGGCCGGGCCGAGCTTGGACGCGGTCCGCGTTTTGTAGCAAAATTCGCCACCTTTCAACCGACCCCGCGGGGGAATGAGCAATGACTTTCGTCGTCACCGAGGCCTGCATCAAGTGCAAGTACACCGACTGCGTGGAGGTCTGCCCGGTCGACTGCTTTCACGAAGGCCCGAACATGCTCGTGATCGACCCCGAGGAGTGCATCGATTGCACGCTCTGCGAGCCCGAGTGCCCGGTGGAGGCCATCGTGTCCGAAGACGACGTGCCGGACGGGCAGGAGCAGTTCTTGAAGCTCAATGCCGAGCTCTCGAAGAACTGGCCCGTGATCACGAAGGCCAAGCCTGCGCCCGCCGATGCCGACGACTGGAAGGACGTCAAGGAAAAGCTCAAGCTCCTCGAGCGCTAGCCGCTCAACCCTGCTTCTTCAGCGGCAGCAGGTTCAGCAGGAACTCGATGGTCCGCTGACGAAAGCCCTTGGCGGGCTGACGCCTGACCTGCTCGCTGCCGCTCGTCCAGGTGAGCCAACCCTCCGCGTCCATCGTCACGCGCCACGCGTTCTGCGGCGCCATGTCGCGCTCGATGAGGTCGCCGAGCCGCCGTGCGAGATCCGGGCTCTCGGTTGCGATGCCGAGCTCCGTGTTGAGCACGAGCGAGCGAGGGTCGATGTTCGGCGAGCCGATGAACGTGCGCTCTCCGTCCACCACGATCGCCTTCGTGTGCAGCCCGAGCGCGGCGGCCGTCGCCGGGGGCGTGATGTACAAGGCGAGCGACTCGGCGTCCGCGCGGAGCTCGTAGAGCTCCACTCCGGCGGCGAGCACCTCCCGCCGCCACTTCTTGTAGCCGGTGTGCGCGACCACGTGGTTGTTGGTGGCGAGCGAGTTCGTGATGACGCGCACGCGCACGCCGCGCGCAACGAGGGTCCGGAGCAGATTCCTAAGGTCCTCGTCGGGGATGAAGTAGGGGGCGCTGATCAACACGTCATGCTGCGCGCCGGCGATGAAGCTCAGGAGCCGCGGAGCGAGCCGCATTCGCACGGGGTCACGGAGCTCGGGCCCGTCGTAGTAGAGCACGTCCCTGCCCTTCGCGAAGTCGGCGGTGAGCGAGCTCAAATATTCGTCCCAGCCCGCGGCCCGCGGCGGAAAGGCTTGCAGGAGCTCGCCCGCGGCGGCCACCGCGCCGCCGATCTCCGCTCGCGCGGTGGCTACGACGGCCGCCGGCTCGGGCGGCGTGTAGAAGCTCGCGGCCGGGTACGTGAGCGTGCTGTTCCAAAATACATCGAACGACTTCTCGACGTCGTCCACGATCGGTCCCTCGAGCAGCACGTCGAGATCGTTCTGCACGAAGGGCGCGTACAGACCGAAGTAGCGGTCGCCGATGTTGCGCCCGCCGACGATCGCGAGGTGCCCATCGGCGATGTAGGTCTTGTTGTGCATGCGCGGGTTGAGCTCGGACAACCGGCGCACCAGCTCGCCGAGCTTGGCGGCGCTTCCGCCGCGCGCGGCCCACGGGTTGAACAGGCGCACCTCGATCGATGGGTGGGCGTCGAGGCGCAGCAATTCCTCGTTCCTCGTGGTCACGCTGAAATCGTCGAGCAGCAGGCGGATTTTCACGCCGCGGTCGGCGGCGTCGAGCAGGCGTCCCGCGAGCAGATAGCCGGTGGCGTCCTCTTGCCAGATGAAGTACTGGACGTCGAGAGTGGAGACCGCCGAGTCGGTGAGCGCGAGCCGGGCCGTGAACGCGAGCTCATTGCGGTCGAGGAGCCAGTGGGCCGACTCCTTCGGCGCGAGCTGCGCGCTCACGAGCTCGGCGGTGTCGTGGAGCGGACCGTGGTCGGCGGCCGGCTCCGCCCGGCCCGGCGCGGCGTCGGGCCGCGGCGGCAGGGTCGCACAAGCCGCGAGCGTCGCGAGCGCGATCGCGCACCCGCAGGGACCCCAGAACCTCACGCGCGAGGCGCCTCGCGGCCGCGGCGCATCCGATCGCGATCCGTCGTTCGTCTGGTTGTGCGCGCGTCGAGGTGTCTCAAGGGCTTCGCCTTCGCGCGGCTGTGCTCACGGGGGGACACGAGCGGCGGGGATACCTGCCAATGGCTCGGGACGTTGTCTATACTACCGCGGCTAAGAGCGAGGCGAGTAGCTGCGAGGGGAACAAACGCCGCACTCGCCATTCATAACAGAGCGGATCACGGATCCGGTTCAACAAGCGACCGTCCACAACTCGTCATACACGCGCTCGGGCTTCCGCCTGCGCGCTGCCGTTCGAAGGAGAATCGTCATGGCTGGTAAGCGAGACCTCTATATCAACGGTCAATGGGTTGCGGCCGCCAACAAGGCGACCTTTCCCGTCTACAACCCCTCCACCGGCGAGGTGTGGTCGCGCGTGGCGGATGCCGGCCGCGCGGACGCGGCAGCGGCGATAGCCGCCGCGGCCGAGGCTCAGCCGAAGTGGGCGGCGCTCTCGCACTCGGCGCGCGCCGCGCTCCTGTCGAAGGCGGCCGACGTGCTGGCCGCGCGCGCGAAAGAGTTCCAGGAGACGCTCGTCGACGAGGGCGGTTCCTGGATCGGCAAGACCATGTTCGAGACCGGCTACAGCATCGGCGTCTATCGCGCCGCGGCGGCGGCCGCGTACCAGGTCAACGGCGAGATCCTGCCGTCCGATCACGGCAAGCTCTCTCTCGTCGTGCGCGAGCCGCTCGGCGTGGTGTCCGTGATCTCGCCGTGGAACTTCCCGCTGATCCTCTCGTCGCGCGGCTTCGCGGTCGCGCTCGCGGTCGGCAACGCGATCGTGCTCAAGCCTTCCGAGGAGACGCCGGTGGCCGGCGGCCTGCTGATCGCCGAGGTGCTCGAGGAAGCCGGCATACCGAAAGGCGTGTTCAATGTGGTCACCTGCTCGCGCGACAACGTGGCGGCGGTGGGCGACGAGCTGATCTCGAATCCCGCGGTGCGCGGCATCAGCTTCACGGGCTCCACGGCCGTGGGCCAGCAGGTCGCCGCGAAGGCCGGCGGATTGCTCAAGAAGTGCTGCGTGGAGCTCGGCGGCAAGGACGCGCTGATCGTGCTCGACGACGCCGACATCGAGCACGCGGTGAACGCGGCCACGTTCGGCTCGTTCATGCACCAGGGCCAGATCTGCATGTCGGTGGAGCGCGTGATCGTGCACAAGGACATCGCGGCCGAGTTCACCGAAAAGTTCGTCGCCAACACCAAGAAGCTCAAGGTCGGCAATCCGCGCGAGATGGCGAATTGCATCGGCCCGATCATCAACCAGAAGCAGCTCGACAAGATCCGCGACCAAGTCGACGACGCAGTCGCCAAGGGCGCAAAAGTGCTCTGCGGCGGCAAGCACAAAGGCCTGTTCTTCGAGCCCACGGTCCTCACGAACATCACGCCCGACATGAAGGTCATGCGCGAGGAGACGTTCGGACCGATCGCGCCCGTGATCACGGTGGCCAGCGTCGACGAGGCGATCGCGGTGGCGAACGACAGCGAGTACGGATTGTCGGCGGGCATCATCACGCGCAACGAGGAACGCGGCCTTGCGATCGCTCGGCGCTTGAACACCGGCATGGCGCACATCAACGACAGCTCGGTCAACGACGAGCCGCACGTGCCGTTCGGCGGCGTGCGCTGGAGCGGCCTCGGGCGGCATGGCGGCAAGGCAGGCATCGAGCAGTTCACCGAGATGCGCTGGATCACGCTCGAACGCGGCGGCCGGCACTACCCGCCACCGTTCCTGATGAACCCCGGCCACTGATTTGATCGCCTCTCGGGCGGTGCCGCACTCGAAACCGCGGCACCGCCGCGAGCGGCGAACCGCCTGGTCCGGCGCGCGTCCGCGGCTATTCCGGCCGCAGTTCGTTGGCGTATACTCCGAGGCCCAAATTACCCCACGGCCTAATAGCTGACACTTACGTTGGAGAAGAAAGACATGCCGAAAAAAGTAGTAGATAAGGTGTTGCCGACGACGATGGTCGGATCGTATCCGCGACCCGCCTGGTTCAAGCAGCAGCTGTTGGGCCGCGACATTCGCGTCGCGTTCAAAGAGGTCTCGCACGAGGAGGCCTATCAGGACGCCGTCAAGGCGGTCATCGACGATCAGATCGGGGCGGGCCTCGACATCGTCACCGACGGCAACATGTGGTACGACGACTACGTCGGCGTGATCGGCTCGTTCTGCTGGTATCTCTACGAGCGCATCCCGGGCTTCGAGCCCACGCGCAATCCGCACCCGTCGATGGTCAACGCGGGCCCGAGCGCAGGCAAGACGTTCCTCGACGACTGGGGCGGCGTGATCAACAACGGCGCAGTCGATAAAGGCAACGACGCGCTGCGTTGGCCGGATCTCTACGACATCGCGAAGAAGGCCGCCGGCAACGTTCCCGTCAAAGTGTCCGTCGGCGCGGGTCCCGCGAACCTCGCGTGGCACGTCTACTTCGACAAGAACTCGTTCTACAAGAACGCCAAAGACCTCACGATGGCGCTCGTCCCCATCTTCAACAAGGAGATGAAGGATCTCGTGAAGCACGGCGCCAAGTACCTCCAGATCGAGGATTTGGGCGCGTGGCTGCCGCTGTTCTCGAACAACAAGGACGACTACAAGTGGATCCGCGAGAGCATCGAGGGCATGTGCGACGGCGTCGACGCCAAGATCGGCTGGCACTTCTGCTTCGGCAACGCGTGGGGTAACGACATTCTCTCGGCGAACTTCCCCGAGGGCTATCAGACCGTGCTGCCGCACTTCTGGGGCACCGAGGGCGTCGACGAGTTCGTGCTCGACTACGCCAACCGTCACATGGCCGGCGTCGAGTTCCTGAAGAACTGCCCGAAGGACAAGGGCGTGCAGGTCGGCGTGCTCGACATCCGCACGAGCATGGTCGAGACCCCGCCGATGGTCGCGGACCGCGTCCGCAAGATCATCAAGGGCGGCCTGAAGCCCGAGCAGATCACACTCTCCACCGACTGCGGCATGAAGCCGCTCGCGCGCATGGTGGCGAAGCTCAAGCTCAACGCGCTCGCCGAAGGCGCGGCGATCGTCCGCAAGGAGATCGGCGGCTAAGGCGCTCCGAAGAATTGCCGCGCGACGCGGCGAGTCTCGACGAGGGCGGGTGGCGACACCCGCCCTCGTTCGTTTTGGGGCTTGCGAAACGCGCCGAGCCGCCGCTCAGCGCAAGTTACCGGCGATCCTGATACCGAAGCCGGAGCCGTCGTAGAACGCGCTCACGGCGACCTCGCGGCGTTTGACGAAGATGAACGAGCTCGCCACTCCGAGCGCCGCTCCGGCCAGCACGTCGGTGGTGTCGTGCTTGTCCGCGTCGACGCGCGTCCAGCCGGTGTAGGCTGCGAGCACGTAGGCGGGCCACGCCTCCTTGATGCCGTAGCGGCGGTGGATGAACGACGCGCCTTGGAACGCCGCGGACGCATGTCCCGACGGAAAGGCATCGTCGCCGGTGCCGTCGGGGCGCTCCTTGTGCACCGTCTCCTTCAAGACCCACGTGGAGCCGACGGTCATCCCGAGCGACTTGTAGAACTGCGGGCGCGCATCGGGATCGTGATGGAGGAACGTGAGCCCGTAGGCGGCGGCCGGAATGGCGAGGCGCAGCACGTCGCCCGCGCTCTCACTGTCGGCGCGCGCCGCACCTCCGAACCCCAGTGCGCCGCACGCGAGCAGCGTCAGCGCGCCGCCCCTCCACGACCTCGAAATCCCGCGCTCAGGCATGAGCTTCCTTTCGAAACGAGCGGCTAATCACTGGGATGGGAAACCCGGATCTTCGTTCACATCCACGTACGACGGAGCGGCGGCGCGAATCGGTCGCACCGCCCGAAAACGAAACGCCGGGCTTCGGAGCACCGCGCCGCTTCAGGCCAGACCGACGATCTGCCCGTTGGCGTCGATGTCGATGTTGTCGGAGGCCGGCTTCTTCGGCAGTCCCGGCATCGTCATGATGTCGCCCGACAGCACCACCATGAACCCGGCGCCGGCGTTCAAGTACACGTCGCGCACGTTGAACACGTGGCCCTCGGGGGCTCCGCGCAGCTGCGGATCGGTGGAGAACGAGTACTGCGTCTTCGCGATGCAGATCGGCAGATTGCCGAAGCCGTCCTCCTGGAACTTCTCGATCTTCTTGCGCACCGCGGTATCGGCAACCACTTCGCTCGCGTGGTAGATGTGCTTCGCGACCTTGCCGATCTTCTTCCAGAGCGGGTCCTCGTCGTCGTAGACGAACGTAAGCGAGCCCGGCTTCTCGTCGACGAGCTTCACCATCGACTTCGCGAGGTCGAGCGCGCCTTTCGACCCCTTGGCGAAGTGCTCGCAGACGATCGCCTGCACGCCCTGCTCGCCCATGTGCTTCTTGATCAGCTCGAACTCGCGCTCCGTGTCGCTGCCGAACCGGTTCAGGCCCACGATCACGGGCAAGCCGTAGTTCTCGCGAATGTTCTTGACGTGGCGGTCCATGTTCGCCAAACCCTTCATCAGGGCGTTCGTGTCCTCGCTGTTCACGTCCTCGATCTTCGCACCGCCGGAGTACTTGAGCGCACGCGCAGTGCCCACGAGCACCGCGGCCGACGGGCGCAGGCCCGACTTCCGGCACTTGATGTCCACGAACTTCTCGGCGCCGAGATCCGCGCCGAAGCCGGCCTCGGTGACGACGTAGTCGGCGAGCTTGAGCGCCGTCTGCGTGGCGATCACGGAGTTGCAGCCGTGCGCGATGTTGGCGAACGGGCCGCCGTGCACGAGCGTCGGCGTGTGCTCGAGCGACTGCACGAGGTTGGGGTTGATCGCGTCCTTCATGAGCACGGTCATCGAGCCCTGCGCGTTCAACGCCTCGGCGCGGATCGGCTTGTTGTCGCGCGTGTAGCCCACGATGATCTGCTTGAAGCGATTGCGCATGTCGTCGAGCGACGTCGAGAGACACAGAATCGCCATCACTTCGGACGCGGCCACGATGTCG
>DASUFK010000125.1:0-5098 GCA_036274615.1 Gammaproteobacteria bacterium | reverse complement strand
ACTCTGACCCCAATTCTACTGGAGAGGACAGGCCCAGGTCGCTTCAGGCGGACACCAGGCGGGTGCCGCAGACGCCCGGCGTTGAGCCAAGACAAGTTTCCGCAACCGCTTACGCATCGACCACCCCTCGGCCGCGCTCTTGCTTCGCGCGCGCGTAGTTACCGCAGGCAGCTTTCCGAGAGGGTCAATGCAGTCGCAGTCTCTACGCAATGCAATCATGGCGCGGTACGCGCCCACCGCCGCGGCACTGTGCGCCGCGGTGCTCTGCGCGCCCCAGGCACAGGCGCAACTATCCGTCGGCCCCGTCAGGATCGATGTGACCGGCATCGGCGTGACGCGATCCGCTCGATCGAGCGCCGCGGCACGAGCCGTCCTTGGCGCCGTCGGCGCGACGCGAACGACGTCCGCGTCCCGCGTGCTTCCTACCGCCGAGCGGTATCTCGGCGTTCCGTATCGATGGGGCGGGACTTCTCCAAGAACCGGCTTCGACTGCTCGGGGTTCGTGCAGTACGTCTTCGCGAAGCATGGCACCCGGTTGCCGCGCACGTCACGCGAGATGGCGTCGTCGGGTCGCCGGGTTCGTCCACAATGGTCGGCGCTCAAGCCGGGTGACCTCGTGCTGTTCGCGGAGCCCGGCAAGCGGATCAGCCACGTGGCCATCTATGCAGGCAGCAGGCGGATCATTCACGCGTCATCGAGCGGACGGCGTGTTCGCTACGACGCGCTCGACACGAAGCGAGGGCGATGGTTCTCGCGGCGGATCGTCGCCGCGCGGCGCGTTTCTCCGCACGGAGCAGCGCTCGTGAGCGACTTGCTCGCGCAACACGCTATCGAAGCCGTTGTTCCTCGTCTTCCGCTCGACCCACCGGATCGGGCACCGATTCCATGAGGCGACTGCCGGGGACGGGGACGGGCGACGGGCGACGGAGGAAAGAGCGGAAGGTAGGAGGCGCGTCATTCCGAGCGGAGCGCCGAAGTCGACTCGCTGCCGCTCGCTCGGAATGACACACGCCTTTGCGCCGTTCTGCCCTTGCGCCGTTCTGCCCTTGCGGACTGCCGCCTTTCGTCCGTCCCCCGTACCCCGTCCCCCGCAGTCGCCAGTCGTCAGTCCGCTCTCAACGCCACGTTAGGATCCACGCGCGCGGCGCGCAGGGCAGGGGCGAGACTCGCCACGACGGCCACCACGAGCAGAATGCCGACCACGCCGGCATAGGTAACCGGATCCTTCGCGGACACCTGGTACAGCAGCGGCGACACCCGGCTCGCCAGCACCAGGGCCACTGCCGCCCCAAGCGCGAGGCCGACAACCACCACCCGCACACCCTCACCCACGACGAGCCGCAGCACGGCCGCGGCGCTCGCGCCCAGGGCGACGCGCACGCCCAGCTCTCGCGTACGCTGCGAGACGTCGTACGCCACCACGCTGTACAGGCCGATCGCCGCCACCACGAGGGCCAGCAGGCCGAAGATCGTGAACATCGTCGCACCGAGCCGCCACGAGCGCATCTGCGGCGCCACCACGCCGTCGAGCGTGCGCGTGCTCACGTACGCGAAGCCGGGCATCACCTCCTGAAGCGCACGGCGCACGGCCTCGGTCTCTCGCGACGCCTCACCGCGCGTGCGGATGAACAGCCGCGAGTCCGGCGTCGGGACCTGCGCCGCCGAGAGGTACACGTGGCGGCCAGGTCCCTCTTCGAAGCTGAGCCGAATGTTGCCCGTGATCCCCACGACGACGTAACACGGACCGGTGTCGTCGAGCTTCACGCACTTGCCTAACGGGTCATCCGATGGCCAGATCCGGCGAGCGGCGGCCTGACTCAAGAGAGCCACCGGCTGGCTGCCGGCGCGATCGGCATCCGTGATCTCGCGCCCGCGAATGAGCGGCGTGCCCATCGTCTCGAGATATCCGGGGCCGACCGGATTGATATAGAACAGATCGCGCAGCGATGCCGTGTCGATCCCCGGCACTCGCAGGTACTGGTTCCACTCGATGCCGAACGGCACGGTGAGCGTGTGTGCGGCATGCTGCACGCCGGGCACCGTCAGCGCTCGCTGGCGAAGCCGCTCCATGATCTCGATGCGCCGCGCGGAATCGATCGGTGTCCCGCGCGCCGACATCTCCGCGAGGACCACATGCTCCGGCTGGAAGCCGAGGTCGAGCGAGCGCACGTTGTGGAAGCTGCGCACGAACAGCCCGGCGCCGACGAGCAGCACGACCGAGATCGCACCTTGCAGCACGAGGAGCACGCGACGCATGCGCGAGCCGCGAAGACTCACACCGCGTCCGCCGGTGCGGAGATCGGACACCACATCGGTTCTCGCGAGCTGCCGCATGGGCGCGAGACCTGTGATGACCCCGGCCGCGAGCGCGAGCAGCACTGTCACGACGATCACGCGCGGATCGAGCGCCGCGGCGGTCCATTCGACATCGGGGAGCAGCAGGCCGCGAAGAAGGCCGCCGCCCCATTGCGCGAAGAGAACGCCGACAGCGCCGCCGACGATCGCGAGCAGTGTGCTCTCCGAGAGCAGCTGCGTGAGCAGCCGCCCGCGCGACACGCCAACGGCGAGGCGCACGGCGATCTCGCGCCGGCGACGGATCGCGCGCGCCACGAGCAGGTTAGCGACGTTCGCGCACGCCATGAGCAACACCAGCGCAGAAACGCCAACGAGCCACACGGCAACGGTTGCTTCCTGGCTGCGCCGCGGCCCGCGGTCCTCGATGATCGACGCCAGCTCCGCCCGCGCGCGCAGCGAGTCAGGCCCCGGGAGTCGGCCGGGCGGCTCCGTCGGCCGCTGCGCCTCGAGGCTCAGGCGATACGCGTTCGTGAAGTCTGCCGCCGCCGCCACGACGCTCACGTTAGGCTTGCGGCGCACGAGCGTCTGCAGCCATCCCACCCGGTACGATTCGCGCCAGCGATCACCGACGCCCATCTCCGTGAAGATGTCCGCGCCGCCCGCGGTGAGCGGGATGAACGCGGCAATCGACCGGAGGGAAATACCGCTGAATCCTCGCGGTGCCACGCCGATGATGGTGTACTCGGACCGCCCGATCCGAATCGGTTTGCCGAGCACGTCGCGCGCGCCGCCGAAATGCGATTGCCAGTACCCGTAACCGAGCACGGCGACGGGCGTGCCTTGAGGCAACTGGTCTTCCGTCGGCGTGAAGAATCGGCCGAGCGCCGGCTGGACGCCGAACAGCGGCCAGAAGCTCGCGGTCACGAGCCCCGTCCGCTCCTCGTGCGCCGCCTCGCCGGCGCCGAAGACGAATTCGGTCTCGTATTGCGCCGCGATCTCGGACGCGCTGCGCGCGTGCTGGACCAGATCCTGGTACCGACGATACGACTGGTTGGTGCCGATCATCGTGCCGAAGTTGTCGCCGTTCGCCGTGAGGTACACGCGGTTCACCTCGTCGGGCGACCGCAGGTACGCCGGTGGCTGCAGGAGCAGCCGATCGACGACGCCGAACATCGTGGCGTTCGCGCCGGTCCCGAGCGCGAGCGTCAGCACGACTGCTGCCGTGAAGCCCGGGTTCTTCCGCATGCCGCGGGCGGCATAGCGAAAGTCCTGAGCCCAGTTACCAAGAAATTCGCGGAGCTCCATACGTGTCTCTCGGCGGGATGCCGAGCTCGTTAGGGTCTGTCGCGCCAACTCGACGTCGCCGAAGCGCCGGTGCGCTTCGGCTCGCGCGGCATCGGGCGACATGCCGCGCGCGGTGAGCTGCGCCACGCGCGCCTCGAGATGGAACGCGATCTCCGCGTCCACATCCTGCTCGGTGAGAGCGGGGCGGTGAATGGCGAGCCGGAAGAATCGGCGGGCGCGGGAGGGAAGCATCGAGGGATCGAAGTGCGGCGCGGTGCGGCGTTACCGCCGCGTCAGGCTGGCCGTGCAGTCGCGGTTCGCGAGGCGGCGGTGAGAATGCCACTCACCATCTCCGAGTAGCGCAGCCATCGCGCGGTCTCGGCCCGGAGGTGCGCGCGGCCGGCGGAGGTGACGCTGTAATACCGGGCGCGCCGGTTGTTCTCCGTGACGCCCCACTCCGCCGCTATCAGCCGGCGCTCTTCCATCCGATGGAGGGCATGGTAGAGCGCGCTGTCGTCGACGTCGAGCGCGCCGCCGGAGGTGTCCTCGAGCCAGGTCGTGATCTCGAAGCCATGCATGGGTCCCCAGGACAGCGCCTTGAGGACGAGCACGTCCAGCGTGCCCTTGACGAGCGCGAGCTGTTCGGCGGTGGGTGACACCTTAAAGTTTCCCCTGAAAGTCTAGGGGGAAGATGCAGGACGGCCGAGCGGCGGTCAAGTCCGCTCGACCCGCTGTCGCCGTGAGGTCGCTCTGGGGTGACCTCGGCGGGTTACCGCCCGCCGACCGACGTCGTTGCCACGTGACCGTTGCGGTCCCGCGGCTCGACGCCCATCAGGTTGTGCACGAAGAAGTCGTTACACTTCCGCGCCCCGATCCGGATCGGCGCTTGCGCCGCGTCGATCACGAGGCCATCGATGCGCGCGCGCAGTCCTTCGGCGCGCGCATACTCGGCGGCGGTGCCTGTGACACAGCCGGCGTCGGCAACAGAGCGAATCCCGATGCGAGCAAGGTGGAGCGAAGCACTCGGACGAGCGACGTTCCCTGGCTCACGTGCGTGTTGGGCCGCGATGATCGCATTCCGGTTTCGATCCCTCGCCTCGTAAGCGTTAGGTGCGGCGCCGCCGACGCGTGAGAAGGCGTTGGCTCGCCTCCGGAACGTCGGGCTCCTCGCGGAAGTGCCGGGCGGCAGTCGCCGCCGGGCTCGTCCCGCGAAGTGACACAACGGTAGAATACTCTCCGCCGTTATCCTCCTCGAGGACCTCGTCCCCGCATCCCGACGATTCATGACCAACCAGCCTGTCCGCCGCGCGGCCACATTCGCCGCGATGCTCGCGCTCACCGCATGCGCCTCGGCGCCCCCCGCGATCTCCAACGCCGCGGAGACCGGAGCCGAGACGGGCCGACAACCGACGCTCGTGGTGATGGTCGTCGTAGACCAGTTCCGCGAGCCGTACCTCGAGCGCTATGGCGATCTGGTCACCGGTGGGCTCCGTCGCCTCCTCGACCAGGGGCGATTCTA
>DASUFK010000124.1:0-26654 GCA_036274615.1 Gammaproteobacteria bacterium | reverse complement strand
CCGGCAGCGGCTGCCTCGCGATTGCCGCGGCGGTTCATCGGCCCGACGTGAGCGTCGATGCGACCGACGTGTCGGCCGACGCGCTCGCGGTGGCCGCGGGCAACGTGGCGCTGCACGGCGTCGGAGCCCGCGTTCGCCTGCATCGGGCCGATCTGTTCCCGCCCGGCGGTCAGCGATATCGCGTTATCATGTCGAACCCGCCGTACGTGCCCGCTGCCGAGGTGCCGACATTGCCGGCGGAGTACCAACACGAGCCGGCGATCGGGCTCGCCGGCGGTGCGAGCGGGTTCGATCCCGCCGTGCGCGTGCTCGAGGGCGCGCGCGAGCGAATGACGCCCGACGGCGTCTTGTTCGTCGAGGTCGGCGCGGGAGCCGACGGGTTTGCCGCCGCCTATCCGCGGCTGCCGATGATCTGGCTCGAGTTCGAGCACGGCGGCGACGGCGTGTTTGCGGTCACGGCGGCGGATCTCGACACGTTCTCGCGGCGCGGATAGAAGGCATCGGTTAAGGGCTATTCATTTATATAGAGCCGATCCGTGGGTGTCATGCCCGGCGGCTTCAGGGTACGAACATGGCTGGCGACACTTTCGGGCGGTTGTTCACGGTCACGACGTTCGGCGAAAGCCACGGCGCGGCGATGGGTTGCGTGGTCGACGGTTGTCCGCCGGGACTACGGCTCGCGGAGCCCGACATCCAGCGGGATCTCGACCGCCGCCGGCCCGGGCGTTCGAAGCACGTCACGCAGCGGCAGGAACCGGATCAGGTTCGGATCTTGTCGGGCGTCTTCGAAGGCCAGACTACCGGCACGGCGATCGGCCTGCTCGTGGAGAACCTCGATCAACGCAGCGGGGACTACTCGAAGATCAAGGACAGCTTCAGGCCGGGGCACGCCGACTACACTTATCAGCAGAAGTACGGGATCCGCGACTATCGTGGCGGCGGCCGCGCGTCGGCACGCGAGACGGTGATGCGCGTGGCGGCGGGCGCAATCGCGCGCAAGTATCTGCACGAGCAGCTTGGTGTCACGATCCGCGGCTATCTCGCCGAGATCGGTCCCTACACGCTCGGCGCGGTGGACTTGGAGCAGGTCGAGCAGAACGCGTTTTTTTGCGCCGACCCCTCGAAGGTGGCGGAGCTCGATCGCTATCTCACCGAGCTGCGCGAAGCGGGCGACTCGATCGGCGCGCGCATCAATTTGATCGCGGCGAACGTGCCGGTGGGTCTCGGCGAGCCCGTGTTCGACAAGCTCGAGGCCGACATCGCGCATGGCCTCATGAGCATCAACGCCGTGAAGGGCGTCGAGTTCGGCGACGGCTTCGAGGTCGTGCATCAGCGCGGCAGCCAGCATCGCGACGAGATCACGCCGGACGGCTTCAAGAAGAATTCCTCGGGCGGAACGCTAGGCGGTATCTCGAGCGGCCAGGACATTCTGGTGAGCATCGCATTGAAGCCCACCTCGAGCATCCAGGTGCCCGGCACGACGGTGGACAAGCAGGGCAAGGCCACGGAGATCGTCACCACCGGCCGGCACGACCCGTGCGTGGGACTGCGTGCCACGCCGATCGCGGAGGCGATGCTGGCGCTCACGCTCATGGACCACTACTTGCGGCATCGGGCCCAGAACGCCGACGTCCGCTCGGCCATGCCGTTGCTCGGCGCGAAACCGCCGCCCTGAGCAGGTTCGATCGCCCGCCGCGGCCGCGCCGCCCCGGTGGGCGGTGGGGCTCGCCGCCGGCCGGCGCACGTGCCACTCGCAAGCGCGGTGACGACTTCGATATTATGGTAAGCGCTTGCGACCCCGGGGCTCCGGATCGGGATCGCAGCCGGGGATGTCGAAAACTCGAACAAAAATCACAGTCCGCGACGTTGTGAAATTGTTAAATTCCGCCGCTGGATCGTCGGGCGGCGCGTCGCCCGGACGGGCCGCCGTGTAGCGCACCGCGCAGGCGCGCGAGCCGGAAAACCAACGCGAGGATCGATCGACAGCGGTCATCCGACGAACAGCCGCAGAGGTTGCGGCGATCAACGGCGAAGACGCCTGGATTTTGGTAAATCAGTGTTATGTAAGGTATCTTTCGGTCCGTCATCGGGGTCTCGTGCTCATCGGGGCGATACCTTGGAAATACGGAATCGGATGACCGAGGTAGCTAGGGAGATTGCATGAGAGCACTGGCACGTTGGGGCGTGATGCCGCTACTGGCCGCTCCCCTCGGGGCATGGGGGCTCGGGCTCGGCGACATAGAGTTGCAGTCCGCGCTCAATCAACCGTTTCACGCGCAGATCGTGCTCGTGTCCGCCACCCCGGACGAGCTCGCGGGCCTCAAGATCGCGATCGCCGGCGAGGACTCCTTCAAACGCTACGGCATCGAGCGGGCGGGTTTCCTCTCGCAGCTGCAGTTCCGAATCGTTAACGATCGCTCCGGTCGCAATTTGATCGAGGTGAGCTCGCGCGAGTCGATCGCCGAGCCGTTCGTCGATTTGCTCGTCGAGGCTACCTGGCCGCGCGGCCGGTTGCTGCGCCAGTACACCGTACTGCTCGATCCTCCGGTATTGCTGCCGGCGCCTGCCGCGCCGACGCCGGTGAGGCCCGCGGAGACCCGTCGCGCGGAGCCCGCCGAGCCGGCGGCCCCGATCACGCGCCCGGCGCCGCCGCCCGCGACGCGGCCGCAGCCCGCGCCCGCTCCGGTTTCCCCGCCTGCGAGCTCGAGCCCGGCACCCGTGCCGCGCGCGACGTCGAATTCGCCGGAAGGGACCTACGGCCCCGTGCAACGCTCCGAGACCCTGTGGGCCATCGCGGAACGCTTCCGTCCGGAAGGCGTTTCGATGAACCAGATGATGGTCGCGCTGTTCGAGGCGAACCCGCAGGCTTTCGGCGGCAACATGAACGTCCTGCGCGTCGGCGCGACGCTGCGGCTGCCCCAGGCGAACGACGTGCAGAGCGTCGCGGTGAGCACCGCGAATGCCGAGGTGCAGCGCCAGACCGACGAGTGGCAAAACCGCTCGCCGCGGCTCGTGCTGGTTCCTCCAACCGCCGTGACGCCAACCGAGCCCGCGCGCACGAGCGCGCCGGAGCCCGCGGCCAAGCCGCCGCCGGCTCGCACGGAGACTCCGCCGCCGGCGCCCGCAACCGAGCCGGCGCCCGCCGTCGCAGACACCGGCGCCGCTCCCGACCGGCGGCTGCTTGAAGTCCAGGACGAGCAGCTGCGCAATCTTCAGGCCGCGGCCGCCACCGATCAGGCGACTCCGCCGGCGCCGGCCGCCAACGCATCCCCGGGCGTAGACGTCGAGCCGCCGCAAGTCTTTACCGACGAGACCAAGCCCGCGGCGGACGCCGCACCGGCTCCCGCGGCCACGGTACCGTCCACGCCGGCGGCTCCGGCGCCGGCCGGGACGTCGTTGGTGTCGCAGATTCTCGGTTGGGTTAGCTCGCCGTTCGTCTTGATCGGCGTCGGCGTCGCGGCGCTGCTGCTCGCGGCGTTGTGGTTCGTGCGGCGCCGCCGCGACGAGCCGGAGGACGTCACCGGCCGTTGGGAAGCGCTCGAGGCCGAAGTCGACGACGACGACGTGCGCAAGGCCACCGAGCGGATGCGGCGGCAGGCGCCCGAGGAGAGCATCGTCGTCGAGGAGCAGGCGTCGCGACCGCGGCGCGCCGAGGCCGAGCCCGCCTCCGACGACACCCGCCTCAAGCCCCCGCCCCGGGCGCCTCGCGCGGCTGCGCCGGCCCCCGCACCCGCGGTCGCCGACGAGACGCTGTCGAGTCAGACCGTCATCAACCTCGACCAGGCGGATCCGGTCGCCGAAGCCGACTTCCACATGGCGTACGGCCTCTACGATCAAGCGGCCGAGCTGGTGCAGAAGGCGCTCGACGCCGCTCCCAACCGGCGTGATCTCAAGCTCAAGCTGCTCGAGGTGTTCTTCGTCTGGGGCAACAAGGATGCGTTCCTGAAGGCCGCCCAGGGCTTGCGCAAGGAGATCGGCCAGAAGCCCGATGCCGACTGGGACAAAGTCGTGATCATGGGCAAGCAGATTTGCCCCGACGAGCGGCTGTTCTCGGAGGCCACGGCGGCCGCCGGCGAGGTCGACGTCGACCTGCAGGCCGGCGACTCGCCGCTCGACCTCGCGTTCGACGACGCGTCCGCGGGCGGGGTGGACCTCGACCTCGGCGGATCCGACAGCGGTCTCGACCTGGACCTCGAATCGTCCAGCACTCGCGAGCTGAAGATGCCCGGTGCGCCGGCCGCGGCGGCGAAGCAGCCGCCGGCGAAACCGGCGCCCAAGAGCCTCGAGGACTCGCTCGACATCGGCGAGCGCACCGCGGCCGGGCTCGAAGCCGCGCTGTTCGAGGAAACGCAGGGCGGCGACGACGCCTCGTCGCGCACGACACCGGACCTCGCGGCGGACAGCCTCGCGATCACGCAGGAGTCGCCCACGATCGAGTCGTCGCGCAACTGGGGCCGCGCGACGGCGGAAAGTCCCACGTCGCTGTTGTCGCTCGCCGACGTACCCACGGTGGAGACTCCGACGATCGAGAGCCCCGCCGCGGACGCGCCCACGGTCGAGACGCCCACGGTGCAGACGCCGTTCCGGGGCGACACGCGCACCGTGGAGCAGCCGGCGTTCGGCGGCGCCGGCGCGAGCGACCGCACTGCCGAGATCGACCTCGACGATCTCGGGCTCGACGTCAAGGACCTCGAAAATTTGCCGCAAGATCTCGGCGATCTCTCCGCGGACACGCGTGAGCAGGTAGCGCTGAAGGGCGACGACGAGCTGCTGTCGGCCACCGGCGTGACGCAAGTGTTGGTCGGCGGCGAGGAAGACGACGACTTCGTCCAACGCAAGACGTCGGTGCTGAGCGAGGACGACGCGACGATGCTCGCTCCGAGCTTCGACGACAACACGCTCACAGGCACGGAAGTGCTCGAGCACCGGCTCGAGACGGATGAGTCGGGCGACACGTCGCTCGTGAGGTCGCTGCGCAAGGACGACGGTCTCGACCTGAATCTCGACGATCTGTCCGCTGCGCTGCACGGCGCGGATACGGTGGAGCAGCATCAGCCGCGTTCGTTCTCGCGCGACGTGTTCGGCGGCGGCGACACGCCGCTCGATCTCGACATCGGCAGCGACGTGAGTGCGTCGGACGATCCTACGGGTACCGAAGAGGTGAGCCCGCTCGATCCGCAGACGATGACGGAGGTCGGCACGAAGCTCGACCTTGCGCGGGCGTACATCGATATGGGCGATCCGGAGGGGGCGCGCAGCATCCTCGAGGAAGTGCTCGACGAAGGCGACCCCGGGCAGCGGCGCGAGGCGCAGAGCCTGATCGACGTTCTCCGCGCGTAGCCTCGGTCAGCGCGCGTCAGAGCCCAGCTCGGCGCCGGGCGTCCGTGGGTGCTCCTCGTCGGCACGCGACTTCGCCGGCCTTCGGCCGGTTCCCTCGCCACGGCGCGTTCGCCGGGGTCCCGAACGCGGTCGTTCACTCGCATCGCATCTAGAGAGGTCAGTGCCGCCGCGCTTCGGGATGCTCGCGTGCCGCTCGCCCCGGGCGCTACGCGCCCGGCTCCGCGGCTCTCGGCGCTGTGGCTCGGCGGTCGCTACTGCCGCCGAGGAGCACCCACGGCCGCCCGGCGCCCAGCTGGGCTCTGACGTTAGGGCGTGTCGCACTTTAAGATCGCGGGATGGCGCGCATTGCACTCGGGATCGAGTATGACGGCACGGAGTTCGTCGGCTGGCAGATACAGCAGCACGGGCGGAGCATCGAGGGGGTGCTGGCGGAGGCGGTGAGCGCGGTCGCCGACGAGAGGGCCATCGTGCACGGTTCCGGGCGCACGGACGCCGGCGTGCATGCGACGGGGCAGGTTGCGCACTTCGACGCGGCTGCGCGACGCACGACGCGGCAGTGGTTGCTCGGGATCAACTCCAATCTGCCGGCGGATGTTGCCGTGCGGTGGGTGCGCGAGGTGCCGGACGGGTTCGATGCGCGCCGCTCGGCGCTCGAGCGCCGCTATCGTTACTCGATCTTGCAGCAGGCGAGCCGGCCGGCGCTGGCGCGGAACCGCGTCTGGTGGCTGCGCGAGCCGCTCGATTGCGCGGCGATGACGGCCGCCTCTCTGCATCTGCTCGGCGAGCACGATTTTTCGGCGTTTCGCGCAGCCGGATGTCAGGCAAAGTCGCCGATGCGCCGGCTGATCGGCGTCGGAGTCGCGCGCAGGGCGCGCGCCGACGGCGTTCTGATCGAGCTCGAGTTCCGTGCGAATGCGTTTCTGCAACACATGGTCCGCAATCTGGTCGGCCTGCTCGCGGCGATCGGGCGCGGCGATCGCGCGCCGAACGCTGCTGCCGACGTGCTGGCGAGCCGCGACCGCACGGCGGGCGACGTCGCCGCTCCGCCGGGCGGTCTCGCCCTGATCGAGGTGTTGTATCCGCCGCACTATTCGTTGCCGCGTGCCGAGGACGCGCGATGAATCCGCCGGGCCGCTTTGGGCTATCATTCGCCCGGTCACGGGGCGGTGCGGGACTATGAGCTGGTTCGACAAGTTGATGCCGTCGCGGATACGCACGGAGAAGCGCAAGCACTCCGTGCCGGAGGGGCTGTGGGTCAAGTGCGTCGGTTGCTCGGCACAGCTCTACCGAGCCGAGCTCAATCGCAACCTGCACGTCTGTCCCAAGTGCGGCCACCATCTTCGAATCGGCGCGCGCGAGCGGCTCGAGATGTTTCTCGACCCGGAGTCCGGCTACGAGCTCGCGGCGGATCTCGAGCCGCAGGACCCGCTGCGCTTCAAGGACAGCAAGCGTTACCGCGA
Source organism: Gammaproteobacteria bacterium (assembly GCA_036274615.1). GTDB lineage: Bacteria > Pseudomonadota > Gammaproteobacteria > Steroidobacterales > Rariloculaceae > FEN-1219. The sequence goes on along the minus strand of DASUFK010000124.1, from coordinate 19,854 downwards.
GCGGCTCAATCAAGCGCAGCGGGAGACCGACGAGCGCGACGCACTGATCGTGGTGGCCGGCACGCTGAAGTCGATGCCGATCGTCGCGGCGGCGTTCGAGTTTCGCTTCATGGCGGGGTCGATGGGTTCGGTGGTCGGCGAGCGGTTCGTGCGCGCCGTCGCGTATTGCATCCAGCATCGGCGGCCGCTCGTCTGCTTCTCCGCGAGCGGCGGCGCGCGCATGCAGGAAGGTCTCTACTCCCTACTGCAGATGGCGAAGACGAGCTCCGCGCTCGCCCAGTTGAGCGAGGCTCAGCTGCCGTACATCTCGGTGATGACGGACCCCACCACGGGCGGCGTCTCGGCGAGCATCGCGTTGCTCGGCGACGTCAACATCGCGGAGCCGGGTGCGTTGATCTGCTTCGCTGGGCCGCGCGTCATCGAGCAAACCACGGGCGAGACGCTGCCCGAAGGCTTCCAGCGCGCCGAGTTCCTGCTCGAGAAGGGCGCGATCGACATGATCCTCGACCGCCGGCATTCCCGCGACCAAATCGCCGCTCTGCTCGCCAAGCTGACCGCTCGCCCGGCGCTCTCCTGAGCGCGGAGACATCGTTCTTGGTCACGTCGTCGCGGCGTTCCTTCACCCTCGCGGATTGGCTCTCGTGGTTCGAGACGCTGCACCCGAAGAAGATCGATCTGTCGCTCGAGCGCGTAACGGCGGTTCTCGAGCGGCTCGAGCTCAAGCCGCCGCCTTTCAAGGTAATAACGGTCGGCGGCACGAACGGCAAGGGCTCGTGCGTTGCGATGCTCGAGAGCATTTACTGGCACGCGGGCTACACGGTGGGCGCGTTCACGTCGCCGCATCTGTGGCGGTTCAACGAGCGGATCCGGCTCGATGGTGCGGACGCGGACGACGCGGAGCTCGTGGAGGTCTTCGAGATCATCGACGGCGCGCTCGGAACGATCCCGCTCACGTACTTCGAGGCCTCGACGGTGGCCGCGCTGCTGCACTTCGCGCGGCGCGAAGTCGACGTCGCCGTGCTCGAGGTCGGCATGGGCGGACGCCTCGACTCGGCGAACGCCGTCGACGCCGATTGCGCCTTGATCGTGAGCATCGACCTGGACCACCGCGAGTGGCTCGGGCCGGATCGCGAGTCGATCGGCCGCGAGAAGGCCGGCATCGTCCGGCGCGGCAAGCCTGCGATCGTCGCCGACCGGGACCCGCCGCGCAGCGTGCTCGAGCACGCGGCCGCCGAAGGCGCCGTGGTGTCGCTCATCGGCCGGGACTTCGACTACCGGCGCGAGGGACTCGGTTGGCGGCGGATCGGCGACGCTGCCTCGGCGCCGCTGCTGCCGCTGCCCGAATTCGGCGGTGACGAGCAGTTCGGCAACGCGGCCGCCTGCGCGGCGGTCACGGAGGCGATGTGCGCGGACTTGCCCGTGAGCGACGCCGCCCTCGCCGCCGGCATTCGTCACGCGTATCTGCGCGGGCGGCTCGAGCGCCACGAGGTCGACTCGGTGGAGTGGGTGTTCGACGTCGCGCACAATCCCGCCGCCGTGGCGATACTGCGCGCTTCGATCGCGCGCCTCCCGCCGCGCCGTACGCTCGCGGTCTTCGCCGCGATGCGCGACAAGGATCTCGCGGGGGTGCTCGCGCCGTTCGTGCAGCCGGTGGATCGGTGGTTCGTCACCCAGGCCAGCGCCGATCGCGGCGCGACGGGCGCGGAGTTGCGCGACATCTTGACCGCGATCGACGCCCGCGGGATCAGCGTCTGCGCCGACGTCGCCGCCGCGTGCGCCGCAGCGTGCGCAGCGGCGCAGCCCGGCGACCGCGTCGTGGTGTTCGGATCCTTTTTCACCGTGGGCGCCGCGGCGGAGTCGCTTGGGCTATACTCCGCACCTTCCCCGCGAGGTGCTCCGCCCGCCAGATGGACCAGGGTTTGAAAGAACGACTGATCGGCGCGGCGGTGCTCGTCTTGATCGGCGTGCTCGTGATCCCCTGGATCCTCGACGGCCGCGGCTCGCAACAAGAGACCAGCGCCACCGCGCTGCGCTTGCCGGCCCCGGACGAGCCGGTGCCCGTGCGTACCGAAACGATTCGAGTGGGCGGACAGCCCGAGGCCGCTCCTCAGGCCACGGGATCTGCGCCGGTGGCGGATTCGATCGCCGAGCGGCAAGTGGCAACCGCCGCTGTCGCGCGTGAGCAGGAGCCGGCGCCGGCCGCGAGCCCGCCGCCCGCGGCGGCGTTGTCCGCCGCCGCGCCGCCGCGCACCGTCGCCGACGAGCCCGCCGCGTCCACGCCCAGCCGCGCGGTGCCTCCGGCCGCGACGCCGCCGAAGCCCGCGGCAACCGCCTCGACGGCTCGCCCGCCGGCCAAGGGAGGCTGGACCGTGCAGCTCGGCAGCTTCGGCGACGAGGACAACGCCCGCAAGCTCGCACAGCGCGCGAGCACGTACGGGTACAAGGCGACGGTATCGGCGCACAAGTCCGGCGGCCGGGTGATGTACCGCGTCCGCGTCGGGTCTTATGACAACAGGGCGGAGGCCGGCGCCACCGCGTCGGGGCTCTCTGCGCACGGAATTACGGCGCAAGTGGTGGCGGCCGACTGAGCGCGAGGAATGGCGCCGATCGACTACCTGATCATCGGCGTATGCCTGGTTTCGGCGGGCATCGGCTTTGCGAGGGGCCTTGTCAAGGAGGCGCTCGCGTTGCTGACGCTGCTCGCGGCGATCTGGCTCGCGTGGCGGTTCGCGTTCGTCGTCGACCCGTATCTCGAGAGCTGGCTCAGCGACTCGGAGGTCAGAACCTGGGCGGCGCGCTTTGCGATATTCGTATTCGTGATGCTCGTGGGGGCCGTGACGGCGTGGTTGGCGCGGGCGCTGATCAAGGGAACCGGGCTCACCGGCCTCGATCGGCTGCTCGGCGCGGCGTTCGGTCTCGCACGGGGCGCGGTGCTGGTGGGGCTCGGGGTCATCGCCTTGGAATTCTCCGGTTTGGACCAAGATTCTTGGTGGCAGAATTCGCAACTGAAGCCCTACGTCGATCAGATCGCCGCCGCGGTTCGGCACTACGCCGAGCTCGGCTCGCGTTACATCACGGATCGGCAGGTCGTCTGACGCGCCGCGCGGCAACATTCTTGCCCTTCGGGGTGTCGAAGTCGGTAGTCCTTCAGGGTAGGTAGCTCATATGTGCGGACTCGTCGGAATCGTCGGCCAGGAGCCGGTCAATCAGTCGATCTACGACGCGCTCACCGTGCTCCAGCACCGCGGGCAGGATGCCGCCGGCATCATGACCGACGACGGGGGCCGCCTCCGGGTTCGCAAGAGCAACGGCCTGGTGCGCGACGTGTTCCAGGAACGGCACATGCTGAAGCTCGGCGGCAACGTCGGTCTGGGTCACGTGCGCTATCCCACGGCCGGCAGCGCCACCGTGTCCGAGGCGCAACCGTTCTACGTGAACTCGCCCTACGGAATCTGCCTCGCCCACAACGGCAACCTCGTGAACGCCGACGAGCTCAAGCGGCTCGTCGAGCAGCAAGACCACCGCCACCTCAACACGAACTCCGACTCCGAAGTGCTCTTGAACGTGTTCGCCCACGAGCTCGGGCAGCACAAGACCAATGGTCTGCAGCCGGAGCAGATTCTCGACGCGGTCGAGGCTCTGTACAAACGCTGCTCCGGCGGCTACGCGGTGGTCGCCATGATCATCGGCTACGGCATCGTCGCGTTCCGCGACCCGCACGGCATCCGGCCGCTCGTGCTCGGCATCCGCGAGACGGCGAACGGCGTGGAGCGCATGGTCGCGTCGGAGAGCGTGGCGCTCGACGCGATCGGCTTCGAGCTCGAGCGCGATATCCGGCCCGGCGAGGCCGTCTTCATCGACAAGCGCGGCTATCTGCACAGCCGGCAGTCGAAGGCGCGCGCCGGCTATACACCCTGCATCTTCGAGTTCGTTTACTTCGCGCGCCCCGACTCGATCATCGACAACCTCTCGGTCTACAAGGCCCGCATGCGCATGGGCGAGAAGCTCGCGGACAAGATCCTCCGCGTGCGTCCCGACCACGACATCGACGTCGTCATCCCGATCCCCGACACGTCGCGCACGGCCGCGATGCAAGTGGCGCAGCGGCTCGGCGTGAAGTACCGCGAGGGCTTCATCAAGAACCGCTACATCGGCCGCACCTTCATCATGCCGGAGCAGTCGGCCCGCCGCGCGTCGGTGCGGCGCAAGCTCAACGCGATCGGCCTCGAGTTCAACCGCAAGAACGTGCTGCTCGTGGACGACTCGATCGTCCGCGGCACCACGTCGCAGCAGATCATCGACATGGCACGCGAAGCGGGCGCGGCCAAGGTCTACTTCGCCTCCGCTGCGCCGCCCGTGCGTTATCCGAACGTCTACGGTATCGACATGCCGGCGGCCGGCGAGCTCGTGGCCGCGGGCCGCACGGTGGAGCAGGTGGAGCGCAAGATCGGCGCCGACTGGCTCATCTATCAGGATCTCGAGGACCTCGTTCAGGCCGTGCAGCACGAGAAGGCCGACGTGGAAGGATTCGACACGTCGTGTTTCTCCGGTCAGTACGTCACCGGCGACGTCAGCCGCGCCTACCTCGACGCGCTCGAGGTCATTCGCTCCAACGCGGCGAAAGCCAAGCGCGATGCCAAGGTTCGAGCCGAGGAGCTCGACGACGATACGATGCAGGTCGCGAGCGGGCTCTAGCGCCTGCGCCCCCGGCCCCGGCGCTGCTCCGCTTGAGATTTTTGATCATCGACGACGACGCCGACTACCGGCGTCTGCTTCGCTATCACCTCGAAGTAGAGTGGCCCGACGCGTCGATCGACGAGTGGCAGCCGAGCTCGGCCGGGCCTCCGCCCGAGGAGCTCGACGTCGGCGCCGTCGATCTGATCTTGCTCGGTCATCCGATCTCGCACGGCGCCGACCTCGCTTTGCTGCGGCGTCTGCGGCGCCGCGATCGCTGCCCGCCGATCGTCTTGTTCGCCGCGAACGGCGACGAGTTCCTGGCCGTCGAGGCCCTCAAGGCGGGTGCGGTGGACTACTTCCCCAAGGAGCGCGTCAAGCACCGGCGCTTGATCGACGTGGTCCGCTCGTGGCTCGATCTGTCTCGCCTCGATCCGACGGGCGCGCTGCTGGTCGACCACAAGATGCTCCATGGCAGCCGCAAGCGGCGCCTGGTCGCGAAGCTGTACGCGGGCGACTTGTCGTCGGTGTACCTCGCCGAGTCGGAGGACGGCGGCGAGCGGGTCGCGCTCAAGGTCGTGCGCCACGTCCCCGACGCCGGCGGCGGCCGGCTGTTCGACCGGTTTCTGCAGGAATACGAGGTGATCGCGCGCGTGCGGCACCCGAACGTCGTGCGCATCTTCGACCTGGGCGTGGCCGACGATCACGCCTACATCGCCATGGAGTACCTCGGATCGGGCAGCCTCGCGGACCGGCTCACACAGGGCCTCCCGCCGAAAACGGCCGTCGACTACGCGCGCGAGATCGGTAGCGCGCTCGCGGCGATCCACGATGCCGGGATTCTGCACCGCGACTTGAAGCCGGCGAACATCATGTTTCGCGAGGAGGGCAGTCTCGCGCTGATCGACTTCGGGCTCGCGAAGCAGATGCGGCTGCATGCCGCGATCACGGGCACCGGGCAGATCTTCGGCACGCCCTACTACATGAGCCCCGAGCAGGGGCACGCCGAGCCCACCGACGAGCGCTCGGACCTCTACAGCCTGGGATGCATCTTCTACGAGATGCTGACGGGCGAGCGGCCGTTCACGGCGAGCTCGCCGATGGGCGTGATCTACCGCCACGCCCACGCTCCGCGGCCGCGGCTCGCGCGTCCGCTCACGTACCTGCAGCCGATCGTCGACCGCGCCCTCGCAGTCGAGCGGCTCGAGCGCTACCAATCCGCGCGCGATCTGCTCGCCGACCTCGAGCGCGTCGCCTAGGAAAATAGGGACATGTTACTTTTTCGCGCGCTCACCGCATGCAGCGGTCGATTCGCCGTGCCGCGAAAAAGTAACATGTCCCTATTTTCCTAGGCGGAAGCCGGAGGCGTCCCAGCGGACGACGCTCACGCCGTCGTGCCACGCGCCGAGCACGAGGCGCGTGGCCGGGGCGCCGTCGAGCTCGAAGCGGTGCACGGCCGGACGATGCGTGTGGCCGTGCCGCAGCTGCCGCACGCCGAACTCACGCATCGTGCGTTCGACCGTCGCCTGGTTCACGTCCATGATGTCCTCGGCCTTGGCCGCGATCTCCGACGCGCTCATCCGGCGCAGATCGGTGGCGATCGCGCGACGCTCGCCGAGCGGCTTCGCCAGGAACGTTCGCTGCCACTCGGGACTGCGGAGCTGCGCGCGCAGCGCCATGTAACGCGTATCGTCCGTGCAGAGCAGGTCGCCGTGCGTGAGCAGCAACGGCTCGTTCTGCACGGCGATCTTCTCGAAGTCGCCGAGCAGCCGGCAGCCGGTGGCGGTTGCGAAACGCGCGCCGAGCAGGAAGTCGCGATTGCCGTGCATCACGGCGCACGGAATGCCGGCGTCGCGGAGCCGCCCGAGCGCGCTCAAGACCGGCTCGAGCCCGGGATCGTCGTCGTCGTCGCCGACCCACGCTTCGAACAGGTCGCCCAAGATGTAGAGCGCGCTGGCGTCCAGGGCTTCGCGCTCGATGAACTCCGTGAAGAGCCGGACCGCGGCGCCGTCGCGCGGATCCAAGTGCAAGTCGGAAATGAAAAGCGCGGTCACCGCCCGGCTTTGGGCGGCGTCGGCCCGTGCCTCACGGCAGCAGCTCGATCTTCTCGATGACCACCGGGTCCACCGGGACGCTGCGGTCGAAGGGTCCGCCCGGGCCGGTCGGCCGGTGGCCGATCTCGTCGACCACCTCCATGCCCTCGACGACCTTGCCGAACACCGCGTACCCCCAGCGGGTCGGCCGCGGATTGAGGTCGAGGTTGTCGGCGAGGTTGACGTAGAACTGGCTCGTGCCCGAATGCGGCTCGGGGCCGCGGGCGAATCCCACCGTGCCGCGTAGATTGCTCAAGCCGTTGCCCGATTCGTTCTGCACGTTGGCGGTGACCGGCTTCTGCTGGAAGTCCTTGGTGTACCCGCCCGTTTGCGCGACGAACCCGGCAACCACGCGGTGGAAGATCGTGCCGGCGTAGAACCCGATGTTCACATAGCCCATGAACGCGTCGACCGTGAGCGGCGCGCGCGCGCGGTCGAGCTCGATGACGAAATTACCGGCGCTGGTGACGACGCGGACGCGCGGGCTCGTGGGGGTAGTGGCCGGCGCCGCCTTGTCCTGCGCGAAGCTCGCCGAGCTCGCCACCAGGCACGTGGTCAACAAAAGGCATAGTCGCGCTGTCGGCAGCCGCATGAGTCTCGATCCTCGTCGCCCGATCTCGTCGAATCAGCTGTCGATCATAGCCACCACGGCGCCGCTGTGCACGCTGCGATGCCCGTTCAGCGGGCTCGGCGCTCCGCGGCCTTCACGGTGTTCGCCATGAGCATCGCGATGGTGAGCGGGCCCACGCCGCCCGGCACCGGCGTCAGGGCGCCGGCTTGGGTTGCGACGTCGGGATGCACGTCGCCCACGAGCACCGAGCCCTTCTTCTCGAACACCGCCAGCCGCTCGGGCCGCGTGGCGAAGATCCGGCGCGCCTCGTCGGCCGACGTGACGCTGTTGATGCCCACGTCGATGACCACGGCACCCGGCTTCACGAAGCTCGGCGTTACGAACGCCGGCTTGCCGATCGCCGCCACGAGGATGTCGGCCTCGCGCGCCATCGCCGGCAGGTCGCGCGTGCGCGAGTGGCAGATCGTGACCGTGGCGTTCTTGTGCAGCAGCAGCGCCGCCATCGGCTTGCCGACGATGTCGGAGCGGCCGATCACGACGGCGTGCTTGCCTTCCAGCGGAATCTTGCGCCGAACCAGGAGCTCGATCACGCCCGCCGGCGTGCACGGCGCGAAGCCGTCGCGGTTCTGCAGGAGGCGTCCCGCGGAGATCGGGCTGAAGCCGTCGACGTCCTTGTCGGGGTCGATCGCATCGAACACCTGCTGCTCGGCATCGGCGCCCATCGCCTTCGGCAGCGGCGACTGCACGAGGATGCCGTCGACCGTGGGATCCGCATTGAACCTGCGGACGATGTCGAGCGTCGCGGCCAGTGTGGCCGTGGCCGGCAGACGCTCGTGGGACACGTTCATGCCGGTTTCTTGCGCCGTCTTGAGCTTGCTGCGGACGTACACCTGCGAGGCCGGGTCGTCGCCGACCAGCACGATGGCGAGCGCGGGCGGGCGGCCGAGCTTCTCTCTCACGCGCGCTACGCGCGTGGTGAGCTCGTTGCGGATCTCTTCGGCGACGGTCTTGCCGTCGAGCAGGGTCGCGGTCACTGGTTTTACCTATGGCGCCTATAGCGAAAGAGGCGCGGATTCTCGCATGGGCTTTCCGGGGCGCTCAAGACTGGTTTGACCGTGCTCGGCGCGCCCGCATAAGATTGCCGGCCTCGATAACAGCGCGGGGCATGGCGCAGTCTGGTAGCGCATCTGCTTTGGGAGCAGAGGGTCGCAGGTTCAAATCCTGCTGCCCCGACCAATTACCTCGTTTAAGTTGCGCCCGTAGCTCAAGGGATAGAGCATCGGCCTTCTAAGCCGGGGGTTGCAGGTTCGAATCCTGCCGGGCGCGCCATGGGCTAAGTGGTTAATATAGCCGGACGCTGGTGGACGTAGCTCAGTTGGTAGAGCCCCGGATTGTGATTCCGGCCGTCGTGGGTTCGAGTCCCATCGTCCACCCCACTTTATCCATGCTGACGAAAATATTGGGCCGTTAGCTCAATTGGTAGAGCAGTGGACTCTTAATCCATTGGTTGTAGGTTCGAGTCCTACACGGCCCACCATCTTCTCGAGCCCAAAGGCTCCGGCGTGCCCAATCTGACGCACCTCGTGAGCCTGGCGCAGGCCGCGGGCGTCGAGGCGCATTTCACCGAATTCGTCGAGCGGGCGCGCGTGGCTCGTCCCGAGTGGAGTCAGAGCTGGCTCGCGCCCACGCGCGCGCTGCATCCGTTTTTCGCCGACCGGCTGCGGGCCACGCTCGCGCGCGTCGTCTACGCGAAGTACCGGTGGGGCGTGAAGCTGCCGTCGTGGCCCGAGGCGATCCGTGCGTGGCACTGCCGCCGCGAGCTCGAGGCCGCGGGCACCGAAGTGCTCATGATCTGGAACCGCAGCGCGAAGATCGGTTTCGTGCTCGACGCGCTCGGCGCGGACCGGTGCATTCACTGGGAGCACGGCGCGGCGTGGGACTCGGGCCACGAGGCCGACCGGCGCCGCTATTTCCGGCGCATCACCCTCGCGATCGCCAACTCGACCGCGTCGGCGCGCGTGCTGCAGCTCTTGTGGGGTTACTCGGGGACGATGCGCGTGTGCCGCAACGCGCTGCGGCCGAGCCTGCTGCCCGGCGCCCGCGTCGCGAAGGCGTATCCCGCGGGCGCCGTTACGCTCGGCGTTGCCGCGCGCTTGTTCCCGGTGAAGGGGGTGGCGCTCACGCTGCAGGCGCTGCCGCTGATCGTCGCGCGCGGGCTCGATGCGCGGCTCGAGATCGCGGGCGAAGGTCCCGAGCGCGGGCGTCTCGAGTCGCTGGCGCGGCGGCTCGGCGTAGCCGATCGCGTCCGGTTTCGCGGCGCGGTGCGCGACATGCGCGAGTTCTACACGCGCGTGGACTGCCTCGTGCACCCGCCGCTCACCGAGGCGTTCGGGCTCGTGGCGCTCGAAGCCGCGGCGCACGGCTGCCCGGTCATCGCCGCCGCGATCGACGGGCTCCCCGAGGCCGTTGCCGACGGCGTGAGCGGACGCTGCGTCGTGCCGACGTTGCCGCTCGCCGACTATCCCGGCCTGGGCGGCTCGCTCGACGGCGTCCCGCAGCTCGTCTACGAGCCTCGTCGCGACGCGCTCGTGGAGCCGCCGCTCGTGGATCCACAGGCGCTCGCCGCCGCGGTGGCCGAGCTGTTCGCCGACGCGCGCTCGTACGAGACGTTGAGCGCCGCGGCGAGCGCGCACGTGCTCGCGAGCCCGACGTTTGCGCAGCACGTCGACGCCGTGCTCGCGGTGGTGGACGAATTTCGCGCGCGGCACGCCGGCGCATGAGCGTGTTGCTCTATCGGCCGAGCCTCGACCTGCGCAGCGGCACGGGCCAGCTCATGCTCGCGCAGCTCAAAGGTCTCGAGGCGGCGGGTGTCGACGCGCGGCTCGCGTGCGAGCGCGGCCGCTGGCGATTCTTCCTGCGCACCGGCGTTGTGCCGGCGGGTGTCGTCGCGGCCGACGCGCGGCGCGCGGCGGCTACCCGCTTCATCGTCGATCACGGGCTTGCAGTGCCCCAGGCCGACGTGGTGTTCGTGCACAACCTCGCGACGGAGGCCGTTCGTCACCTCGAGCGCGACGACTGGGTCGAGGCGGCACGCGGGGAAGCGGCGTTCTTCGCCGCGCTGAATCCCGCGGCGCCGATCGTCGCCAACTCGCGGCTCGTCGCGGGCGCGCTGGTTGCGCACCACGGAATCCCGCGGGAGCGAATCGTCGTCCACTATCCGGGCTACGCGCGAACCGTGTTCGCTCCGGGCCGAGCGGCCGCCTTGCGCTCCTCCGCGCGCGGCGCGCTCGGCATCGACGCGTCGGCGCCGCTCGTCGGGTTCGTGACGTCGGGCGATTTTCGGAAGCGCGGCCTCGACCTGTTCCTCGAGAGCGCCGCGCGAATCGCCGCCGCGCGCCCCGCGACGCGATTCCTCGTGGTCGGGTCGAAGACACTGCCCGATTGGGCGCGCGCGCACGGGCTCGTTCGCTCCGGGCGCTTGCTGCACCGCCCGAAAGGCCGCGAGCCGGAGCGCTGGATGGCCGCGCTCGATCTGTTCCTCTACGCGGCGCGCTTCGAGGAGTTCGGCTTGGTCGTGCTCGAAGCGCAGGCTCTCGGGGTCCCGGTGCTCACGTCGGGGCGCGTGGGCGCCGCGGAATGTCTCGCACCGGAGTACGGCCGCTGGCTGATCGACGCGCCCGATGCGTCGGCGTTCGCCGCGAACGCCGACACGCTGCTTGCGGATGTCGAGACTCGCCGCAGGCTCAGCGCCGCGGGCGCAGCGCACGCAGCGGCGTTCGATCGAGATGCTTACGTGACCGCGACGCTCGAGACGCTGCGAGCGGCGGAGCGATTCCCCGGCGCGCGCGCGAGCTATTCGTCGCCGAACCGATAACGCAGGTAGACGCTGACGCCGGTGAGATCGTAGAAGCTGTCGTTTTGACCGTTTTGCGGCACGGGGTCGGTCGGCAGCACGCTATCGCGCGCGATCTTGTCGCCGTAACGCAGATCGATGCCGAGATCGAGACGGCGGGACAGATTCTTGATCTCGAGCCCGCCCCCCAAGTAGTAGCCGAAAGCCGGCGTGGCGAGGTCGAGGCGCGCGGCGCCGAGGAACCCCGTCAACGCGAAGCGCGGCGACAGATGGTGGCGGTAGTCGAGCGCCCGCACGGACAACAGCAGGTTCGAGTCGACGTCGTCGAGCTCGAGCCGTGCGCCGATGCTGCCGGCGCGAAGCGTGCGCCGCGCTCCGGCGCCCAGGTGTAAACCGCTCGACGACGTCTCCGTGGTGGTGAGGTCGGCGAGATCCGCTTCGACGCGCGACGAGTTGACGCCGAAATCGACGAAGACCTCGGCTTCGGCGCCGCTCGCTCCGAGCAACGCCGCGGCGCAGAGAGCGAGCATCGGAACGGTGCGCGTCACCATGTTGCGAGTCCTAGAAGCGGATGAACCCGCCGAGGCGAGTGAACGATTGACCGAGGACATCGCGGCCATTCGTGAGCTCTGCTCCCACGTAGAAGTCTCCCCAACGGTGGCTATAACGAACGTCGAGATCGTGCCCCGGCTCGTAGGGCTGTCCGGAGTACAACTGGTTCCGGATGCCCCGATAGGTGGCCTCGACGTATCCGCCGAACTTCGGCCGCCAGCCGAAGCGTGCCATCCAACTGAGGCCGCCGACGCCGTCGCCGGCCGTGCGCCAATCGCCGCCCCAGTGGCCGACGACGTGGTCGTCGTTGCGCAGCCCGTCGCCGTAGATGTGGTGCACGTACCAGCCGTCCTGCCACTCGGTCGCTTCGACCGTCAACGAGAAGTCGTTGCCGATCGACGGCAAATCCACGCCGAGCGACAACGCGGCATTGCCGAGCCGCAAGTTACTGAGCGTCGAGGTGTCCTCGCCGGCATATTCGAAATAGACGGCGAATGGCACGGGCGTCTGCATGACGAACCGCGAGGTGAAAGACGCGGCCTGATTGCCGAAGTCGGCCACGGTGCCGGTATTGTCGGCGCCCGAGGGATTGAAGAACGCGTCCAGGAAATCGCCGAACCCGTCGGTGCGCGAGCCGCCGCCGAATTGCATGATCCGATTGACGCCGATCGACCAGCCCGGCAACGGCTCGATCGACAAGTGCAGCCCGCCGAGCCGCGGCTTGCCGGTAGTGACCGCGCCGCCTTCCACGGCGATGCGGCTCGACTCGCTCATCTCGGCGACGAAGCCCTCGTAGCGCAGCCGCCAGCGTGTCAGCGGCGTGTAGTTCGAGATCGTGACCGACGGCATCGTGGAGGCTTCGGTGCCGAGCAACATCGAGCTGTCCGTAAGCGGCGAGAGCCAATGGTCGCGGTAGCCGACGTCGAGCTGCGCGTACTCCATGCCGAGGCTCAGCACGCTGCCGGTCGGCGCACTCTCGGTGTCATTGCCGATGACGCCGGCGTTGAGGAGCACGTAGTCGTTGAGTTGCCAATAAGCGCCGAACCCGAGCTCGTAGGTGCTGTCGGCGTTCATCCCATGGCGATTCGGCATTGCCGGCGCCGCGCCCGTGGTCGCGGCCGCCGAAAGGCTCGCGTAAGCAATACCCACCGAGCGCATGTAGCCCGCGAGATAGCGCTTCACCTCCGCGCACAGCGCGGCGTCGCGCTCGCATGCTTTCGGGAGCGCGTCGAATACCGTGGCCGCGGCGATCGGTCGCGTCTGGATTGGCTGGTCCGCGAGGATCAATAGCCGCTCGATCTGCCTCTCGATCTCGGGCGATACCTGCAGCGGCAAATACGGGCTCACGCCGCGCGCGTGCGCCGCGTGCCAAGTCGCCAGTGTGAGGAGGGCCACGGAAAGACCGTGGCGGCGGACGAGCATCCCGTTATCCTTGTTGCGTTGGTCGCACGACGCCGCGGGCCGACGTGGGGGCGAATGATATCCGGTCGTTCCCGGAAGAGCGAAGCGTTGCCGTTCTTTACGACACGGCTGCCTGCTCTTCACCGTGCAAGGATTCCGATGGACGGCCATGACCGCCGCATCGGCCCGCAGTCATCGTCATTCGTGAAAACGCCGCGCGCTTTCCCGATCTTGCATTGCTGCCTGGAGCTTCTTTGCGGGCGCGAGCGTCTTCGCTACGCCGGTCGTCGCCGAACGGCGACCGGTAGACATTCCGTTAACTGTCTCGTCGATGTCCCAGTAGTTGCTGGGGGCGCGCGGCGCAGCGTCGCTTCGATTTAACGTTTGCGCAGCGCTCGAGGCGAACGCGTGTCGGCTTACGCCGACGCCAGGTCCGCGAGCGGCGCGCGCGTTTCATCGTTGACCCTGTCTCCGAACGGAGACGTTCCGGCATGTCGGGAAGTGGCGTCACTGCCGGTCGAGCCCGCGCCGTTCCTCGCTTCCGAACCCCTGGCACGAAAATTGGACTGGTGCTCGCCGGGATATCAGGGGCGGGATTCAGGGATGCACATCGCTCGGGGAACGGTCCGATGGGGGATTCTCGCGCTTGCAGTATTGGTCGCCGCGTGCGGCGGCGGAGAGGAGAGCGACGCGCCCCAGACCGGCAGCATCCTGAGCCCGCCGAGCACCAACCGTGCGCCGGCGATCTCCGGAGCTCCGGGCACCTCGATCGCCGCAGGGGCCTCCTACCAGTTCACGCCGAGCGCGAGTGACGCCGACGGCGATGCCCTGATCTTCGGCGTCGACGCGAAGCCGAGCTGGGCCGCCTTCGATACTGCCACCGGCGCGCTCACCGGCACGCCCGGGATCGCCGATGCCGGAGTCTATCGCGGCATCATCGTTTGGGTGTCCGACGGCAAGGGCGCCACCCAATTGCCCGCCTTCGACCTCACGGTCACGACGCCGTCGCCGACGAATCGTCCGCCGCAGATCAGCGGCACGCCCCCGATCGCCGCGGTCACCGGCACCGCCTACAGCTTCACGCCTGCGGCGAGCGACCCGGACGGCGACACGTTGTCCTACACGATCGCGAATCGGCCGTCCTGGGCGAGCTTCAGCGCGACCACCGGGCGGCTGTCCGGCACCCCGGCGGCCGCGAACGCTGGCACCTACGCGAACGTCACGATCACGGTCAGCGACGGCAGGGAGGCTGCCAGCCTTGCGCCGTTCACGATCACGGTCGATGTCCCGAACAGCCCGCCGACGATCTCCGGCACGCCGCCCTCGACCGTGGAGGTGGGCGGCGCGTATTCGTTCACGCCCACGGCGCAAGACGCCGACGGCGACGTTCTCACGTTCACGGTGACCGGCGCTCCGAGTTGGGCCGCATTCGAGACGGGCACCGGTCGCCTGTCCGGCACGCCGGCAGCGGGCAACGTGGGCACGACGAGCAACATCCAGATCCGCGCGAGCGACGGCGCGGCCAGTGCAACGCTCGCGGCCTTTTCGATAACGGTGACGGCGCAAACGTCCAACCGCGCTCCCACGATCAGCGGCGCGCCGCAGACCGCGGCGATGCAGGGATCGCTCTACTCGTTCCAGCCGGCCGCCAGCGATCCCGACAACGATCCGCTCGCGTTCACGATCGCCAACAAGCCGTCTTGGGCGACTTTCTCGACGAGCACCGGCCAGCTTCAGGGCACGCCCGGCGCCGCCAACGTGGGCGCGTTCACGAACATCGTGATCGGCGTGACCGACGGCAAGGCGAGCGTGAGCTTGCCGCCGTTCACGCTCACGGTCGCGTCCACGAACACTCCGCCCACGATCACGGGCTCGCCTTCGACGCTCGTCAACGTGGGCACGTTGTACTCGTTCACCCCGGCTGCCAACGACGTCAACGGCTCGCCGCTGACGTTCAGCATCGTCAACAAGCCGTCGTGGGCCACCTTCAGTACCGCCACGGGCAAGCTCGACGGCACGCCCGCCGCAAGCGACGCGGGCACGTTCGCCAATATCCGGATCAGCGTGAGCGACGGACAGGACTCGGTGAATCTCGCGCCGTTCTCCATCACGGTGAATCGCACGCCCACGATCGGCGGCTCGCCGGGCACGCAAGCGACGATCGGCTCGCTCTACACGTTCACGCCCACGGCGAGCGACCCCGACGGCGACACGCTGACCTTCAGCATCACGAACAAGCCGTCGTGGGCGACCTTCAGCACGGCCACGGGCAAGCTCGACGGCACGCCGCCCGCCGGCGCCGCGAGCGCAACGGGCATCGTGATCAGCGTGGGCGACGGCAAGGGCGGCACCGCCGCGCTGCCGGCGTTCGGCATCGCGATCGCCGCGGCCAACCGGCCGCCGACGATCTCCGGCGCGCCGGCCACGTCGATCACCGTGGGTCAGTTGTATTCGTTCACGCCCACGGCCAGCGATCCGGATGGCGACACGCCGCTCACGTTCAGCATCAACGCCAACAAGCCGTCGTGGGCGACCTTCACGCCCGCGGACGGCAAGCTCGCGGGTACGCCGCCCGGGGGCGCGTCGGGCGCGAGCGGCATCGTGATCAGCGTGAGCGACGGCAAGGGCGGCACGGCTTCGCTGCCCGCGTTCGCGATCACGGTCGTCGGCTTGAACGGCGCGCCGACGATCACGGGCTCGCCGCCGACGTCGGCAACGGTCGGCACGGCGTATTCCTTCGCACCGGCGGCCAACGACCCCGACGGCGACACGCTCACGTTCTCGGTGACGGGCAAGCCGTCGTGGGCATCGTTGAGCGCCACCACCGGTGTGCTCAGCGGGACGCCGCCGGCGGGCGCAACGGGCTCCGCCAACGTCGTCATCAGCGTGAGCGACGGCAAGGGCGGCTCCGCGTCGCTGCCCGCGTTCGCGATCACGATGACGAATCGGGCGCCGAGCATCTCGGGCACGCCCGCGTCCCAGGTCACGGCCGGAGCGGCCTATTCCTTTACGCCAGCGGCCAGCGATCCGGACGGCGACACGTTGACGTTCAGCCAAACGGGCAAACCGTCGTGGGCGGCGTTCAGCACGAGCACCGGCGCATTATCGGGCACGCCCACGGCGGCGGCCGCGGGCACGACGAGCAACATCGTGATCAGCGTGAGCGACGGCAGGGGCGGCTCCGCGACGCTGTCGAGCTTCTCGATCACCGTCGTGAACAACGCACCGACGATCTCGGGCACGCCGCCGGTCTCCGTCAACGCGGGCAGCTCGTACACGTTCACGCCCACGGCGAGCGATCCCGATCCCAACCCGACGCTCACGTTCAGCATCGCCAACAAGCCGTCGTGGGCCACGTTCACCACGACCAACGGCCGACTGCAGGGCACACCGGCCGCCGCGGATGCGGGCAGCACCTTCGCCAACATCACGATCAGCGTGAGCGACGGCCGCGACAGTGCGGCGCTGCCGGCCTTCACGATCAGCGTACCGAACCGCGCGCCCACGATTTCCGGCACGCCGCCGGCTCAGGTGATGCAGGGAACCGCCTACACCTTTACGCCGACGGCGAGCGACCCGGATGGCAACTCGCTGTCGTTCAGCATCGTGAACCCGCCGGCGTGGGCGAGCTTCAACCCGGCGAACGGCAGCCTCACGGGCACGCCGGGAGCCGGCGACGTCGGCACGGCAAGCGGCATCGTGATCAGCGTCAGCGACGGCAAGGGCGGGTCGGCATCGCTCGCGGCCTTCTCGATCGCGGTTCAGGCGGTGACGACCGGATCCGCGCTGCTGACCTGGGTGCCGCCGAACCAGAACACGGACGGCTCCGCGCTGACCGACCTCGCGAAGTACAAGGTCTACTGGGGTCCGACCCAGGGCAACTATCCGAGCTCGACGCTGATCAACGATCCGGCCGCCACGAGCTATCTCGTCGACAATCTGGTGCCCGGCACCTATTTCTTCGTCGTGACCGCGATCAACGGCCAAGGCGTGGAGAGTCAGTTCTCGAACACCGCCTCGAAGGTCGTTCAATAACGGAGGGTGCCCGCTCGGGCGGGCGCCCTGCGCACCACCCATTCCCGCGTCGTGCGTCCGACCGACAGGGGCGCCTCCGCCGTCGGCGCGCTGACGCGCGCGAGCCCCCCACCTTCGCTTTGCTCCTCCCGCCCCAAGGTTTTGGAGATTCGTCGCTCGCGAGTCGCGTCTATAATGCCGAGTCGGGACCGCCGGTCGGAGCGAGAGTGGCGGAATTGGTAGACGCGCTGGACTTAGAATCCAGTGGGGAAACCCGTGGGAGTTCGAGTCTCCCCTTTCGCACCACGGTTTTTCGAGGGGCTTGAGGCCAAGTAAGCGGATGAACGCAGCAGTTTCCAACAACAACATCGAGGTCTCCATCGAGACCGCCGCGGGCTTGGAGCGCCGCATGACCGTGCGGCTGCCGAACGCCACGATCGATCGCGAGGTCGACGCGCGGCTCGCCAAGGTGGGCAAGACCGCGAAGCTCAAGGGCTTTCGCCCCGGCAAAGTGCCCCCCAAGGTCGTCCGCCAATACTACGGCGGCCAGGTTCGCGACGAGGTGCTCACCGACTTGATCCGGTCGAGCTACTCGCGCGCGATCGCCCAGCAGAAGCTGAACCCCGCCGGTGGTCCCCGAATCGAGGCGTTGCCCGCGAGTGACGGCGCCGAGCATTTCAGCTATCGCGCGATCTTCGAGGTCTACCCGGAGATCGCGCTTGCGCCGCTCGAGTCCTTGACGGTCGAGGTGCCGAAGGTCGAGATCGGCGACGCCGACGTTACGGCGATGATCGACAAGCTCCGCGCCCAGCGCGCAACCTGGGAGCCCGTGGACCGCGCCGCCGTGGCCGGGGACCGTGTCGTCGTCGACTTCACCGGCACGTTGGCCGGCGAGCCGTTCCAGGGCGGGCAGGGCAAGGACGTCGCGATCGTCGTCGGGTCCGGACAAGTGATCGAGGACTTCGACAAGGCGCTCGAGGGGATGACGCCGGGCGCGGCGAAGACGGCGCCCGTGGCGTTCCCCGCTCACTATCCCACCGCGAGCCTCGCCGGCAAGAACGCGCAGTTCGAGATCCGCGTGGAGCGCGTCGAGGAACGCCGCTTGCCCGAGCTCGACGAGGCCTTCGCCGCGAGCTTCGGCGTGAGCGGCGGCGACAACGTGCTCGGGGCGCTCGAGGCGGAGGTCCGCAAGAACATGGAGCGCGAGCTCGCCGAGCGCCTGAAGGCGGAGGTGAAGACACGCGTGTTCGACTCGCTGCTGCGGGCGAACTCGGTGTCGGTGCCGCGCTCGCTCGTGGAGCAGGAAATCGACACGCTGCAGGCGGACGCGATGCGGCAGATGGGCGTCAAGGATCCGAAGGACGCGCCGGCCCGCGAGCGGTTTGCCGCGCTGGCGGAGCGCCGCGTGTCCGTGGGCTTGCTCGTCCAGGAGCTACTGAGCCGTAATCAGATCAGGCTCGACGAGAAGCGTGTGAGCCAGCGCATCGAGGAGCTCGCGGCGCCGTACGAGAAACCCGACGAGGCCGCACAATTCTACCGTAGCAACCGTGGCATGATGGCCCAAGTCGAGGCCACGGTCCTCGAGGACCAGGTCGTCGATTTCGTGCTGCAGCGGGCGCAGAGCCAGGAGCAGGCGCGTACGTTCCAGCAATTCATGGGCGCGTGAGCGAGCCGGGCGAAGGCAGCGCGCAGGAGCAAATTAGTGGAGACCAAGGCATTGAATCTCGTCCCGATGGTCGTCGAACAGACGGCGCGCGGCGAACGCGCATACGACATTTACTCGAGGCTGCTCAAGGACCGGGTCGTGTTCGTCGTCGGACCGATCGACGACTACATGGCCAATCTCGTGGTGGCGCAGCTGCTGTTCCTCGAGTCCGAGAACCCCGAGAAGGACGTTCACCTCTATATAAACTCGCCCGGCGGCATCGTCACCGCCGGACTGTCGATCTACGACACGATGCAGTTCATCAAGCCCGACGTGAGCACGATCTGTCTCGGCCAGGCGGCCAGCATGGGCTCGCTGCTGCTCGCAGGCGGAACCAAGGGTAAACGCTACTGTCTACCGCACTCTCGGATCATGATTCACCAGCCGAGCGGCGGCTTCCAAGGCCAGGCGTCGGACATCGACATCCACGCGCGCGAGGTGCTGAAGCTGCGGGTCCGACTGAACGAAATCTTGGCGAAGCACACCGGCCAAACCGTCGAGCGTATCGAGCGAGACAGCGACCGCGACAACTTCATGGATGCCGACGCAGCCGTGGAGTACGGCTTGATCGATACCGTGCTCGCGAAGCGGGTCGAGGCGCCTGCAAAGCCTTGAAACTAGCGGAGAACGGAGTTGCGGGCCCAAGGCCCGAAACTGCGATACTCCGCTTTGCAGACGTCTCCGAGCAGTGCTATAACCCCGAAGGTGCCGGTTCACCGGCTGGAGTAGGACTTCTATGAGCGACGATGCTCGCGGCAAGGGAGACGACGGCAAGCTTCTCTATTGCTCCTTTTGCGGCACGAGCCAGCACGAGGTGCGGAAGCTGATCGCGGGTCCGTCGGTCTTCATTTGCGACGAATGCGTCGAGCTTTGCAACGACATCATCCGCGAGGAGCTCGACGAGCGCGCCGAGCGCGGCCGCGACAAGCTGCCCAAGCCGGCCGAGATCAAGGCGGTGCTCGACGAGTACGTCATCGGCCAGCAGACCGCG
>DASUFK010000123.1:0-10267 GCA_036274615.1 Gammaproteobacteria bacterium | reverse complement strand
GGCGACGGTCTACATCACCGAGATTACGCGCGCCTTGCAGAGCGGAACGATCGACCGCGATCAATTCGACGTATTGGCGGTGGCGATCAACACCGGCACGAACATTCCGAGCGTCGCGACGCCCAATGGTCAGGCGGCCTTCCTTTTCTTGCTTACGTCGGCACTCGCGCCGCTCATACGGCTGTCGTACGTGCGAATGGTCGTAATGGCATTGCCCTACACGGTCTCGATGACGTTGACGGGCCTACTGGCGGTGATGCGATTCCTCTAGTGCAAACCGCCGAGCGGCGATCCGCCGGCGCGTCTGCGGCCGCCGGAACGAATGCGTTATTTGACGGTTTGCCACACGCCGGGCTGCGATTGGCACGCGAGGCCGCTCTGCGACGATTTCTCTCCGCCGCGCGACGCCGCGAGCGTGAATGCGCGGCAAGGAGCCCCGTTGCGCGAGCTATCGGCGCCGGGCGCGAGCTCGTAGCGCACGCCGCTCGTCTCGTTCGTCCAGACGACGGTGCGTCCTCGTTGGCCGATGTCGAGCGCGTGGCCGATGCAGTCGCGATCGCGCTCGTCGAGCTCGCCGCCGATCTTCTTGCCGATCAGCGCACCGGCCGCGGCGCCGATGATCGTGGCGACGACGCGATCTTCTTCCGCAACCCGGTTGGCGATCGCGCCGCCGACTACGCCGCCGACCACGGTGGCGATCGCCTCGCGGTTGCAGCGGCCGGCGGAGATCTCGTAATCGTGCTCCCACGACACGCCCGTGCGGCCGACGTAGTACGGGTCGTGCTTCTTGCGCCAGCCGTGGGCCGGCGCGTGCGCCGGCGGGTCCGCGATCGCCGCAACGCCGCACAGCAATCCCAGCGAAACCGCAACGAGCTGAACCGTCCTCTTCGCAGTAGACATACGCTTCCTCCCTGACCACGCGCAGCCCACCGGGCGGCGCTACCCACCAATACACGATCGGACCGCCAAACGGTTCCTGGTACGTTTGCGATTTGTGACGCGAGTCACGGGAGAGGCGGCCGGAACGGCGAGCCGGAAGCGAGCCTACTGTTGGGTGACGGCGGATCCGGATTGCGCTTCGTCGCGCAGCAGAGTCTCGCCGATCTTCACGCGCACCACGTCGAAGAACGGATTGCTGCGTAGCCGCGAGAACGCACCGAGCGACAACACGAGGGCCCCGCTCTCGCCGCGCACCGCAAGCCCGCCCAAATTGAAGCCGGGTTGCGCGCCCGGCAGCGGCGCGATCCCGTAGACGGGGTCGTCCGGCGGAAACGGCAGCGACACATGGCCCACCGAGAACACCCCGCTCGGCCACTCGAGCGGCAAGTCGGCGGTCACGACCGCGCTCTCACCCGCCGGCCTCGTGTAGGACGCGATCGCGCGGGTCGCGGCGTTGCGGTTGGAGATCAGCGTGAGCCCGAACGGCTGATTCATCGCGTTGCGAATGGCCTGCAGATCCTCGAGCGGCCCGGGCGCGATCAGGCCCTGCACGGCTTCGAAGCGATTGACGTCGAACACCACGAGCTCGTGATCCGCGCGCGGCAGCCGCGCGAGCAGGCCGTGAACGACTTCCCGGGCGGTGATCGTCGAGTCCACGATCGATTGAAACACCACGACGCGCGGCATGCGGCCGAGCCGGCCGCGCCGGCCGGCCTCTTCGAGGGCGCCGTCGAGCACGCCGGTGAGCTTGTGAATTTGGTTCCCGGCATTGACCGGAAAGGAGTTGTACTTGTAAGGGTCGTACTCCGGCAACACGTCGATCCATCGCGACTTGTCGAACCACGGCAGGAACGACAACCGCGAGATCACATTGGTGAGCACCGCGAACGGCGAGATGCCGATCGCCGGAGAAATCAGATAGAGCCCGCGTGGTTTGGGCAGCGCGTCGTCGTCGATCGAGCGCACCGCGTAGAGCGTGGCGAGCGCGGCCCCGGTCGAGTGACCGCCCAAGTAGAGCGGCTTGCCCGGCCCGCCGCGCGCGGCGGCATATTTCGCGGCGGCGACCACCGCGGCATACCAGTCCTGCCAGCGCACCTCGCGCAGTCCCGAGGGCAGCGTGCCGTGCCCCGGCAACCGCAACGCCACCACGTAGTAGCCGCGCTGCTGAAACAGCTCCGCCACGGCACGCACGCTGTAGGGGGAGTCGGACAGCCCGTGCACGAGCAGCACGGAGCCGCGCGGCGCGCCCGGCGGAGCCAGCTCGAACGAGCGGTTGTACGGCGTGTCGAGCGCGAGCTCGGCCACGGCGCTGCCGGGCGTGTAGCGGCCCACCGGCAGCGTGTCGGCGGACACGGGGTCGCCGTAGATGCGCTGCCGCAGCTCGGCGAAGAGCCGGTCCTCCTGCACCCGATACGCCTCGAACGACTCGAGCGCCTCGGGATGCGCCGCCCCCGCCTCCTCGCGCAGCACGACTCGGTGCCACGCGTGCAGCTCGCCGAAGCGGACCTGCGCTTGCACCGCGTACACCAGCACGATCGTGGCGAGAGCCACCGCGGCCGTCGCGGCGAGGTAGATGCCGCACCGGAGCAGCCAGCTTACGGGACGGGGCGTTACCATCGTCGGCCTCACGCTAGCACCCGCCTCGGGCGGCGGTATTGGCCCATGGGCTAGGACGGCGCGGCCGGCCGCCGTGGTACCGTCCGCGCACCTCGGTACGAGACGACCGCCGATGCATCGGCGCCGATCCGCCGTCTTGGGCGCCGCGCCCGCCGCGTTGCTCGCTTCGTGGCTCTCGCCGCTCGCCGCGCGCGCTCAGGATCTCGACCCGCGGCTCCATACCAACGTGCCGATCGGCATCAACTTCCTCGCCGCGGGCTACGCCTACTCGGAAGGCAACGTGCTGTTCGACCCTTCTATCGCCCTCGACAACGCCGAGATCGAGATCGACGGCCCCGTGGTCGGGTACGGACGATCGCTCGGTCTCGGCCCGTTCTCCGGCAAGTTCGATACGGCAATCGGCCGCGTGTGCCTCGACGGCTCCGCGGACTACCAAGGCGAGCACGCCACGCGCAACGTCTGCGGGGTCACCGACGCGCGCGCGCGCATCACGGTGAACTTCGCCGGCGCGCCGCCGCTGCGGCGCCAGGAGTTCGCCGCCTACGAGCAGAACTGGGTGTTCGGCGCGAGCCTGCAGCTCGGGCTACCGACCGGCGACTACGATTCGGACCGGCTCGTGAACATCGGCGCGAACCGCGTGTCGTCGAAGCTCGAGCTCGGCGTGTCCAAGGATCTCGGCCGCTGGTTGTTCGAGATCTCCGCCGGCGACACGTACTTCGAGGACAACACGGAGTTCTTCGGCGGCCGCGTGCGCTCGCAGGATCCGATCACGTCGGTGCAGGCTCACGCCGTCTACGCGTTCTCTCGCGGCGCGTGGCTCGCGCTCGACGGGACGCGCTACCACGGCGGGCGCACGTCGAGCGGCAATACGGTGAATCCGGACTTCCAGTCGAACAGCCGCTTCGGGATCACGGCGTCGGTGCCGATCAACCGGTCGCAATCCGTGAAGATCAACGCGAGCACCGGAGTGTCCACTCGCACCGGCACCGACTTCGACACGGTCGGCGCCGTCTGGCAGTTCGTGTGGGGCGGGCGCTGAGCGGGGCCGATGCGGCTCAGCGAAACGTCACCGTGCCGCCGTCCGGGGCGAGAGCCAGGACGAGCTCGCCGCGGGCCGTGAACGAATAGCTCGCGACGTTGCCGAGGAGCGCGCTGAAATCGGCTTCCTGGGAGTCCGCGCAGAACATCCGGGTGGCCGCCAGGTTGCCGAAGGTGAGCTCGCGGCCGCTCGTCGAATAACCGCCGCGCAAACGGTTGCAGTCGGTGGTCGCGGAG
The DNA here is from genome assembly GCA_036274615.1 of Gammaproteobacteria bacterium. Taxonomy (GTDB): domain Bacteria; phylum Pseudomonadota; class Gammaproteobacteria; order Steroidobacterales; family Rariloculaceae; genus FEN-1219. The sequence goes on along the minus strand of DASUFK010000123.1, from coordinate 6,436 downwards.
AAGGTGCCGTCGGCGGCGAACGTGAGCGTGAACGCTTCGGCGCTCTTCGGCGCGATCGTGCGGCCGTCGGCATACACGGCTCGCACCCAGACCCAGGTCTTCATGTCGAGCTTGATCACGGCAGGATTCGCTTCGCCCTCGAACCCCTGCGCGACTTCGCCGAGGCGCATCGTCGCGGCATCGAGCCTGGCCCTGAGACTCCTGTTCACCGAGGGCGGCGTCGCGAAGCTCTCGCCCGGCGCCCGATCGGCATAGTTGACCACGATCGGGCCGCCCGGCTCGAGCACCGTGCGCTGCGGCGCGATCCGGTCGCCGATCAGCATCGCTTCGGAACCCGCGAAGCCGCCGGGCCTGTCGAGCGCGGCGGCGAGATAGTAGAACTGGCCGCTGCCTCCGGCTTCCTGCGTGAGCAGGAACGCGACGTCCTCGCGGCCGTCCGCGTTCAGATCCCCCCACACCTCGTTGCCGAAGTACCGAGTCACGCGCTTCGCGGCCGAGCCCGGCGCAGCAGGCTCCTCAGCCGCGCCGTCGACGAGGCGGATGCGCTGCCCGCCGATCGAGTACTCGGCGTTCTTGTGGCCCACGCGCGGCGCGCTCGCCGGGGGAGCCTGCGCTGAGGCCGGCGGCGAGCCGGTGCGCGGCCCGCAGGAGACGAGCAACGGCATCGCGGCCGCGACGAGGAATGCGCCGACGGCGCTCGCACCGCGGCGAGCGAGACCGCTCTCTGCGTGTGTATCCATGTCCGCGCACAATCTACGCCCGCCGGCGGAGCGCCGCCACGGCCGCGCACGAACCGCGGCGCCCTGAGATCGGGCCCGAGACGCGGTATGCTGGTAGCGAACGGCGGCACCGGCCGCCGCTCATCAAGCCATCTCGAGGTATGCACAGCATGGACAAAGCAGTGGCCGGGGTCTGCGTCGCAGCAGCGCTCGGCATCGGTCTCGGACTCGGCGCGCCGCGCGCGGCCCGCGCTCAGGCGGCCAACCCCATCGACGCCCGAGAGGTTCCGCAGCGCAAGAAAGTGGCGCCGCTGCCGCCGCGCGGCACGTACAAGCCCAAGAAGACGTCGTGGGGCGACCCCGACATCGGCGGCGCGTACAACAACAGCGACGAGACCGGCATCCCGTTCGAGCGGCCGCAAGAATTCGCCGGCCGCACGCTCGAGAGCTTCACGCCCGAGGAGCTCGCCAAGATCACCGCGCAGCGTCAGGAGCAAACGATCGAGCGTAACCCGACGTTGAGCGAGTTCCCGGGCGCCACGAGCCCGATGCACTGGTTCGAGAACTACTTCGCGGCGAACAGCCGCCCGTGGCTCGTCTCGGCTCCGGCCGACGGCAAGGTGCCCCCGCTGACCCCCGAGGCGGAGCAGCGTGCCGCCGCTCTGCGCGAGGCGCGCAAGGGCCGCGGCCCCGCCGACTCCTACACCGACCGCAGCCTCTACGACCGCTGCATCACGCGCGGCGTGCCGGGGTCGATGATGCCGGCGATCTACGGCAACTCATACCAGATCGGTCAGAGCCCGGACGCGATCACGATCACCTACGAAATGATTCACGACACCCGCGTGATCCCGCTCGACGGCCGCAAGCACATCGACTCGTCGATCCGCCAGTATCTCGGCGACGCGCGCGGTCACTGGGAGGGCAACACGCTGGTCGTCGAGACCACCAACTTCACGGACAAGACGCCTTACCGCGGATCGAGCGAGCACTTGAAGCTCGTGGAGCGCTTCACGCCGCTCGGCCCCGACACGCTCGAGTGGTCCGTGAGCTTCGAAGATCCGCACACGTGGACGCAGCCGTGGACGTTCGCGATGAACTTGACCCACGACGAGACGCAGCCGCTGTTCGAGTACGCCTGTCACGAGGGCAACTACGGGCTCGCCAACATGTTGTCGGCGGCGCGTGCGGAGGAGGCGGCGCAAGCCAAGGGCGCCGCACCCGCGAAAGCGAAGTAAGCGCGCGTCAGTCGGTGCGGATGTCCGAAGCGGCCTGCACGAGCGTGATCGGCTCATTCAAGTAGTAGCGCAGGACCACGTGCGAGGTGTCGAGGCGGCCATGCACCGCCTGCGGCCGGAAGCGGCTCACCATGATCAAGCGCGTCAAGCGATTCTTCGCGCTGCGCGAGGCGTTGGTGCTGGTGTCGAGCACGCGGATGTCCGCGCTCCGGCCGTACTTGGTGATGTCGAACGCCACGTCGATGAAACCCGTTGCGCCCGCCTCCGGCTGCTCGGTCAGCGGATTCGGCGCGAAGGCCGGCAACACCACCGGCACCGCCGGCGCGAACAGCTCGTCGATCGTCTCGGGCGACGCGCGGTCTCGCTGCAGGAGATCGTACGCCTGCTGGTAGGAGGCGAACGCCTCCGCGGGACGCTGGTCCGTGGGGCTCCATCCGGCCCTGTCGGTATTCGCCGCGTACAAAGTGTTCCAGTCCGCGACTTGCACGAGCGCCGCCGCCTTCGCCGGAGCCGGCTCGCCGGTGACCTGGGCGTACGCGTAGAGGCGCTGCAACGCCCTGACGCCCGAGTTGTACCCGCGCCCGGACGTGCCGGAGTTGTACCCGCCTAAGGCGCGCTCGCGATACTTATAGCTGCTGAGAACGATCTTCGTGTCGAGCGCCCGCAACCCTTCGATGTCGTAGGGCTTCTGTCGTATCAACGTCCTCACGGCGCGCTCGTACTTGCTCTGCGCGTCCACGAACATGGCGGCGAGCGCGACGCTTCGGCTGCCGGCGTTGCAGTTCGGCTGACCGTAGTAGCAGCCGAGCACGAGCTCGACGGGCTTTTGTCCGGCAAGGTAGCGCGCGAAGACGTCCATGCGGCGGTCGGCAATCCCGGCCCAGATCGACGCGGTGCGCGGATCCAGCGGATGCTTTTCCGCGAGCTCCATGAGCTCCCGTTCGAGCTCCCACACCCCGGAGGCGTCGCCGAGCTCGTCGTGGCTGCGGAGCATCTGTTGGAGCAGAGGAACTTGCTCCAGAGAGTAGAGCCCGTAGGTCGCGTGGGAGATCTGCAGGGCCTGGGCGATCGCCGCAGCCTCGAGCGCGCGGTTGCGATCGTCGTGATAGAGCCGCGCGAGGTCCGTCCACGACTCGAGGAGCTGCGGCGAATACGGGCCGTACTGCGCCTCCTGCTCCGCGATCCTGGCGACGATCTGATCCTGCCGGTCGGCGTTGGACGTGAAAGCGGACTGCCCGTGCGATTCGAAGGGCGCGAACGCGCCGGCGAGCGACAGGCTTCCTGCCACCAGCGTCCGTTTGAGACGGTTATCGATCGAGACCATGGCCCTCCGGGCAACTCTCGAACGAACGAATCCGCGATGATCGTTACTATGGCACAGCCCGGCGCGGCGCAAAATCCTCCGCCGCCTTTCGCCGTCTGGGCTCGAGGCGGTCCGCCCTATCGTGCCCGGCAGCCGCGCGGCCGCGCCGCTGCTAGCGGGCGGCCAACGGCCGATCGGGATCGGCCAGCGGCGCGGCAGGAGCGGCGCCCGGCACGGGGCTCGGTACGTCGGCCGCGAGCAGCGGATCGTCGCGGATCCAGGCGTCGAGCAGCGTATAGGTGACGGCGAGCACCACGGGCCCCACGAACAGCCCGGCAATGCCGAAACCGATCATGCCGCCGACCACGCCCGCGACGATCAGCAGCAACGGCAGGTCCACGCCGCGCCGAATCAGCATCGGCTTCACCACGTTGTCGATGATCACGGCAACCACGGTGACCCCGATCAGGAAGATGGCCCAGCCGGCGTTGCCGGCATAGAACTGCCAGATCACCACGGGGGCGAGCACGATCAACGGCCCGAGTTGCGCCACGCAGACCAGGAACGTCACCGCCACCAGCAAGCCGACGCGCGGCACACCCGCGAGCCAGAGGCCGGCGCCCGCAATCACCGACTGCGCGAGCGCGGTCACGACCACCCCGAGCGCGACTCCGCGCAGCGCTTGGCCGGCCAGGCGCACGGTGCGCTCGCCGCGATCCTGGCCGATGCGGCGCGCGAATCTGATCACGCCGCGCGCCGCGGTTTCGCCGTTGGAGTAGAGGACGCCGGCGAGAATCGCCGTGATCACGAAGTGCAGCGCGACGAAGCCGAATCCGCCGGTCACGCTCACCACCCAATTGGCCGTCGAGAGCAAGAACGGCCGCAGCGCGTCGAGCACCGCGTCCGGGCCGCCCGCAGCGAGATCCTGCCAGCGCGCGGCAGCACGGGCTCCGATCAGCGGGATGGCCGCCAGCCAAGACGGCGGCGCCGGCAGGCCTTGGCTCGTCGCCGCCTTCACGATCTCGACGCCCTCGACGCCTGCACGCAGCAGCGTGAGCGCGGCCAGGCCGAACGGGACCACGAAGACGGCGAACATCACGAGGGTCATCACGGCCGCGGCCGCCGAGCGCCTACCGCCCACACCGTGCTCCACTTTCAAGAGCAGCGGCCAGGTCGCCACCACGATCGTCGTGGCCCAGAGCAGGCCGCTCAAGAACGGCAGCATCGTCCACAGGCTGCCCACGATCAGCACGATGGTGATCAGAACGGACAGGATATTGCGGGTGAGATCGCTCGGGTTGGGAGACTGCATCGGTGGGTCGCCTCAGCTTGCTCGGGAGGTCGCGGGCCGGCGGTGCGAGACGCAGGCAGCATCGGCGGGAAGCGTTCCTCCGCACATTGGCTCATGGTCTTAGACGGGCCGCTGCTCCGCCGCGGGAGCCCCGAGCGGCACTGGACCTAAGTCCGATTTCGACTCGGGCCCTCTCACCGAATAGTGGCGCCATACCGCCGCGCGGCCCGCGCGCCGTCGAAATCGGCATCTCGCCCTCGACCGCGACGCCGCTCGGTACGAAGGAGGACCTCGTGAAAAGAACGCTCCGAATGCTGGCCCTGTGCGCGCTCGCGCTCGTGCCGGCCACCTCGCTGTTGGCTCAAGGCACGCTCGAGCGCATCAAGAAGAGCGCCGAGTTCCGGATCGGCTACCGCACCGACGCGCGGCCGCTGTCCTTCGAGCAGAACGGGCAGGCCGCCGGTTACTCGGTGGACATCTGCAAGAGGGTCGCCGGAGCGGTACGGGAGCACCTGAAGCTCGCCGACATGAAGGTGACCTTCGTCCCGGTGACGTCCGACAACCGCTTCGACGCCGTCGCCAAGGGCGATATCGACATCGAATGCGGCTCGACGACCATCAACCTCTCCCGCCAGGAGAAGGTCGACTTCACGATGATGACGTTCGTGACCGGCGGCACCGTGCTGTCGCTGTCGAAGAGCCCGATCGGCCCGCTGGACGGGCTCGCCGGCAAGCGCGTCGCCGTGGTCCGCGGCACCACCACGGAGTCGGCCCTCAACACCTATCTCAAGTCGAAGCTCATCGACGCCCGCGTCGTGCAGGTCGCCGATCGCGACACCGGCATGGCGCAGCTCCAGAAGGGCGAGGTCGACGGGTTCGCCTCCGACCAGATCGTGCTCATGGGCCAGGCGATGGACGCGCTCGACCGCAACAAGAGCGCGAGCTTCTCGTTCGCCGACGAGCTGTTCTCCTACGAGCCGTACGCGTTCATGGTGAAGCGCAACGACGCGGACTTCCGGCTCGTCGTGAACCGCGCGATCGCCCAGCTGTTCAGGAACGGCCAGCACGCGCAGCTGTTTCAGCAGTGGGTGGGCACCGCCGGCGTGAAGCCCTCGCCCATGCTGCTCGCGATGTACCAGGTGCAGACGCTGTCGGAGTAGCGACCGCCGCCGCGGAGCCGCCGCCACGGAGTGGGCCGGCCGGGCCGCGCCGCGCGCGACCCTGGCGGCCGGCGGGTAACACTCCGGCGCTCCGGCGGAATATCATTCACCGTCGCGAGCGGCTCCTACGGCCGCCGCATCCGGCAACATGAGGAGATCACCGATGCTGAGTCTACGCACCCGCAGAGTTTGGTCGATCCTGGCGATCCCGCTGCTGCTCTTGGGCTCGCACCTCGCCGCCGCCCAGGGGAAGGACGCGGACAAAGCCGCCAAAGCCCGCGCCGACATCGACAAGGAGCAAGCGGCGGTGCTCGCGGACTTCAAGAAGCTCAAGGGCGCCGAGGCGGTCTACAACAAGGCGGCCGGCTACGCCACGTTCACGGTGACCAAGGGAGGCTTCGGCGCCTCGGGCGCGGGCGGCGGCGGCGCCGCGGTCGACAAGAAGACCGGCGCGAAGACCTACATGCGCATGGGCTCGGCCGGCGTGGGCCTGACCTTCGGCTTGAGCCGCTACGACATCATCATCCTGTTCGAGACCCCCGAGAAGTTCAACGCGTTCGTCAAGGGCGGTTGGGATTCCGCCGCCACCGCGCAGGCGGCCGCCGGCCATTCGGGCGCCGAGGTCTCCTCGACGTTCTTCGACGGCGTCGCCTACTACCAGATCGGCCGCAAGGGCCTGATGGCGTCCGCCGACGTCTCGGGCACGAAGTTCTGGGTCGCGGACG
>DASUFK010000122.1:0-5810 GCA_036274615.1 Gammaproteobacteria bacterium | reverse complement strand
CATCGACGCCGTGTGGCCCGACGTGGTCGTCACCGACGACAGCCTGATTCACGCGATCTCGGTCTTGCGCCGCGCGCTCGGCGACGACCCCAACGAAGCGCACTACGTGCAGACGGTGCCTCGCCGCGGCTACCGGTTCGTTGCCCGCGTAAGCATTCCCGCGGAGGCGCAGCCGGCGCACGGCGAGCGTGCCGCCGAGGCGCAGCCGGCGCACGGTGAGCGTGCTGCGGAGCCCGACACGGCGCCTGCGGCGCGCCGGCCGAGATGGACGATCTCGACGCGCGTCCGCGCGCTGCTCGCGGGCGCCGCGCTCGCCGCAGCGGCCGGTCTCGCGCTCGTCGTCACGCTGGCCCCGCGCCGCGACGCGGTGCCCCACGAGTCCCCGGCGGCGCCCGCCCGCCGCGCCGTTCGGCTCTTTCAGCCGGCGCCCGACGGCACCACGATCGTCTCCGGCGGCGTGCTGTCGCCGGACGGCGAGTCGCTCACGTTCGTGGCGCGCGACGCCGCGAGCGGTGAAACCGCGCTCTGGGTTCGCGCCTTGCACTCCTCCGAGCTCAGGCGCCTGGCGCATACGCAAGGTGCCGCCAAGCCGTTTTGGTCCGCCGACTCCGGCCGCCTCGGATTCTTCAGCGACGGCGAGCTCAAGACCGTGGCCCTGCGCGACGGCGAGGTGCGAGCGATCGCGCCGGTGGGCTTGAGCGCCGCGGGCGGCACCTGGGCCCCGGACGACACGATCTTGTTCGCGGCGTGGGCGAGGGGCCTCTACTCCGTGCGCGCCTCCGGCTCGACGCCGGCGCTCGTGGCCGCGCTCGACGAGGTGGCGCGCGACATCGCGATCTCCTGGCCGCAGTTCTTCCCCGACGGCCGGCATTTCCTCTACCAGGTGGTGAGCCTCGACGCCGCGCGCACGGGCGTCTACCTCGGCGACCTCGACACGCGCCGCAGCGTGCGCCTGCTCGACACGGAGTCGCCGGCCGTGTTCGCCCCGCCGCGGCACCTACTGCACGTGGAGCGCGACATGCTGATCGCGGACGAGCTCGACTCGAGCACCTGGCAGCTCACCGGGCGCGCCACCGTGCTCGCGCGCGACGTATCGGCGACGTCGCTCGCGGACAACAACGTGGTGTCGGCCGCCGGCGACCTCGTCGCCTATCGCGGCGGCGTGCGCCAGCAGCAGCTCGCGTGGGTGGACCGCGCGGGCCAGGTGCTCGCGACGCTGCCGATGCCTGCCGTCGTGTTCAACCCGCGCGTTTCGCCCGACGGCTCGCATCTGCTCGCCACGGGCTCGCCGACCACCGATCCGGGCCTGTGGCTCGCGAGCCTGTCGCGTCCGGAATTCGAGCGCATCGAGACCGATGCCATCGGGCCGCTCTGGTCGCCGGACGGCGCACGCATTGCGTACACGTCACGCGGAGGGGCGGACTTGCTGATTCGCGCCGCCTCGGGCGCGGAGTCGCGCCGGCTGATCGGCGGCGGCGCCGTGAAGATATTGAACGACTGGTCGCCGGGCGGCGACCACATCATCTACTCGCAGCGCGACGAATCGACGGGCCTCGATCTCTGGGGCGTCGACGTGGAGAACGGCTCCACGTTCGCGATCATGAGGACGCCGCACAACGAGCTGCAGGCGCGGATCTCGCCCGATGGCCGCTGGCTCGCGTACGTCGCCGACGACGACGGCACGCCGGAGGTGTACGTGCAGCACTATCCCGAGCTCGGCGAGCGCTACAAGATTTCGGCCGGTGGCGGCGGCCAGCCGCAATGGCGTAGAGATCAGAGCGAGCTCTACTACATCGGGCCGGATCGCGCGCTGATGGCCGTTGCCATCGAACGGGACGGCGGCGACCCGTTCGGCGCGCCGCGGCGCCTGTTCCGCACGCCCGTGGCCGGCGATGCCGGCGACGCGCGCGACTACTATGCCGCGGCGCCGGACGGCGGCAGGTTTCTTCTCGACGGCAGGTTCGGCGACGGCAACGACAGCGCGATCACCGTGGTGGTGAACTGGTCTGCGGAAACCCAGACGCCGCCGGCGTCCGAGCGCGTGCCCTGACGTCAAAGCTCAGGGCGACCATTGCGCGGTCGGCTCCGGCAGCGGCCCTTGGCCGTGCGACGTGCCGCCCGGCACGCTGTCGCAGTGCTTGCCTGGCGCCGGCGGCGTGTTCGGCGGGCACTTGAACAGCCCGTAGCTGCCGCGGCCGCCGCCGGGGAGGCCGTTGCGCAACGGGTGCAGGCCGATGCTGAAGATCGTCCCGGGCGGAAATTTTTCGACGGTAACGCCGTCCTGCGCCACTTGCGCCGCCGAGCGCAGCTCCACCGTCCAGATCACGGGCTTGCCCGCCGCGTCGCGAATCACCGCTCGGCGCGATTCGTCGAGCGGCGAGAAGAAGATGCTCAAGTGGCTCGGGTCGGGGCTGATGCGCGTCACCACGCCGGTGAACACGTAGGTCTTCTTCTCGTCGTACATCGCGAACGAATGGTGCGCGCTCGCGCGCGTGGCCAAGCCGCCCGCCACCGTCGCCGCGAGCGCCGCGATAGTCGTCGCCAAAGCAGAACGTCGCCGCATCGCAATCTCCGTCATTTGAAGCCGAACAGCGCCTCGGGCTCCGGGTGCTCCATGCCTTGCTCGAAATACTGTTCCCAGATCTTCGCCCACGGGCGGTCGTACACGTCCGGCACCGTGTAGGAGATCGTCGTTCCCGGCGCGATCGGCGTGGCCCGCCCGTCGATCGGATAGTTGTACCGCACGCACTCGATGTAGAGGTACGGGTTGCCTTCGTTGAGCTCGCCCGACTTGGTCCAGCGATGCACGATGCGCACCGGCTCGACGAGCGCCTCGGGATCGTAGAGCACGGCCTCGTGATCGATGCCGTTCACGGCGCCGCTCGCGTCCTTGCGCGGCGTGTAGATCTCGATCGACTGCATCTGGCTGCTGAACTCGAACGCGCCGTGCGCCATCCAGCCCTGCACGTTCGACGTCCAGGTGACGAGCGCCTCGCCGTCCCAGAAGCCGATCGTCTCGCCGTACCAGCGCCGCACGTCGGCCGAGAGATACGGCACGCTGCCGTCCTCCTTGAACTTGCGGCCGATCAGCACGTGCGTGATGAAGTTGCCGGCCGTGACGTTGAGCACCTGGAAGAGCTCCGGCGTCATCATCACGGAAGGCGAAAAACCCGAGTACTCGGCGATGCGCCGCATGAAGCCTTCCGGCTGGCAATACGACGCCGGCCACTGCGGCGCGTTGCTCACGGCGTAGTGGTACATCTGCTGCACGAAGCGCGTCTGGTATTCCGGCGTGAGCAGCGTGAGATACGTGGGGATCTGCAGCACCGCGCCGTGGTACCAGGTGGCCGTCTTGCTCGCGTCGCGCCGGTAGTTGCCGTTCCAGTCCGGCAGCGTGGCCTGCGTGTAGACCGTGGGGCCGCCGCGGGCCGTCGCGTCCGCGAGCATCGCCTCGTAATGGGCCTTGGCCGTCTTGAACGGGTAGGGGCTCACCATCTGCGCGCGCGGGTAGTCGCGGTCGCAGTAGCCCCAGGCGGCGGACGCCGGCGGGCGATCGCCGATGGTCGGCGTCTCGACCGCGCCCCACTGGGCCTCGAGACCGAGCGGCGAGTTGCAGCGGAAGTAGCGCGGGTCGGTCCAGAGCGCGCGGTCCTTGTAGAAGTCCTTGGTGGTGAAGAGGTCGCGCGGCAGCGGCGTCACGCCGGGCGGCGCCGCGCCGTTCGCCGCGGCCACGATCGGCACCACGCCTTCCGGCACGCCGGGCCCGACGAACGTGCCCTTGCCGTCCGGGCCCACCATGAGGTCGGTGTGCAGCTGCGCGGGCGCGCCGCGGCCGACCGGTGACTGCGCGAGCGCGCCGACGCAAGGCGCGGTGAGGCAGAGGGCGGCGAAGCCGACCTTCCAAGACGGACGTGCGGAGCGTCGCGGCATGAGCAGCATCGGCTTGCCTCCCTCGAAGCGAGAAGCTAACGATCGGAGCCGCCTCGAGTCCTGCGCGCTGAACGGAAAAGGCCGGAAAAAGACCGAAACGTCTCTTGGGAGGAAGACCCCGGTTGGGTGCGCCGCGGGTGCTCAGCGCCCGCCGCTCGGCGGCGTCGCACCGAGTGCGGCCGCCTCGGCGTCGACGTCCGCCTCCCACGCGGTGAGCAGCGGCCACAACGCCTGGGCCACGTCTCGCCGCCGGTTGGCGAGGTCGTGGCGCTCGCTCGGGTCGGTGCGCAGGTTGAATACGTAGGTGTGCCCCGCGTCGTCCACGACCTTCCAGTCGCCGCGCCGCACGGCGCGTTGCGAGCGATTCGCCTGCTTGGCGCGCCAGTAAAGGGTGCGCTCGACTTCGGGCGCCTTGCCTTCCCACACGGGGAAGAGATTCATGCCTTCGAGCCGCGCTTCGGCCGGCACGGTCGCGCCGGCGACCGCGAGGATCGACGCGGTGAGATCCATCGTGATGCCCACCTGATCCGACACCTTGCCCGCCGGAATCCGGCCCGGCCAGCGAACGATCGCGGGCACGCGGATGCCGCCTTCCCACACCGTCCACTTGCGGCCGGTCAGAGGCTCCATGCTCGACAGCCACTCGCCGCCGTTGTCGTTGGTGAACACCACCACGGTGTCCTTGGCCACGCCGAGCCGCTCGAGCGTGGCGAGCACCTTGCCGACGCCGGCGTCGAGATGCTCCACCATCGCCACGTAGTCGTCGCGCGAGCTCGGGTCCGCATCCTGGGGCAGCACGTGGTGGCCGTTGTTCGGCGCCACCGACGGCTTGCCCGGCACTTGATAAGGCCAGTGCGGCGCGTTGTACGCGATGTCGATGAAGAACGGCTCGCGCGAGTGCTGCTCGATGAAGGCGACCGCGCGGTCGGTGACGAGGTCGGTGGTGTAGCCGCGGCGCTCGATCGGCCGGTCGTTCTCCCAGAGATCCGGTTTGCCGTCGCCGTCCGTGTGCTGGTAGTAGTCGTGGTAGCCGCTCTTGAAGCCGAAGAAGTAGTCGAAGCCGTGAGCGTTCGGGCTGTGCTCGGGCTTGTACCCCAAGTGCCATTTGCCGACGAGCGCGGTGGCGTAGCCGCGGTTCTTCAAGAGCTGCGGCAGCGAATAGCCGGTCGCGCGCAGGCCGCGGTCGCCGGCTCTCGCAGGATCGGTGGGCAGCGGCGCCTCGAGCCCGTAGCGCTGCTGATAGCGGCCGGACAGAAGTCCCGCGCGCGTCGGCGAGCAGGTGGTGCCGTTCGCGTAGAAGTCGGTGAGCCGGATGCCGTCGCGCGCGAGACCGTCGATGTTCGGCGTGCGCACGTCGGGAGAGCCATACGCGCCCACGTCGGCCCAACCGAGATCGTCGGTGATCACGAGCACCACGTTCGGGCGCTCGCGCCCGGCGTCTTGCGCGACGACCTGCGCGGCCGGCGCGAGACACACGAGCGCGAGCAGCGTTACGAGCAACGAACGCATCGCATCTCCCCGAGCGCTTCGCGTCAACGCAGCGATCGCGACTGAGCCTTCCAGTTCGAGTCTTTGCAGATGCCGCAGCCGTCGCCGACGAAATAGCCGCGGCCGGCTGCGCTCATGTCGCCCATGAGCTGCCACTTGAGCCACGCGACCGCCGCGACGCCGAAGGCGCCGCCGTTGTCCTGGCTGTACGTGCCGCCGTGGCCCACCGACGGATACACGCCGTAGAACGCGGGCACCTTGGCCGGCATCAGCTCGAAGTCGCGCTTGCCGTTCGCGTAGGCGATGTCGGACTCGCCGCCCGTCATGATGATGACGGAGCCGTGGATGCCGTTGTAGATCTTCGCGTTGGCCTGCGGGTCGGCCTCGTTCGG
>DASUFK010000121.1:0-6823 GCA_036274615.1 Gammaproteobacteria bacterium | reverse complement strand
TTCCCGTTCGAGCTCGCGGCGTCGCGTTTCGAGGTGCCCGGCGTGCCGGCCGAGGCGAGCCACGCCGTCGCGCTGCTCGAGCGTTGGGGCGTGCCGTCGCGGTTGGCGAGCAACGCCGGATTGCGCGGCGCGTTCCGCGGCTATATCACCGATCTCGCGCGCGCGTTCCTCGCCACTCTGCCTCGCGCCGAGTTCGCACGCACGCAGATGTTCGCCTGCGGACCCACGCCGATGCTCGCCGCGAGCGCGAAGCTCGCGCGCGAGCTCGACTTGCCCTGCCAGCTCGCGCTCGAGGAGTTCATGGCATGCGGCATCGGCGGGTGCGCTGGCTGCAACGTGCGGCTGCAAACGGCCGAGGGACCGGCGATGAAGCGAGTCTGCGTGGACGGCCCGGTATTCGACGCGCGCGAGGTGTATCCCGCCTAGAGGCCGAAGCCGCTGCCTGAGCCGTGCTACCTTACGGACCGCCGCTTCGAGCGCGGCCGTCAATTGGGGGAACACATGCTCAGCGACCGCACCGTCTCGAAGCCCCGCCCGCGCACCGCGAAGCCAATCGTCGCCGCGCTGGCCGCGGTCGCCGCTGCCGCTTCCGTCGCGGCCCACGCAGAGGCGCCGGCGGCCTGCGACCGAGCCTGCCTCACGGGCTTCGTCGATGCGTACTTCGCCGCGCTCGTCGCCAATGACGCGCGCAAGCTGCCGCAAGCCGCGCGCGCGCGGATCACGGAGAACAGCGCGGAGAAGAAGCTCGCGGACACCTTCTGGCCGAGCGCCGAGGGCACCGCGTACCGCTTCGACATCGTCAACGTGCGACGGGGCGATACCGGCACCGAGGCCGTGATTCGCAACGCGGACGGCACCAAGACCATGTTCATGGTCCGGCTCAAGGTCCAGAACGGAGCGATCACGGAGATCGAGACGATCAAGGCGAATCAGGGCGATGCCGACCGGCTCTGGGGGCCGGACCAGCTCACGAGAACCGCCGCCTTCGAGCTGTCGATCCGCGAATCGGAGCGCGATTCGTATTACGACCTCGTCGCCGCCGCCGAGAGCTACTGGCGCGCGTTCCAGACCAACGGCACGCCGGCATATCACCCCGCGCGGCTGCTGCCGGACACGCTGCGCTTCGAGAACGGCTTGCAGACCACGGGCGTCGTGCGCGACGGCAAGTACCAAACCACGGCCAGCGGCTTCGACGAAGGCCGCTTCCTCGGTCGCAACCTCTGGGACCGGCGTTATCCCGTGGTCGACGAGGAGCGCGGCGTGGTGCTGTCGATCGTGCGTTTCGGCTTGAAGTCCGGGGCGAAGAGCCAGAACGTTGCGACCTCGAACGACCGGCTCGTGGCCGAGTTCTTCGCCGTCAAGGCGGGCCGCATCCAGGAAATTCACGCGGTGCTGTTCAACCTACCCGACGCGAAGCCCACCAACTGGCCCGCCGACTACGGCCCCGGGGCCGCCGGCGCCGAGTGAGTGTGGCATTCCTGGTGTCAGACACTCCTGGTGTCAGGCACTCCTGGTGTCAGACACTGCGGGTGTCAGACACTGCGGGTGTCTGACACCGCCGGTGTTTGACACCCAGTCGTTCGCGCGCCCGTCAGCAGCTTGCGTGCATCAGATGGGCGAAGCCGCTGACGCGCAGGCCGTCGCTGCGGTCCGTGAAGAATCGAGCGTTGGTCTCTTGCGGCGGGATGTCGCGCGCGCTCGTGAAGCCCGCGCGCTCGAGCACGGCGACGAGCTCGTCCGGATCGAAGAACGTGCGCCACGGCTCGCCGATTTTCGCCAGGCGCCGCGCCCGAAAGTACATGTAGATCCGCACCGGCCAGGGTAGCCGGCGGTATGGCAGCGCATAGTCGAACAGCACGCCCGAGCCGGGCGCGCGCGACGCGAGATACGCGGCCGTCGCGTCGAACGACTCGCGCGTGAGATACATCGTCACGCCGAGCCATGCGCAGAAGACCGGCTCGTCGTCGCGGAGGCCCGCCTCGCGCAGCCGCTCGTCGAGCCGTTGCGTCTCGAAGTCCACGGGCACGAAGGTCAGGGATTCCGGCACCGGGATGCCGGCGCCCGCGAGCAGCTTGCGCTTCCACGCCTGCGTGGCCGGGTGGTCCACCTCGAGCACGCGCAGCAGGTCGGGCGGATACGGGTTGCGGTACGCGAACGTATCGAGCCCCGCGCCGAGCACGAGATAGCGGCGGACGCCGCGCGCCACGGCTTCGTGCAACAGGTCCTCGGCGACGCGGCTGCGCGCGGTGACGAACGCGCGCAAGTAGAGCGACGACACGCGGCGCGCGCGCCGCGGGTTGGCGCGGATCGCCGCCGCCCACCGCTCGCCCACGATCCTGAGCGCGATCGGATCGTCGAAGATCCTGGGCTCGTCGTGCACCTGATGCGCCGCGCGGCTCAGCGCCACGCGAAATGCCGTGAGGCTCGCGCGATCCTGCTTCATCAGCCGATGTCGAGCGCTGCGAGAATGCCCGCCGCCGGATTGCCGTGCTCGATGCAGTGCGCGCGCAGGCCCAAGGCGCGCGCGGGCTCGATGTCCCGCACCGGGTCGTCGCCGATCATCACGCAGTGCTCCACGGGAAGTCCGATGAGCCGTGCCGCCGTGCGGAAGATCTCCGGGTGCGGTTTCGGAAAACCGCAATCGCCGGGCGTCACGACGCCCACGAAGTGCGCCGCGATACCGGTAGCGGCGAGCTTGCCGAGCTGCTGGGAGCGCTCGCCGTTCGTGACCACGACCTTGGGCAGATGTGCGGTGCGCGCGAGAAACGCCGCGACGTCCGGCAGCAGCGCCCACGAACGCCGATAGGTATCGAAGTACGGGCGCATCGCCTCGTCGGCCGCCGCGTCGCCGAGCGGCTTGCCCAGAAACTCGCGAACGCGTTCGCGGCGCTGCTCGTGGAACGTGAGCTCGCCGCGCTCGTAGCGTTCCCATTGACGGACCATGATCTCGCGCCACCGGCCGAGGAGCTCCGCCTCGGGCGCTTCACCGCCTAGCCCGTGATACGCAAGAAACGCACGGAACGCCGCGCTCGTCGCGCTGCGATCGTCCACGAGCGTGTCGTCGAGGTCGAGAAGGAATCCGAGCGTTGCCACGCCGCGAGCTCTGTATCGGCCGCGATGCTACACGGCGCTCAGCGGAAGCGGCTCACTTCGATGCCGTGCCCGATCGGCAGCAGCACGGAGGAGATCCCGGCCGCCGCGCGCGCGCGCGCCCGGTACAGGTTCGCATCGTGGCGCGCGGTCTCCGGGAAGAGCATGTTGTCTGCCACGATGATCGCGCCGGGCGCGAGCTTCGGATAGAAAAGGTCGAAGCAGCGCACGTAGAGGTCCTTCCAGAGGTCGAGCAGCACGATCTCGAACGGGCCCGGCAGGGCCTCGAGCGTCTTGAGCGCGTCGCCGATCCGGAACTCGACGTGGTCCGCGAGGCCCGCTTTCGCGAGCTGTTCCTGGGCGTAGTCCACCTTGCGCGCGTGCAGCTCGAGCGAAATGACCTTGCCGCCGGTGGCCCGCGCGGCTTCCGCCAGCCACACGGTCGAGTAGCCGTACGACGTGCCGATCTCGAGGATCGTCCTCGCTTGGGTGCCTTTCACGAGCGCCGCGAGCAGCGCGCCGGTGTCCGGCCCCACCGGCAACAACAGCTCGTCGCGGCGCCGGTTGGGATCGTCGAATGCGGACCGCTCCGCGTCGGCGCGCGCCTGATACGCGGCCATCACCGCTTGGACCTTCGGATCGCTGGAGAGGGACATGTTGCTTTTTCGACGACGGGTCTCGGGCCGCGAAGGGCGACGCCGAAAAAGTAACATGTCCCCGTGCGGCGTGTCTCGCCGCCGCCGGACGGTGGCCTAGCCGAAGTTGATCTTCGCCTCGAGGTTGCTGCGCGAGTCGGCGTTCGACAAGGCCTCTTCCATGCTGATCCTGCCGCCCTTGTAGTGCTCGAAGAGGGCCTGGTCGAAGCTCTGCATGCCCGGCTCTTTGGTGTCCTTGAACGCTTCCTTCACGCCGCTGATGTCGCCCTTCAAGATCATTTCGGAGATATGCGGCGTGTTCAGCATCACCTCGACCGCCGCCACCCGCTTGCCTTCCTTCGAGCGAACCAGCCGCTGCGAGATCACCACGCGGACGTATTGCGCCAGGTCCATCAGCACCTGCTTGTGCTGATCGTTCGGATACATGTTGATGATGCGGTCGAGCGTCTCGGGCGAGTTGTTGGCGTGCAGCGTCGCGATCGCGAGGTGACCGGTGCCGGCGAGGTCGATCGCCGCCTGCATCGTCTCGCGGTCGCGGATCTCGCCGATCAGGATCACGTCGGGCGCCTCCCGCATGGCGCTGCGCAACGCGCGATGGTAGGAGTGCGTGTCGAGACCCACCTCGCGCTGGTTCACGATCGACTTCTGGTTGCTGTGCAGGAACTCGATCGGATCCTCGATCGTGACGATGTGCGAGGCCGAGTTCTTGTTCCGGTAGTCGATCATCGCCGCAAGCGTGGTGGACTTACCCGAGCCGCTCGCGCCCACCATCAAGATCAGGCCGCGGCGCAGCATGATCATGTCCTTCAGGATGTCGGGCATGCCGAGCTCGTCGAGCTGCGGCAGCTCCGGGGTGATGAACCTGAGCACCATCGCGACGTTGCCGCGCTGGTGGAACACGTTCACGCGGAATCGGCCGAGGCCGGCCTCGGAGATCGCGAAGTCGATCTCGAGGTCCTTGGTGAACTGCTCGAGCTGCGTCTCGTTCATGAGCTCGAGAGCCGCCTGGCGGACCATCTTCGGCGTGAGCTCCACCTGATTGACGGGCATGATCTTGCCGTCGATCTTGATCATCACGGGCGAATAGGTGGTGAAGAACAGGTCGGACGCCTTCTTGTCCACCATCAACTTGAACAAGGGCTTGACGTTCACGCCGCGCTTTCCTGCTTGTAGTACGGAGCCGCGCGGCTAGAAGCGCGCTTCGCGCTCTTCTTCTTGGAGCTGCAAGCTCTCGGCGTGCTCGGTCTGGGCCGACGCCTCGCGCTTGCTCTGCAGCTTGATCCGAAGCCTCAGCTCGTTCTTCGAATCGGCGTTACGCATCGCCTCTTCGTAGGAGATGTTGCCGTCCTCGTAGAGCTGGAAGAGCGCCTGGTCGAACGTCTGCATGCCGAGCCGGTTCGACTTGGCCATGATGTCCTTGATCATCGCCACCTCGCCGCGATAGATCAGATCGCTGATCAACGGCGACGCCAGCATGATCTCCATCGCTGCGATGCGGCCCAGCTTGTTCTCGCGCGGGATCAGCCGCTGCGAGATCATCGCGGTGATGTTGAGCGACAGGTCCATCAGCAGCTGATGGCGGCGCTCCTCCGGGAAGAAGTTGATGATGCGGTCGAGCGCCTGGTTAGCGCTGTTGGCGTGCAACGTGGCCACGCAGAGGTGACCGGTCTCGGCGAACTGGATGCCGTATTGCATCGTCTCGCGGTCGCGGATCTCGCCGATCATGATCACGTCGGGCGCTTGACGCAGCGTGTTCTTGAGCGCGTTGAACCACGTGTCCGTGTCGACGCCGACCTCGCGGTGCGTGACCACGCAGCCGCGGTGCGGATGCTGGTACTCCACCGGGTCCTCGATCGTGATGATGTGACCGCGGCTGTTCTCGTTACGGTGGCCGATCATCGCGGCGAGCGTGGTCGACTTGCCCGAGCCCGTGCCGCCCACGACGAGACACAAGCCGCGCTTCGTCATCGCCACGTCCTTGAGCTGCGGCGGCAGGTCGAGGTCCTCGAACGTCGGAATCTTGGTGACGATCGTGCGGATCACCGCGCCGACGTGCCCTTGTTGCACGAACGCGCTCACGCGGAACCGGCCGATGCCCTGCGGAGCGATCGCGAAGTTGCACTCCTTGGTCGCGTCGAACTCCTTGGCCTGCTTGTCGTTCATGATCGACCGCACGATCAGCGACGCCTGCGCCGACGTGAGCGGGCGGTCGGCGAACGGCTTGATCGAGCCGTCGATCTTGATGGCCGGAGGAAAGTCGGCCGTGATGAAGAGGTCGGAACCGTTGTTCTCGACCATCTTCTTGAGTAGATTTTGCGTCAGCCGTACTGCTTGATCGCGTTCCATGTGGTGGGCTCGCCCCTAGTTCTAGCCGGCGGGGTCAGAACTGCTCTTTGTTCACGGCCTTGAAGCGGGCCTCTTCCTTCGTGATCAGGCCCTTCATCATGAGCTCCTGCAGATTTTGGTCGAGCGTCTGCATGCCCGACGATTGGCCCGTCTGGATCGCGGAATACATCTGCGCGATCTTGCCCTCGCGGATCAGGTTACGAATCGCGGGCGTGCCGATCATGATCTCGTGCGCCGCCACGCGGCCGCCACCGACGCGCTTCAAGAGCGTCTGCGAGATCACCGCGCGCAGCGACTCCGACAACATGCTGCGCACCATGTCCTTTTCCGCGGCGGGGAACACGTCGACGATACGGTCGATGGTCTTCGCGGCCGAGCTCGTGTGCAGCGTGCCGAACACGAGGTGGCCGGTCTCCGCGGCGGTGAGCGCGAGCCGGATCGTCTCGAGGTCGCGCATCTCGCCCACGAGGATCACGTCGGGGTCTTCGCGCAACGCCGAACGCAGCGCCTCGCTGAAGCCGAGCGTGTCGCGATGCACCTCTCGCTGGTTGATCAGCGACCGCTTGCTCTCGTGCACGAACTCGATCGGGTCCTCGATCGTGATGATGTGATCGGGCTTGTTGTCGTTCACGTAGTCGACCATCGCGGCGAGCGTGGTGGACTTACCGGAGCCCGTGGGTCCCGTGACGAGCACGAGACCGCGCGGGTGCATCGAGATGTCCTTGAAGATT
>DASUFK010000120.1:0-14426 GCA_036274615.1 Gammaproteobacteria bacterium | reverse complement strand
GATGCTCGGCACGAAGCCGCCGGTGGCGCTCGGCACGACCTCGCCCACGGAGTCCTTCGTGACCGCGAGATCCATGATGATCTTGTCGTCGGGCGTGATCTGCGGCAGCACCGTGAGCGACAGCACCGCCTTCTTGAACTGGGTGGTGGTGGCGCCGCTCGACGACGCTTCCTGGTACGGGATCTCGACGCCCTGCTCGATGATCGCCTGGCGCTGGTTGGTGGCCACCACGCGCGGCGTGGAGACGATCCGGCCCGCGCCTTCCGCTTGCAACGCCGAGAGCTCGAGGTCCACGAGGTAGCTCGAGTCCAGGATCGCGAGCGCGAACGAGCCCGCCGGGTTGCCGACCGGCAGGTTCACGCCGTAACGATTCGCGATCGGCGGAATCGTGACGGGCAGCGGGTTGCCGGTGTTGTTGATGTTGTTGATGGCCGAGCCCACGATCGTGTCGGACCCTGCGCTGTCGCCGGTGAACGAGATCAGGCCGTTGTTCGGCTGGTCGTTCGCGACGGTGGCGCCGAAGCGCACGCCGAGCTCGCGGCTGTAATCGTCGTTCACGATCACGACCCGCGTCTCGATCTGCACCTGGCGCACCGGGATGTCGAGCGTCGTGACGAGCCTGCGGATGTTCGCGAGGCTGCTCGCCGTGTCCTGCACGAGCAGCGTGTTGGTGCGTGTGTCGATCGCGACGCTGCCTCGCTCGGAGATCAGACGGTTGCCGCCGCCCTGGCCGCCGCCGCCGCGGATGAGGTCGGCGAGCTCGCCGGCCTTCGCATAGTTCACCTGGATGAACTCGGAGCGCAGCGGCTCGAGCGTTTGCAGCGCCTTCTGCGCCTGGAGGTCGGCCTGCTCGCGCGCGGCGATCTCCTCGGCGGGAGCAACGATGATGACGTTGCCGTTGCGCCGCATGTCGAGGCCCTTGGTGGTCAGAATGATGTCGAGTGCCTGGTCCCATGGCACGTTCTGCAGGCGCAGCGTGACGCTACCCTGCACGGTGTCGCTCGCGACGATGTTCAAGTTGCTTTGGTCGGCGATGATGTTCAAGGCCGCGCGCGTCTCGATGTCTTGGAAGTTCAACGAGAACCGCTCGCCCGTGTACTCGCGGGTTTGATCGAATCCGCCCGGGCCGGTCGAGGTCGCCTTCGGCGCCGGCGGCTTGAGCTCGAGCGTGAAGCGATTGTCGGCCTGGTACGCGACCTGGTCGTATTCGGCTGCCGCCGACACCACCAGACGCGCGTCGCGGTTCGAGCGCAGCGCGTCCACCGTGTAGACGGGCGTGGCGAAGTCGGTGACGTCGAGGCGCTTCAGCAGCTCCTGCGGCAGGGTGGTGTCCTGGAACTCGACGACGATCCGGCCGCCTTCCTGGCGGACGTCGACCGTGGTACGCGGATCGCTCAAGTCGACGATGACCTGGCCCGACCCGTCGGGGCCGCGGCGGAAGTCCACGTTGCGGATCGCACGCTCGCCGGGCGCGGCTGCGACCGGGGCGCGGGCGGCCGACGACGTCGAGCTCGGCGGCTGCGCCGCGAACGACGGCTGCGGCGCCGCACCGGGTGCCTGACCGAGCGTGACATAGATGCTGTCGCCCTCGACGCGCGTCTGATAGGGCACCATCTGACTCACGTTGAGCACCACGCGGGTTCGGCCGTTGGCCTCTGCGGACTGGATCGTGGTCACGGGACCGACGTTCACGTCCTGACGGCGCGAGGCGAGCGCCAGCGTCGTGTTCGGCAAATCGAGCGAAATTCGCGCGGGGTCGTTGATCGTGAAGCTCATCGGCTCCGGCGCCGGACCGCTCATGCGAAGCCGGAGCTCGACCTGCGCGCCGGGGAGCGGCTGCACGTCGATCGCAGTGAGTTGCACCGCTTGCTGCGCCTCCACGACGAACGCCGAGAGCGCCAGCGTGAGAAGGATGGACCCTCCCGCCAAGCCTCGACGCAGCCACGAGGACGTGAGCCCGCGTGCGGCGGGCGCTGAAGTATGCATACGGTTCACTCCCTAAAAACTCCCCAGCGTTTCAATTGGAAAGGCCAATCGCGGCGGGTCTTTCGAGGTAACCGCCGAGGCCGTCGGAGATGATCTCCACCAACTGAACCCCCGAATCCGAGATCGAGACGATGCGGCCGTAGTTCTGCCCCATGTGATCGCCGACCGTCACTCTGTGCACCAAGCCGTCCGTCGTCTGGATCAGCGCGAAATTCTTTCGCTGAGCCGCGAGCGTGCCCACCATCGTCAGCGAGTCGAGCGGAAATTGCTCCAGGATCTCGCGCACTCGGTTGGGGTCGGGACCGGCGACGGCGTTCGGGTCGTTGCCCACGCGCCGCGTCGCTGCGTCGGGCGTGAACGGCGAGCGCCGGTTGGCTGCTTGGTAGACGAACTGCGGCGCCGGTTGAATCTGCGGCAAGGCCTGCGGGCGGCCGCCCGGGCGCGCCTTGATCTCATCGATGTAGGCACGGAGGTCGTCGGTGCCGCCGCCGCATGCGGAGAGCACCGCCGCCAATGCGGCGAGCGCGAGCAAGCGCGCCGTGAGTGCGCTGCGGATCGGCATCATCCCTCCGTCCCGTCCTCGAGATAGCGATAGGTCTTCGCGGTCACGTCCAACGTCAAATCGTCCGGGTTGTTCGGGCTCGCCGGACGAATCTGGATGTCATGTAATGTCACAATGCGCGGCAGCGCCGCGATGCCGCTCACAAAATTGCCCAGCTCGTGATAGCTGCCGGTGTAGCGCAGCTTGATCGGCTGCTCGGCGTAGAAGTCCTTCTGGATCTCGGCCTGCGGCTGGAAGACCTGCTCTTCGAGGCCGGCGCCGGTTGCCGTCTGCGAGATGTCGACGATGAGCCCCGGCATCTCGGTTTTGCCGGGAAGCTGACGGAGCATCGCGCCGAAGTCGCGCTCGATCTCTTGGAGCTGCGCGCGATAGGCGTCGAAGTTGGCGGCCTTGCGCTGACGATCCTCGAACGTTGCCCTGAGCTCCGTTTCTTTGGCCTTCGCGCTGTCGAGCAGCGGCATCTCCTGCTGGATCACGAACATGTAGACGCCGAATGCCATCACGGCCACGAACACCAGCGCGATCGCCCCGATTCGAATCGGCAGGGGCCAACGGCCGGGGTCGTTCGTGTCGAGCGAGCGCAGATCGTCGACGATGCTCATTTCGAGCCTCCTTGGCTGCCGGCGCTCTTCTGCGCTGCTGCCTCGGCTTGTTCGGTGGGGACTTGTTGGGCGTAGAGCTTGAACGCGAACTGCGAATTGCGAGCCGCACCTTGCGTCGAGCCCGATACGACGTCGAGATGCGGGTCCGCGAGCCAAGGAGATGCGTCGATGTTCCGCATCAGCGCCGAAACGCGGCTGCTCGACTGAGCGATGCCGCTCAAGTCGACTCGATTGTTCGCCTGCGTTATCTGGGTGAGGTTCACGCCTTCGGGCATCGCGTTGACCAGCTCGTCGAACAGGTGCACGACCTCCGGCCGCGACCGTTGCAGCTGGTCGATGACGTTGATGCGCGCCCGCAGGCGCTCACGCTTGTTCTCGAGCTCCTTGATTTCGGAGATCTGCTTGTCGAGCTTTGCGATCTCCTCGGTGAGGATGTCGTTGCGGCGGAGCTGGCCGCTCGTTTGCGCCTGAACCCCGAGCTTCGACACGTAGACGAGCAAGCCCGCCACGAGCACCGCTCCGAGCAAGGCCGTCAGGAATTCCTTCTTGCGCTTCTGGCGCAGCTCCGTACGCCAGGGCAGTAGGTTGATTCTTGGCATTTAGTCGAAACTCCTCAAAGCGAGACCGCAAGCGGTGAGAAGCGCCGTTGCGTCACGGTCGACGCCTTGCGACTTCGCCCGCGACGAAACCTTCATTTGGCCGAGCGGATCGCCGATCTCCGTGGCGATGCCCACGCGGCTGCCGATCACGTCGGCGACGCCCGGGATGTTCGCGCAGCCGCCGCAGATCAGAATCTGGTCCGGCTGCTCGCGCCCGCTGCCCGACGCGAGGAAGAACTGGAGCGAACGGCTCACTTGCTGCGACATGTCGTCCATGAACGCGTCGAGCACCTCGGGCTGATAGTTGCTCGGCAGCCCGCCTTCCTTCTTCGCGCGGCCTGCGTCCTCCATGCTGAGCCCGTAGGTGCGCATGATCTCCTCGGTGAGCTGCTGCCCGCCGAACGCGAAGTCGCGGGTGTAGATCACCTTGAGGTCCTTGAGCACGCTGAACGTCGTGGTGCTCGCGCCGAAGTCGACGATTGCGACGAACTTGTCGGCGCCCGCATCCGGCATTTGATGAGTCAGCAGCTGGCACGCGTTCTCGACGGCGAAGGCTTCGACGTCGACGACCTTCGCGACGAGGCCGGCGGCTCCGACGGCGACTTGCCGCTGCTCCACGTTCTCGGTGCGAGTGGCAACCAGCAGCACGTCGACCATGTCGGGATCGCGCTCGCTGTCGCCGATGACCTCGAAGTCGAAGCTGACTTCTTCCATCGGAAACGGGATGTACTGATCGGCCTGCAGCTCCACCTGGCCCTCGAGATCGGTGGAGCTCAGGTTCTTCGGCATCTGGATGACCTTGGTGATCGCGGCGTCGCCGCTGATTGCGATCGCGGCCTCGCGCGTCTTCGTACCGGCGCGCTTGTGCGCGCGGCGAATCGCCTCACCGACGGCTTCCGCATCGACGATCGCCTTTTCGTTGATCGCGTTCGGCGGCGTGGGCTCGGCTGCGTAAGATTCGACGCGGTAGCCTCTGCCGCTCTCGACGAGCTCGATGAGCTTCACCGAGGAGGTGGTGATGTCGAGGCCGACCAGGGATCCCTTCCGACGCGTCGCAAACACAATTTTTCCTTTCCAACACCGGAGGTTGGGTTAGAATCCTGAACGTGCCTTCAAATCCCCAATTTAACTATATCTCACGGGAGATATACACCGTTGTGATGGCGCTCTCGGTCTTGGCATCAAAGGCTAAGTCGCCTCAGGCAAGCTCGCCTTGGGAGAAACGGTCGGAAGTGACCGGATTCACCCGTTCGATGGGGACGGGCTTCTCGGTCCGAACGCGGGTAGTTGAGTAAGCTGGCGAAGCGTCGGTTGGCGCCTTCCGTGGCGCGCCGTCCTGCGGCTTCGGCAGCCCCGCTATCCTAAGCGCAGCGTCCATTGCCGCGCCCGTAGACCGGAGGCTTTGCGTCCCCACCTTTCGGTGGGTTTGCCTGACGCGGCGGACTATGCACAAAGGCCCAAGCCCTGGCAAGGGCGTAGAATCCAAGTTCGAAAATGAGCCCATACCTCAAGATTCCGCTCACAATTCTCGTTGCCCTAGCGATACTTACGCTAGCGGTCACGGCGGTGTTCGTCGGGGGCTATTACTACCTCGCTCCGAGCGTCCCGAGCGCGGAGGACCTCCGCAATATCCGCATCCAGGTGCCGTTGCAGATCTACAGCCGCGACGGCCGTCTCATCGAGGAGTTCGGCGAAGAGAAGCGCACGCCGGTCGCTTACGAAAACATTCCCGAGATCGTCGTCAAGGCGGTGCTGGCCGCGGAGGACGAGCACTTCTTCGAGCACTCCGGGATCGACTGGCGCGGCATCGCGCGCGGCTTTCTGAGCGAAATCGGCGCCGGTGGCCGCGGCGGCGGCAGCACCATCACGCAGCAAGTCACGCGCACCTCGAACCTGTTCCCGCGCGCCGGCACGCGCTCGGGTTTCGAACGCTTCGTTCAGAAGTACCGCGAGTGGATCCTCGCGTTTCGCATCGAGCACGGGTTCACGAAGCAGGAGATCCTCGCTCTCTATTTGAACACCTACTACTACGGCCAGCGGTCGTACGGCATCGTCACGGCCGCGCGGACCTATTTCGGCAAGGAGCTTCGCGACCTCAGCATTTCGGAGGTGGCGATCCTTGCCGGGATCACCGCGCGCCCGGAAGACTACAACCCCATCGCGAGCCCCGAACGAGCCACGGCCCGGCGCGCCTACGTGCTGCGCCGCATGCGCGAGACCGAGGCCATCGACGACGCCCAGTACAAGACCGCGCTCGCCGAGCCGGTCGTCGTGACGAAGTACGTCAACCAGAATCGGCTCGATGCGCCGTACCTCGCCGAAATGGTGCGGCTCAAGATGATCCAGATGTTCGGCCCGGCCGCGCAGACGGCGGGTCTCAAGGTCACCACCACGGTCGACAGCCGGCTGCAGCGGGCGGCCAACCGCGCAATCCGCGACACCTTGACGGCGTATGACGAGCGCCACGGCTATCGCGGCCCGTTGGCGCGGGTGGATCTCGGCGACGCCTCGGCCGCCGCCGGAACCGGCGCCCCCCTGGATACCGTCAAGCTCGAGGCGCTGCTCGACGACCATGCGGCCCCGTTGCCCGATTTCGATTCCGCGATCGTGCTCGCCGTCGAGGCGCAGTCGGCGCACGTGTATTTCAAGGGCAGCGGCGAAGAGACGATTCCGTTCGACGCCGTCACCTGGGCGGCACCGTATATCGACGACGACCGTCAGGGCGCCCGGCCGACCACGATGCCGCAAGTGCTGCACATCGGCGACATCGTGCTCTTCCGGCGCGACGCGGCCGGCAACCGGCGGCTGGCCGAGCTTCCCGAGGTCCAGGGCGCCTTCGCGTCCGTGGACCCGCAAGACGGTGCGATCGTGGCGCTCACCGGCGGCTACAACTACGTGCTGAGCAAGTACAACCGAGCCACACAGACGAATCGGCAACCGGGCTCGTCGTTCAAGCCGTTCATCTATTCTGCGGCGCTCGCCAACGGCTTCACGACGGCGAGCATCGTCAATGACGCGCCGGTCGATCTCGGCTATCAGCCGGAGCTCGAGCGCGTGTGGAAGCCGGCGAACTTCAATAACGAGTACTTCGGGGAAGTGACGCTGCGCTTCGCGCTGCGAAAGTCGCTGAACTCGGTGTCGATCAAACTGACGCAGGACATCGGCGTGCCCGACGTGGTGCGGTATGCGAAGCGCTTCGGCTTCGACGACGACGCCGCGCCGAACAACTTGTCGATCGCGTTGGGCTCCGGCGCCGTGTCGCCGCTCGAGCTCGCGCGCGCGTATTCGACCTTCGCGAACGGCGGCTTCCGGGTGCAGGCCTACTTCATCGACCGGATCACCGACGCCAACGGCACGGAGCTCTACCGGGCACAGCCGTCATTCGTCTGCGCGGATTGCGAGGCGCAGGGCAGCGTCGCGCCCGGCACCGAGGCGCCGCCGCCGGTCACGGCCGACGGCAGGGCGGCTCTTCCCTCGCTCATCGATTCCGTCACCGAGCTTTATCCGCCGCTGCGCGTGGCCCCGCGAATCATCACGGCACAGAACGCGTTCTTGATGACCGATCTGCTCAAGGAGGTCGTGACCAACGGCTCGGGCGCGCCGGCGCGCCGCGAGATCCCTCGGAACGACATGGCCGGCAAGACCGGCACGACCAACGACGGCAAGGACACGTGGTTCGTCGGCTTCAACTCCGACGTGGTCGGCGCGGCGTGGGTAGGCTTCGACCAGGGGGAAAGGCCGCTCGGGCCGAGCGAGCAGGGCGGCTTCACCGCGATCCCCATGTGGATCGGCTATATGAAGGAGGCGCTCTCGGGCCTGCCGGCGCACACGATGGCGCGTCCGCCCGGCATCATCGAGTACCGCATCAATCCGAAGACCGGCCAGATCGCGAGCGACGCCACGCGCGACAGCGTCTTCGAGAAGTTCGAGATCGGCCACATTCCGGAGCGCGAGCCGGATCCCGAGTTCCGGGTTACGGGCCCGGCCGGCCCGGCCAGCATACCCGCGGGCACCGCCAAGGACCCCCTGTTCGAGTGACGGATGAGCGCGCGTAGGTCGGGAGCATCGTTCGAGTTGCGCGAGCAACTCGCGCAGGAAGCCGCCCGGCTCATGGCCGAGAGCGGGATCCAGGACTTCGGCCTCGCCAAGCGCAAGGCCGCGGAGCGACTCGGCATCTCTCACGCGGGCGTGCTGCCGAGCAACAGCCGTATTCAGGAGTGTCTCGCCGAGCGGCAACGGATCTTCGCGCCGGCGAGTCACGACCGACGGTTGAGCGCGCTCCGCCGGTTGGCGACCGACGTCATGGCGCAGCTGGAGGCGTTTCGTCCGCGGTTGGTCGGCGCCGTGCTCGCGGGCACGGTCACGATCAACTCCGCCGTGGAGCTGCACGCCTTCACCGACTCGCCGGAGATGGTGGCTGCCGAGCTCGCGACGCACGGGGTGAGCCCACGCGACGTGCAGCGGCGCTATCGCTTCGGCGGCCAACGCGTCGAGCAGCTGCCCGGCTTCAGCTTCGTGCGCGACGGCGAGCTCGTGGAGGTAATGGTCTTTCCCGAGCGGGCCGCGCATCACGCGCCGCTTTCGCCCGTCGACCAGCGGCCGATGCGTCGCGCCGGCCGCGACGCCGTGCTGGCGATGCTCGCGGCCGATGGCGATACCGGCGTCTAGGGACTACTCGCGCTTCGTGATCGGTACGTACTCGCGCCGCGCCTGCCCCACGTAGAGCTGCCGCGGGCGGCCGATGCGCGTATCCGGGTCGGCGACCATTTCCCGCCAGTGCGTCACCCAGCCGACGCAGCGCGCGATCGCGAACATCACGGTGAACATCGACTTCGGAATGCCGAGCGCGCGATAGATGATCCCCGAATAGAAGTCGACGTTCGGGTAGAGATTCTTCTGGATGAAGTACTCGTCCTTCAGCGCGAGCTCCTCGAGCTTGAGGGCAAGCTCGAACATCGGCTGATCGCTCGCATGGCCGAGCTTCTCGAGCACGCGGTGGCACATCTTGCGGATGATCGCCGCGCGAGGGTCATAGCTCTTATAGACGCGGTGGCCGAATCCCATCAGGCGGAACGGGTCGTTCTTGTCCTTCGCCTTCGCGATGTACTTGCCGATCTGCTCGGCGGTGCCGATCTGTTCCAGCATGTTGATCACGGCTTCGTTCGCGCCGCCGTGCGCGGGTCCCCAGAGCGCCGACATTCCCGCCGCGATCGCGGAGTACGGGTTCGTGCCGGAGCTGCCGGCGAGCCTTACCGTCGACGTGCTGCAGTTCTGCTCGTGATCCGCATGCAATGTGAACAGCAGATCCAGCGCCTCGGCGGCAACCGGGTTCACCTCGTACTCTTCCGACGGCACTGCAAAGAACATGTGCAGCAGATTGCTGCAGTAGTCGAGCCGGTTCTGCGGATAGACAAACGGCTGGCCGAGGGAATGCTTGTACGCGGCCGCGGCGATCGTCGGCAGCTTCGCGATGATGCGGTGCGCGAAGACGTCACGATCCTGCGGGTTTCGAATGTCGGTGCTGTCGTGGTAGAACGCCGACATCGACGCCACCACTCCCCCCACCATCGCCATGGGGTGGGCGTTGTAGTGGAAGCCGTTGAAGAACCGCAGCAACGATTCGTTGATCATCGTGTGCGTGCGGATGTTTTGATTGAACTCGCCGAGCTCCTCGTCCGTGGGCAGCTCGCCGTGGAGCAGCAGGTACGAAACCTCGAGGAAACTCGACAGCTCCGCCAGCTGCTCGATCGGATAACCGCGATACAGGAGCACGCCGGCTTCGCCATCGATGTACGTGATCGAGCTCCGGCAGCTGGCGGTCGCGCCGAAGCTCGGGTCGTACGTAAACACCCCGTGCTCGCCGTACAGATGCGTCACGTCCAGCACCTTCGGGCCGAGCGTCGGTGCGCGAACCGGTAGCGAGATCTCGGTGTTCGAATCGGGGTCGATGAGCTTGAACTGCTTGTCCGTCATGCAGGTACCCGCGAGCGTTGAGGGTTAACACGCCCCGGCCGCGGAACGGACAGAGTGGGGCGGGACTCGGTCGTAGGTTTCGCGCGGGTCGTCCGGCGGACGACCGCGCAACGCGGAGGCTGCAGTATAGCAGCGCCTACAGGCGCAGGACCGCGGACGTCGCTCGCGAGCCGACGCCGACTTGCTCGTTGCCGATGGGCTCGACGCGAATGTGCTGGACGCGCAGGTCGCGGCGCGAACCTACGTCGATCAGCTCGCGGCCTGCTTGCTGTAGCGCTTGCGGAATTTGTCGACGCGTCCGCCGCTGTCGACGATCTTCTGCTTGCCCGTGTAGAACGGGTGGCACGACGAGCAAACTTCGACGTGGAGGTCTTGGCCCAGAGTCGAGCGCGTGCTGAATTCGTTGCCGCAGCTACAAACGACCTTGATCTCGGTGTACGCGGGATGGATTTCTGGCTTCATGGATGGGCTCCGAGCGGGCGCGTGAGGATACTGCCCGTGTGTTCCGAAGACAAGTTGACGCAGGTTGCGGTGATTTCAATGGCCGGCCCGAATCGACCGGCGCCTTATCCACAAAATCTGTGCATAACTCTGTGGAGATCCGCTGCGACCCCTGGCGCGATGCTCGTCCGGGAAGAGTTTTTGCGGTTTTGATCAAAAAACGATCAATGTGCCCTTAGCTAGATAAATCAATAGCCTGGCCGACTATTCGGAACTGCGTTTCGAAGAAACCCCTGCAAGAGGCTTATTTCTGTCCTCGGCCGACGGGCGTGTGTATAAGCCGGCTCAATCCGAAGGGCTCGAGCGCCGGTCGGGGCGACGTGCCTTGAGGCCTGCGACGAGCCGCCGCAAGGCTTGGCCGCGGTGGCTGATCTCGTTCTTGACCGTCGCCGGCAGCTCGGCCGCCGTCTTGCCGAGCCGCGGATCGAGGAACACGGGGTCGTAGCCGAAGCCCGCGCCGCCGGACGGCCGCAGCGCGATCTCGCCGTCCCAAGTGCCGCTCGCGACGACGGGCGCCGGGTCGTCCTCGCGTTCGAGGGCCACGAGCACGCAATGAAACCGCGCCGCCCGCCGCCCAGGTGGCACGTCGGCGAGGTCTTCGAGGAGCTTTGCGACGTTGGCACGATCGTCCGCGCCCGGGCCGGCGAACCGCGCGGAGCGGACCCCGGGCGCTCCGCCGAGCGCCGCGACCGCGAGCCCGGAATCGTCCGCGATCGCGGGCAACCCCGTGTGTCGAGCCGCATGGCGCGCCTTGATGAGCGCGTTCTCGAGGAACGTGACCGCCGGCTCGTCGACGGGCGGCACGCCGAGCTCCGTTTGCGCGACGAGCTCGAAGGTCCCGAGATCGGCCTCGGCGAGCAGCGACCTGAGCTCCGCGAGCTTTCCCGAGTTGCCGGTGGCGATGACCCAGCGCTCCGTCACGCGCCGAGCGCGGCCGCCTGCGCCGCGAGGAGCTGCTTGATGCCGCGGTGCGCGTAGTCGAGAAGCTGCTCGAGCTCGCTGCGTTGCAGCGCGTGCCCTTCGGCCGTGCCTTGGATCTCGACGAAACCGCCGGCCTCGTTCATCACCACGTTCATGTCGGTCTCGGCCGCCGAATCTTCGGCGTAGTCGAGGTCGAGCACGGGAGCGCCCGCGAAGATCCCCACCGATACCGCGGCGACCTGCCCGTGGATCGGGTTGCCTCCGATCTTGCCCGACTTGGCGAGTTGGGCGGCCGCGAGCACCAACGCGATGTATCCGCCGGAGATCGCCGCGGTCCGCGTACCGCCATCGGCTTGCAGCACGTCGCAGTCGATGGTGATCGTGTGCTCGCCCAACGCCGCGCGGTCGACGACGGCGCGCAGGCTGCGGCCGATGAGCCGCTGGATCTCGAGCGTGCGGCCGCCTTGCTTGCCCTTGCTCGCTTCGCGCGGCGTGCGCGTGTGCGTGGCCCGCGGCAGCATGCCGTACTCGGCGGTGACCCAGCCCTGCTGCTTGCCCTTGAGGAACGGCGGTACTTTCGGCTCCACCGAGGCGGTGCAGAGCACGCGCGTTTCGCCGAACTCCGCGAGCACCGATCCTTCCGCGTGGCGGGTGAAGCCGGGCGTGAATCGCACCGGGCGCATCTCGTCCGCACGTCGTCCGCTAGGCCGCATACCGTGAGCGCTCCGTCACTCGCCCTGCCAGCGGAGAGCCGCCGCGCTCGTGTTGTCGCTGTACGGCGAGTTGCGCGCCACCGCGCGTTCGGCGAGCGCACGCAACGATTTCTCGACCGGCTCCTTGTCGTCGCGCGAGAGCTCCCCGATGTCGGCGTCCTCCAGTCCGGACCAGAGACCGTCGGTGCAAACGAGCAGGACGTCGCCCGGGGCGAGCCGCTTGCGCGCGGTGATGCTCATGTCCGGCAGCGGTACGTCGCCGCCGATACAGCATTCGACGAAGTTGCGCATCGGATGCCCGCGCATCTCGCTTTCCGCGATCAGGCCTTCGCGCAACAGCAGCTCCACATGGCTGTGATCCCGCGTGCGCTCGCGGAGCGTGCCCGCGCGCAACTGATACACGCGGCTATCGCCGACGTGCGCCCAATAGCTGCCGCCGTCTTGAACGAGGCACACCGCGCAAGTCGCGCGCGGCTTGTGATCGAGCGCCACGCCGTCGCCCAAGCGCACCACGCGGTCGTGCGCGCGCGCCAGCGAGAGGGTGAGGAACCCCTGCGGGTCGAGCACGGGCAGGGTCATCTCGGCGAAGCACTCCTTGAGCGTATTGACGGTGACCTCCGCGGCGCGTGCGCCGTGCGCGTGGCCGCCCATCCCGTCCACGACCATGAGCAACACCGCGTCGCTGTGCGCGACGACCTCGACCCGATCCTGGTTCTCCGGCCGGTTTCCGGCCAGGCTCAACTTTGCATAGTCGACGCGCACGCGCTCACTCGTCCCCTGTTCCGCGCCATCTTACCCTTCCGTCGCCGCTGCCGGCGCGCGGCTTCGACCGCGGCGTGGCGGCCGCGGCCGGCACGCGCGCGGTCATGTACACTCGTTGCGGCCGTCCAAAGCGGCGCACAGATTGGCCGAAAGCCGGTCGGGACTCAATCGAATGCCTCACAGCATGACCGGATTCGCCACCGCCGAAACGCTGCTCCCGCCGTTTCGTTTGGTGTGGGAGATCCGCAGCGTCAATCATCGCTTCCTCGAGCTCGGCTTCCGCCTTCCGGACGAGGCGCGCGCGTTCGAGCCCGAGTGCCGCGATCTCGTTGCCGGCCGGCTGAAGCGGGGGAAGGTCGACTGCACACTAAAAGTCGTCGCAGCTACCGGCGAGCTACCGGAGGCGACGGTCTCGGAGGACGCGCTCCGTGGGCTGCGCGCCCTCGCGGACGGTGTCCGCGCGGTGTTCCCGGACGCTCGCCCGCTGTCGGTGGGTGAAGTGCTGCGCTCGCCGGGCGTGCTGCGCGAGCCGCAGCTCAAGCTCGCGGCGCTCGGCGAGCCCGTCAGGAGCGGCTTGCGCGCAGCGCTCGACGCGCTGCAGGCGGCACGCCGGCGCGAGGGTGAGCGGATTGGCGAGCTCCTCGAGAAGCGCAACGTCGCAATCACGGCCCTGCTCGCCGGCGCGCGACCGTTGCTGGACGGCGTGCAGGTGCGTTACCGCGAGAAGCTCCGCGAGCGCTTGCAGCGGCTCGACGTGCAGGCGCAGCCCGAACGCATCGAGCAGGAGCTCGTGCTGCTCGCGCAACGGCTCGACGTGGCCGAGGAGGTCGACCGGCTCACCACGCACGTGGCGGAGCTTCGCGACGTGCTCGCGCGCGACGAGCCCGTGGGCCGCCGGCTCGACTTCCTGATCCAGGAGCTCAATCGCGAGGCCAACACGTTCGCTTCCAAAG
This sequence comes from Gammaproteobacteria bacterium, assembly GCA_036274615.1. Taxonomy (GTDB): domain Bacteria; phylum Pseudomonadota; class Gammaproteobacteria; order Steroidobacterales; family Rariloculaceae; genus FEN-1219. The sequence goes on along the minus strand of DASUFK010000120.1, from coordinate 854 downwards.
TCCAGGACGAAGCGCTGACCCGCGCTGCCGTCGAGCTCAAAGTGCTGATCGAGCAGATGCGCGAACAGGTTCAGAACCTCGAATAGCGATGTCTCCCGACGCCCGCGGCCGGCTCTGGGTAATGGCGGCGCCGTCCGGCGCCGGCAAGACGTCGCTCGCTCGCAAGCTCATCGAGCTCGAGCCGCGCCTCAAGTTCTCGATCTCCTACACCACGCGCAAGCAACGCAGCACGGAGGTCGACGGCCGCGACTACTTCTTCGTCGACGTGCCCACGTTTCAAGACATGGTGCGGCGCGACGCGTTCCTCGAGCACGCGCAGGTCTTCGACAACTGGTACGGCACCGGCCGCGACCACGTCGAGGGGCTTCTGGCGGGCGGCGACTCGGTACTGCTCGAGATCGACTGGCAAGGCGCGCGCCAGGTCCGCGAGCGCGCCCCGGCCGCCCGCAGCATCTTCATTCTCCCGCCCAACGTCGCCGAGCTCGAGCGCCGCCTCCGCGGCCGCGCCACCGACAGCGAATCCACCATCCAGCGCCGCCTGCGCGACTCCGTCGCCGACATGACCCACTGGCCCGAGTTCGACCACGTCGTCATCAACGACGACTTCACCACCGCCCTCGCCCAACTCCGCGCAATCGTGGGAGGCAAGCAGGTCCAGCTCACCGCCGATCCAACGGTGAGGCGCGCGGCCGAGCGCGTCTTCTCCACCCCCCCCACCAAATGAACCGCGGAGCGTCGCAAGGGCGCTGACCGCCCAGCTGCCTCACTTTGGCCGCGTGAGCTGCCCGTGATGGCTGCGGCCGTACCGCGAAGGGCGCTCGCGAGGCCGTCGCCGCACAGGGCCGTGCGACGAG
>DASUFK010000119.1:0-9200 GCA_036274615.1 Gammaproteobacteria bacterium | reverse complement strand
GCGGCCTGCTCGCCCTGATAACGCAGCGACTGCACGCCGCGCAACGAGACGTAGGGCCGCAGGAAGAACGGCGTGTCGTCGGAGCTGCTCTTGATGCTGCCGCGCACGCCGAGATAGAGCGACTGGCCCACCGGATGGTAGTAGAGCGTCGTGAGATTCAGCGTCTCGAAGTCGCGGTCGCTGCCGAGCGAGCGGCGATACATCGGGATCGACAGATCGACGTACCAGCCGCGGGTGGGCGTGAAGAAATTGTCGCGGTCGTCGAACGTGAGCGTCGGCGTGAGCGCCCCGAGCTCGAGCGCGTAGTCGGCCGACGCGACGCCGGGGAGCGGCGCGGCGGCGGCCGTGACGTTCGTGTCGACGGACAGATAGCGCATCCCGAGCCAGAGCTTCGTGCCGCCCAGCCGATAGCTCCCGCCGGCCGTGCCGCCGTGGCCCTTCACGGAGTAGCCGAGCCCGTCGCTGCCGCCCGCGTCTCCGCCGAGCCCGAAGAACTCGAGGTTCACGTCGACGTCGGCGAGCGCGGCCAAGGTTCGCACGCGGCCGCCGGCCCACGTGCCGATGTTGGCGGCGAACCAGCCGCGCGTGTCGTTCTCGGTCTTGATGGCGCCTACGGTGCTGATCGTGGGGCGGACATAAGGCTCGCCCGGCTCCGGCGCCTTGCCGTGCACGAACACGAGCGCGCCCACGGCGCCGTAGCCCACCGCGGGATCGCTGACCGGCGCGAGCAACGGGATGAAACCGTAGGCCGTGTCGAGGAACGCGCTGACGTCGAAGCGGCCGTCGTCGGGGTCTTTGAATCGGGAGGCAGGCGCCGCCGGTTCCTCGTCCGCCGCGGCGGCGACCGGCGCGGCGGCGGCGAGCGCGAGCGTGGCCGCAAGCGCAAGCGTGTTCAGAGGCCGCGGCGAATCCGGAACCAGCATGCGGTTGACGCGCTCCTCCGTGAACACTCCCGATCGAGGCCGCTCGGCTCGTAGTCTGGTGCGCGGAGAGGCGGCGCACATTGGCCGTTGGTCGCACGAGCAGCCGGCGCGGCGCGGATGCGACGCCCGCGCCGAGTCAGCTAACGTTCGCTCGCGGAAGACTCAGCCGAGCGAGCCGGTAAGCAGCGGCCGGCTCCCGCACCTCCATGGAGGAGCCCTCCGCGGAGGGGTTTCTCGCACCGCTTCCGTGCATCCAGCCCTCCACGGAGGGCTCGACGCCGTCATCCTCGCGGTACGCGCGCCCGCTGACGATCGCCGCCATCCGCGCCTCCGCCGCGGCGCGATCGAGATCCGCGCCGTCGGCGCCGATAGCGTCGTCGACCATGTCCTCCATGCGATAGCCGCCGCGCGGGATCACGCGCCCGTCGGGCCTGCGGAACACGAACTCGCCGCGCTCGTCGCGCTCCACCGTGAGCCCGCCCTCGTGGTGCAGCGTGTGGTGGTACGTACAGAGCAGCAGCGTGTTCACGAGGCTCGTGTCGCCGCCATCGGCCCAGTGCAGCAGGTGATGCGCGTCCAGATAGCGTTTACGGCAGCAGCCCGGAAAGCGGCAGCCGCGATCGCGAGCGAGCAGCGCGCGCCGGAGCGCGGTCGGGATCGTGCGGTGCTTGCGGCCGACGTCGAGCGGCTTGCCCTGCCCGTCCTCGACGATCGTGACGAGGCTACAGTCGCACGCGAGTCTGCGTACGGTTTCGATCGGTAGGTCCGAGCGGCCCGCCCCTCCGCGGAGGGCTTTCTCGTCGACGTGCACGACCACTTGATAATGGTCGGCCGCCGGAACCGAGCGCTCCTGCGTCGAAGAGCCGCCGCCAAGGTAGTCCTTCATGATCGCGACCACGGCGTCCGCCTGCTGCGCGTGCCAGCCCTCGCCCGAGGGCGCCGTCGCGAACTCCGCTCCGACCGCCGCCTCGCCCGCCGCGACCGCGCGGTCGATCGCGTGGCCGATCAGCTCGCCCTCCGCCGCCGGCAGCTCGATGACGATGCGCACGCGGTTGTGCGCGGAATCGCGGAAGAGCTTGAGCGACCGGCACTCCCACACCTGCCGCGCGCCCTCCACGGAGGCAGGCCCGGCGTTGCGGATCTGCCGGCAACGCTCCTCCACCTGCGGCGCCGACGCGTTGAGCGCATACCCCAGCAGTAAGTCTTCGTTCTCCTCCGTCGCGACCCGCGTGAGCGCGCGCGCCTTCGTGTACGAGAGCCGGCCGTCGGCGAGCGCGGCGGAGAGCGCCGGCAGCCCGCGCAGCGTGTTCGCCGTGCGCATCCGCTCGCGCGCCGCCGACAGCGACAGGCCGCAGCTCCACACGAGCCACTCCGCACAGCTCGCGCAGCCCCACTTCGCCCAGCCGTAGCGCTCGTCGAACGCGCGCACGAGGAGCAGCGCTTGGTACGACTGCGCGTTCATGCCGCGCTCGTGCTTCACGATCGCGAGGCCGAGGTCGTCGACGGAAAGATCGTCCAACGCGGTGAAAGGAGCGGCGCCGCGCGCGGGTTGTGCGGTCATGAGCGTCTCCGGGAAGGGGTGAAGTGTGATACTGATTATACGTCCAGTACCGCACCGTCTCCCAACAATTTCTGGTTACTTGCGCTCGAAAAGCGATCGCTGAACCGCACACAACCGAGCCAGTCGAGGTCTCAAGAATCTGTTATTGCTTCAGTGGTTGAGGTTGTTACTTAGGCGGGCCGTAACTTCTCTCCATCGCGCCGTTGTAGCAGGCGAGCGGCTCCAGCCCCGCTTGGGCGCGACGTTCGTCCACATGCTCGCGGTCTTCGATGGGCCATCCGTATTGCGTGCCGTAGACCTGCGGCGCTCGATCGCCTACCCGAACGCGGTCCGTGAGAAACGCGACGTCTCCGGCGAGCCACGGTAGGTTCAACGCCCGCAGTCGTTCGAGCATGTCCTTCTGAAACGCGTGGTCGGAATCGGCGTGCTGAACGAGTAGCCAAGCTTCATGCACACCTCGCGCACCCACCATCTCCACAGTTGGGAAACCGTGCTCCGCGACGATCTCCTTCATTCGCGCGAGGTTGGCGTCATCTACGGCTTTCCATTCCGATCGATCGGCGGCCGGGTCTTTGATGCCCGCTTCGCGAACCGCTTGGTCGCGCGCCGACATGGCGAGCAACTCGTCGCGCAGCGCCGCTAGCGCGGGTGGCGCCGAACGCGCGCGGTTTTCCATCGTGCACAGCTCTAGAGTCCGCCGCTGCTGATACTCCAGCATGCCGGGGCACTCCAGATCCTTCGCCAAGAGCGACGGCAAGCGGTCCACCAACTCTTGGCAGTTCAGTACGCTAGTAGATGAGGCGTCCGCCGGCGCTGATTGCGCGGTCGCGAAATCGGCAGCGCAAAACGCTCCGCACATCAAGACGATTCTTGCCGCACACGCTGACCGGCGCAGGCTCACGAAGGCCGCTCGAGCAACCCGGCTGCATACAAGCCTTCCGTGCGGCTACGGATGACGGTCTGTTGGTCGGTGAGCACGGCCATCAGCGCGACGTAATAGCGCGCGTCCATCAGCGGATTGTGCCGAACACTATTCTCGAGCGCCGCGCGCGCCGCGCTCGCGCGGCCGAGCCGGCCGAGCACGTTGGCGTGGTGCATCCAGCCGAGCGAAAAGCGCGGCTGCTCCACGGTGTATTCCTCCGCGTGCACGAGCGCCCGCTCGCAGTCGCCCGCGCACGCGTACGCGACGGACTTGTGGAACAGCCAATACGACCGGCCGGGATGCTGCGGCGACGACGTCGCGAGCAGCCGGTCGATGATCTCGTGAAGCTCGGCGAGGTCCTTGGCCTCGCCGGTGGCGACGAGCGGCCAGCCGAGGTAGCCCCAGGTGCCCAAGTCGTACGGCGCGATCTTGACGGCGCGCCGCAGCAGATCGAGCGAGCGGCGATAGTCTCCCAAGTACGCGTGCACGCAGCCCGCGGCGCGCAGCACTACCGGGTCGCGCGGCGCGAGCTGCTCCGCGCGCGCGATCGTGTCCAGCGCGAGCCGCCGGTCGGACTCCGGGTCGGCGCTCACGGCGCTCAGGGTCTTCTCCGCCGTCACGAGCCCGAGCGTGGCGTAGGCGATCGCGTACTTCGGGTCGAGCTCCACGGCGCGGCGCAGCAGCGGGATCGATGCCGCGACCGTCGCCGGCGTGTAGTCGAGCAGATACGCGCGCGCTTTCTGCACGAGCTGCCACGCGGTGGGCTCCGCCGTCGCCGATCGATTCGCACGGCCGATCTCCGCGCGCATGCGCTCGCCGCCGAACGTGCCCACGACCTTCTCGCTGATCTCGCGCTGCAGCCGTTCCACGTCGTTCTTCGCCACGTCGTAACGGTCGGACCAGAGCAGCGAGTCGCCGAGGGCGTCCTCGAGCTGCACGTTGATCTCGAGTCTCTCGCCGAGGTCGGCCACGCTGCCCGAGATCACGTATTGCACCGCGAGGCTCTTCGCGATCGTCGGCAGGTCGCTGCGCGCGGTGGAAGTGGCAATCGCGGACTGGCGCGACACCACCCGCAGGTCATGCATGCGCGACAGCAGCGATTGGAGCTCGAGCGGAATCGCGTCGGCGAGGTACGCGTGCGGCGTATTCGGCGTGAGGTTCTCGAACGGCAGCACCGCCACGGCGGCGACCGCGCTATCGGCGCGCGGCCGCTTGCCGTCGCCGGCGTCCTCGACGTCCTCGTCGTCGCGCATCGCCTCCGTGAGGCGCAAGCCGAGCGGCGTGAGGTCGTAGAACCAGCTTATACCGAGCACGATCGGCAGACCCGCCAGCAGGCCGACGAACACGTAGAACGCCACGCGCTCGGACATCTCGAGGGGTTCTACGAGGTTGGACGCGAGCTCGAACAGCGCCAACGCGGCCACGACGTAGCCGGTTAGGACCTTCAAGACGCTGCGCCGCTTGAGCTCGCGCAGCAGACGAAAGACCCACGAGCGTTCGCTCATCGGTTTTAGGACTACCCTTGGTCGCTGAACCGCCTCGTGATCTCGCCGTACGCGTCGATGCGCCGGTCGCGGAAGAAGGGCCAGCCCGCACGGCTTGCGTCGATCTCGCCCAAGTCGATCTCCTCGACGAGCACGACCTCGCTGTCCGTGGGCGCGCGCACGAGCACGCGGCCGTCCGGCGCCGCCACGAAGCTCCTCCCCCAGAACTCGATGCCGCCGCCGCTCTTGCTCGCCGGATCCGGCTCGAAGCCCACCCGGTTCACCGCGATCACGAAGCAGCCGTTGGCGATCGCGTGACCGCGCTGCACGGTCTCCCAGGCGCCGTGCTGGCGCTCGCCGAACTTGTCCTTCTCCTCGGGATGCCAGCCGATCGCCGTCGGATAGCACAGGATCTCGGCGCCCTGCATCGCGGTGAGCCGCGCGGCCTCGGGATACCACTGGTCCCAGCAGACCAGCACGCCGACTTCGGCCGCGCTCGTGTGGAACGTCTTGAAGCCCAGGTCGCCGGGCGTGAAGTAGAACTTCTCGTAGTACCGCGGATCGTCCGGAATGTGCATCTTGCGGTACTTGCCGAGATAGCCGCCGCCGGCATCGAGCACGGCCGCGGTGTTGTGGAACAGGCCCGCCGCCCGCTTCTCGAACAGGCTCGCCACGAGCGTGATCCCGAGCTCCTTGGCGAGCGCCCCGAGGGCGTCCGTGCTCGGCCCCGGCACCGCCTCGGCGAGCTTGAAGAGCGCGGCGTCTTCCGTCTGGCAGAAGTAGCGCGAGCGGAACAGCTCCGGCAGCACCACGAGCCGCGCGCCGCCCTTGGCCGCCTCGCGCACGCCGTCGACCGCCCGCGCAAGGTTGCGCGCGGGGTCGTCGCTCATCGCCATCTGCACGAGGCCGACCTTGAGCGGCCTCGCCGTCATCGCGGGCCTTCGCGCTCGATGTCGCGCGTGTCGCAGTACGTGGTCTGCGGGAAGCAGGCCATGTACTGGTCCAGGATCTCCATGCCCTGGGTCGGCCGCACCACGTTCGCCTGGATCTTGGCGCGCACGAGCTCGCTCATGCGCCGGTGCAAGTCGTTCGGGAAGTACTGCACCTGCGCGAGCATGTCCTGCACGGCGGTGCCGTGGATGATCTTCTCGATCCAGAAGTCGCCGTCCTCGTCGGGGTCGGCGTAGATGTGCGCCTCGGTCACGCGCCCGAACAGGTTGTGCGCGTCGCCGATGATGTCCTCGTAGGCGCCCATCAGGAAGAAGCCCAGGTAGTACGGCGTGCCGTTGACGGTGGGGTGCACCGGCAGGAACCGGTTGTCGCGCGTCGACACGTAGTGCGAGACCTTGCCGTCGGAGTCGCAGGTGAGGTCCACGAGGATTGCGCGCTTGTCCGGGTGCTCCTCGAGACGGTCGATCGGCACGATCGGGAACGGCTGGCCGATCGCCCAGTGGTCGAGCATCGACTGGAACACCGAGAAGTCGCAAAGGTAGAGCTCGGTGAGCTTGTCCTCGAGCTCTACGATCTCGGGACGCGAGCTCTCCGGATTGCGCTTGAGCGACTTGAGCAGGGTCGTGCAGATGCGCCAATAGATGCTCTCGGCGAGCGCCCGCTCGGCGAGCGGGAGGTAGCCGAGCGTGAACAGCTGGCGGACCTCGTCGAGCTTCTCGTTGACGTCGTGCAACGCCTCGAGAAGGTCCGATTGCTTGCGCGTCTTCGGCAACGAGGCAAGGATCTTGTCGAGCGCGTGCACGGGCTCGGCGGCCGTCTCAGGCACGGTGAGATCCTGGTTCGGGTCGTCCTTCGCGTGCGCGCCGAGCACCGGCACGATGAGCACCGAGTGATGGGCCGTGAGCGCGCGCCCGCTCTCGGTGACGAGCGTGGGCGGGGCCACCTCGTTCGCGTCGCAGACCTCTTTCACCGTGAACACGACGGCGTTCGCGTACTCCTCGAGGCTGTAGTTGATGCCCGCGTCTTCCTCGAAGTGACCCTTGTCGTAGTTCACGCCGAGGCCGCCGCCCACGTCGAGATATTTGAGCCCCAAGCCGCGCTTCACGAGCTCGGCATAGATCTGCGTGACCTCCTTGGTGGCCTCTTTGAGCACCTGGATGTCGGCGATCTGGCTGCCGATGTGGCAGTGCAGCAGCACGAGCTTCGATTGCTGGCCGCTGGCCTCGAGCTCGTTGACCATGCGCATGAGCTCGGCCACGTTCAGCCCAAACTTGGAGTTGGTGCCCGACGACTCGGCCCAGCGGCCGGCGCCGCGAGTGGCCAACCGCACTCGCACGCCGAGCTGCGACATGTAGCCCGTGCTGAACGCGAGGCCTTTCAAGTCGTTGAACTCGGAGTACTTCTCGATCACCGGCACGATGTTCTGGCCGAGTTTTTGCCCGGCGATCATCAAGGACAGCATCGTGCGGTCCTTCACGCCGTTGCACACGAGCAGCGTGTCGCCGTCGATGTGCGGCAGGCACGCGATGAGCTCGGCCTTGGAGCCGCATTCGAGGCCCATGCCGTATGGCCGCCCGGCGTCGAGCAGCTCGTCGACGACCTCGTGGAGCTGGTTCACCTTGATCGGATAGATGCCCCGGTAGACGTTGCCGTAGGTCGACTCGGCGATCGCGTTGCGAAACGCCTCGTTCACGCGCCGCACTTGCGCACGGAGCACGTCCTGGAAGCGCAGCAGCACCGGGAATTGCACGCCGCGGCGGCGCAGCTCGTTGACGACGTCCACGACGTCGATCGTGGTGCCGGCCTCGTCGAGCGCGCGCACGGCCATGTGGCCGTTCGGGTTGGCGAAGAAGAACGGATCGCCCCAGCTCGAGATCCGATAGAGCTCGTTGGCGTCCTGCACCGTCCATTCCGCGGGCGCCGCTTTCTTGTTGGGTTGGGTCGACATCGAACTTACTCTCCGAGCACGTGCGCGAAAATGAGCGGCGCGACGATCGTGGCGTCCGACTCGATGATGAACTTGGGCGTGGAGGCCGACAGCTTGCCCCACGTGATCTTCTCGTTGGGCACGGCGCCCGAGTACGAGCCGTAGCTCGTGGTCGAGTCGCTGATCTGGCAGAAGTAGCCCCAGCGCGGCGTGTCCTCGAGCTGCAGGTCCTGCTGGAGCATCGGCACCACGCAGATCGGAAAGTCGCCGGCGATGCCGCCGCCGATCTGGAAGAAGCCGATCGAGCCCTTGTGGCAGGTGATTTGATACCACTCGGCGAGCACCATCATGTACTCGATGCCGGTGCGCACGGTGTGAACGTTCTGGATGTCACCCGCGATGCAGTGTCCCGCGAAGATGTTGCCGAGCGTCGAGTCCTCCCAGCCCGGCACGAACATCGGCAGGTCGGCCTCGGCGGCCGCGAGCAGCCAGCTGTCCTTGGGGTCGATCTGATAGCTGTCCTCGAGCACGCCCGAGCGCAGGATCTTGTACATGAACTCGTGGGGGAAGAACTGCTGCTCGCCCTTGTCGGCGCGCTCCCACTCCGCGAGCACCGCCTTCTCGATGCGGCGGATCGCCTCGTGCTCGGGAATGCAGGTGTCGGTGACGCGATTCAAGTGCCGTTCCAGCAGCTCTTCCTCTTGCTCGGCCGACAACGACCGGTAGCCCGGAATCCGCACGTAGTGCTCGTGCGCCACGAGGTTGAACACGTCCTCCTCGAGATTCGCACCGGTGCAGCAGATGGCGTGTACCTTGCCCTTGCGGATCATCTCGGCGAGCGACAGCCCGAGCTCGGCGGTGCTCATCGCGCCCGCGAGCGTGACGAGCATCTGCCCGCCCTGGTCGAGGTGCGCGACGTAGCCTTCCGCCGCGTCGACGAGCGCCGCGCCGTTGAAGTGCCGGTAGTGGTGCTTGATGAAATCGGAGATCGCGCCCATGGCGGGTCCTCAGGCGCTTACGCGCCCGTCGAAAACGCGAAGATTAGGAAATCGCGCCCCCGCCCACAATGGCTTCGCGAAAAATAGGGACATGTTACTTTTTCGACGTGCCCCCTCGTTCCACGCCGCGGGCCGGCCGATCGAAAAAGTAACATGTCCCTATTTTTCGCGGTCACGGGGCGGCCGGGACTTGTTGGGTGAGGCAGTGGAGCGCGCCCAAGCCCGCGATCAGGACCCGGCAGTCGATCGGCAGCACCCGGCGGCCCGGGAAGCAGTCGGCGAGGATCGAGCGGGCCGCGTCGTCCTGGGCGCAGCCGAACGTCGGGAGGAGCACGGCGCCGTTCGCGATGTAGAAGTTGGCGTAGCTCGCGGGCAGGCGCTGGTCGCCGAGGTATTGGGGCTCGGGCATCGGCAGCTCTATCACGTCGAGCGGG
>DASUFK010000118.1:0-4860 GCA_036274615.1 Gammaproteobacteria bacterium | reverse complement strand
CTTGGCATGCACGTCCGGCGGCACGAAGTTCTTGCCCAACAATTCATACGCCATTGGCGAAAGGCCTCCACCCAACCCGTTTGGATAACGCGGCTTGCGGGCTCCTTGCTAGACTGCCGCCCGTCGACCGCTCTGTCCCGTATGGGACACACTATAAGCCTTGATCCCTAGCGTGAGAACAGCGGGGCGGCGACGTAACCCGAGGAGACGCAAGAATGGCTCGTAAGAAAGACCCCTGGGGCAAGCTCGTGCTCGTCGACTTCGACGACGGTATCGCCTGGGTCACGTTGAACCGCCCCGAGAAACGCAATGCGATGAGCCCGAGGCTCAACGAGGAGATGCGGGACACCGTCGAGGCCCTGGCCTCCGACCCGCGCTGCGGGGTGCTGGTGCTCACCGGCGCCGGCGACTCGTTCGCGGCCGGCATGGACCTCAAAGAGTACTTCCGCGAGACCGACGGCCAGCCCGACACGGTGATCCTGAACGTTCGGCGCACGGCCGAGGAGTGGCAATGGCGCCGGCTCCGCGACTATCCGAAGGCCACGATCGCGATGGTCAACGGCTGGTGCTTCGGCGGGGCGTTCACCCCCGTGGTGGCCTGCGACCTGGCCATCGCCGCCAACGAGGCCACGTTCGCGCTCTCGGAGGTGAACTGGGGCATCATCCCGGCCGGCAACGTCACCAAGGCCACGGCCGAGACGATCGGCTACCGCAAGGCGCTCTACTACGCGATGACCGGCGAGACCTTCGACGGCAAGCAGGCCGCGGACATGGGCCTCGTCAACGAGGCGGTGCCGCGCAAGAAGCTCCGCGCGCACACCGAGAAGCTCGCGCGCGTGCTGCTCGAGAAGAACCAGACCGTGCTCCGCGGCATCAAGATCGCGATGAAGCGCGTGCGGTACATGGACTGGGAGGTGTCGGCCGACTATCTCTACGCGAAGATGGGCGAGGCGCTCAACTTCGGCTCGGGTAAGAACCGCCAGGCGGCGATGAAGGCGTTCTTGGACGACAAGGAGTTCCGCCCGGGCCTCGAGCACTTCAAGGGCACTACCTAAATTTGGTGTCAGACACGCCCGGTGTCTGACACCAAGCCGACGGGGGAGACGATGGCGCGACTGCAGGAACCTGAGCATTACGTCGGGCCGCGGCGGCGCGCGAGGCGGCGCGTTCCGATCGGCGTGCTCGTGGTGCTCGGCGCGCTGGCGCTGCTCACGGCGGCGCTCTATACGTACGCGCAGCCGCCGCCGCGCTCCGCACCCGCCTCCGTCGCGCCGCCAAAGGACGGCTGGCCCACCAACGGCGGTAACTGGTTCAACCAGCGCTACTCGCCGCTCACCGCGATCGACCGCGGCAACGTCGCGCAGTTGAAAGGCGTGTGGCGGACGCGGCTCGACGGCTCGGGCACCGGCGCGCAGCACTCGGGCGAAGGGCAGCCGATCGTCGCCGACGGCGTGATCTACGTGTCCACGGGCGCGAACGACGTGTTCGCGCTCGACGTGGACACGGGCGCCACGCTCTGGCGCTACAAGGCGAACCTAGACCCCACGATCAATACCGTCTGCTGCAGCTGGGCGAACCGCGGCGTCGCGATTGGCGACGGCAAGGTCTTCCAGGGGCAGCTCGACGGCAAGATCGTGGCGCTCGACCGCAAGTCGGGCGCGGTGGTCTGGTCGATCCAAGCCGAGCGCTGGCAGGAGGGCTACACGATCGTCAGCGCTCCTTTGTATTACGACGGCATGCTGATCAGCGGCTTCACGGGCGCCGAGCGCGGCGCGCGCGGCCGCGTGAAGGCGTTCGACGCGAAGACCGGCGCGCTGCGCTGGACGTTCTACACCGTGCCCGGCCGCGGCGAGCGCGGCAACGACACCTGGCCGCAGGACAACGAGATCTGGCAGGACGGCGGCGCGACCGTCTGGCAAACGCCCGCCGTCGACCCGAATCTCGGCCTGGTCTATTTCTCCACGGCGAATCCCGGCCCCGACTTCAACGGCGGCGTGCGCGCGGGCGACAACCTGTTCACGTCGTCGATCATGGCGCTCGACGTGAAGACCGGCGCCTACCGCTGGCACTTCCAGCAAGTGCACCACGACCTCTGGGACTACGACAGCGGCAACCCGGTGGTCCTGTTCGACCTGCCGTACAACGGCGTGCTGCGCCGCGCGATCGCCGAGGCGAGCAAGACCGGCTGGGTTTACGTGCTCGACCGCGTGAACGGCCAACCGCTGATCGGCATCGACGAGATGCCGGTGCCGCAGGAGCCGCGCCAGAAAACGTCACCCACGCAGCCGATCCCGCGCGGCGACGCGTTCGTTCCGCAGTCGATCGACGTGGCTCCCGAGGGCAGCACGCTCGTGAACGGCGGCAGGATCTTCACGCCGTACTGGACCGATTACGTACTCGCGAAACCCGGCATCGGCGGCGGCACGAACTGGCCGCCGAGCTCGTACGATCCCACGACCGGCTACTTCTACGTCTGCGCGAGCGACCGCGCGAGCCTGTTTCGCGCGTGGGAGATCACGGCCGACCGGCCCGCGGAGGGCTCCGAGTACATCGGCGGCAACTTTGGCACCAACCCGATCCCGGGGCTCGGCGTGTTCGCCGCGCTCGACATGCACACCAACAAGCTCGTGTTTCAGCAGCAGTGGTCCGAGCCGTGCTACAGCGGCTCGGTGGTCACCGCCGGCGGGCTCGTGTTCGTGGGCCGCAACGACGGCCGCCTCACCGCGCTCGACTCGAGCAACGGCAAGAAGCTCTGGGAGTTCCAGACGGGCGCCGGCATGAACTCGTCCGCGAGCGTGTTCGAGCACAACGGCAAGCAGTACGTCGTGGCGCTGTCGGGCGGCAGCGTGTCCGCGCGCTCGGCCAAGGGCGACAGCGTGTGGCTGTTCGCGCTCGACGGCACGCTCGGGCCCGTCGCTCCGGGGAAATAGCGCCGCAAAAAGCGAAACGGATCGCAGCAGCATGACTCGACAGCTCAGCCGAATGTTCGCCGCCGCGGCGCTCTGCTCGCTCGCGATCCCGTTGCACGCTCAGTCGATCCGCCGCGCACCGGCCTTCGCGCCGGCCGACCTCGTCGCGCCGCCCACCGCCGATTGGGCCACGAACGGCGGCGACCTGTGGAACCGGCGCTGGTCGCCGCTCACCGCGATCGACCGCGGCAACGTGTCGAAGCTCAAGGGCGTTTGGCGCACGCACTTGAAGGGCTCGGGCCTGGGCCCGCAGTACTCGGGCGAAGCGCAACCGATCGTGTATCGCGGCGTGGTCTACATCGCCACCGGCGCGAACGACGTGTTCGCGCTGTCCGTCGACACGGGCGCGATCCTCTGGGAGTACCGCGCGAATCTCGATCCCGCCAACAACGCGGTGTGCTGCGGCTGGACGAGCCGCGGTGTGGGGCTCGGCGACGGCAAGGTGTTCGTCGGCCAGCTCGACGGCAAGCTCGTGGCGCTCGACCAGCGCAACGGCAAAGTGCTCTGGTCGACGCAGGCGGAGCGCTGGCAAGAGGGTTACACGATCACGAGCGCCCCGCTCTACTACGACGGTCTCGTGATCACCGGCTTCGCCGGCGGCGAGCGCGGCATTCGCGGCCGGGTGAAGGCGTTCGACGCAATCACCGGCACGCTCGCCTGGACGTTCTACACGATCCCGGGGCCCGGCGAGATCGGCCACGACACCTGGCCGCAGGACAACGAGATCTGGCAGGACGGCGGCGGCCCGGTGTGGAACACGCCGGCCGTCGACCCGGAGCTCGGGCTCATCTACTTCGGCACCGGCAATCCCGGGCCCGACTACAACGGCTCGATCCGCCAAGGCGACAACCTGTTCACCACGTCGATCGTCGCCGTCGAGGCCAAGACCGGCAAATACCGCTGGCACTTCCAGCAGGTGCACCACGACATCTGGGACTACGACGCCGCTTCGCCCGTCACGTTGTTCGACGTCACGATCGGCGGCGTCGTGCACAAAGCCGCCGCCGAGGCGAGCAAGACGGGCTGGGTCTACGTGCTCGACCGCGCCACCGGCAAGCCGCTGATCGGCATCGACGAGAAGCCGGTGTTGCAGGAGCCGCGGCAAGGGACGGCCGCCACGCAGCCCTATCCGCGCGGCGACGCGTTCGTGCCGCAGTCGATCGCGATCGCGCCCGAGGGCACCGCGCTCGTGAACCAAGGAAGGATCTTCACGCCGTTCTGGACCGCGCCCACCCTGATGAAGCCCGGCCCGCCCGGGGGCGTGAACTGGCCGCCAAGCTCCTACGACGACCAACACGGGTATCTGTTCGTGTGCGCGGCCGACCGCATCTGGTCGTATCTGTCGCAGGAGGTCGGCGCCGAGCGGCCGCGCGAAGGCGCCGGCTACATCGCGGGCGGCATCGGCGGCTTTCACCTGCTCAACTGGGGCGTGTTCGCGGCGCTCGACATGCGCACCAATACGCTCGTGTGGCAGCAGCACTGGCCCGAGCCGTGCTACTCGGGTTCGACCGCGACGGCCGGCGGTCTCGTGTTCGTGGGGCGCAACGACGGCCGCCTCACCGCGCTGAATACCGAAACGGGCGAGAAGCTCTGGGAATTCCAGACGGGCGCGGGCATGAACGCGCCCGTCACGGTGTTCCAGCACCGGGGCAAGCAGTACGTCGCCGCCTACTCCGCCGGCAACCAGCTCGGCGGCACGCCCCGCGGCGACAGCCTCTGGCTGTTCGGGCTCGACGGCACGCTCGACCCCGTGCCGCCCGCGGGGTCTCTGATGACCTTCGCGCCGGCCGCGACCGGCCCGGGCAACGCCGACGCGGGCAAGCTCGTCTTCGACACCACCTGCGTGTTCTGCCACGGCGAGCAGGGCGACGGCGGCCACAACGGCCCGTCG
>DASUFK010000117.1:0-5378 GCA_036274615.1 Gammaproteobacteria bacterium | reverse complement strand
CGTGCAGCCCGGCGACGGCATCGTGCGTGTGCGCCGTGAGACGGGAAGCCGGGGCGGCAAGACCGTCACGGCCATTCGAGGCGTGCCGGTTGCGGAGAGCGCGCTCAAGGAGCTCGCCGGCGAGCTCAAGCGCCTTTGCGGAAGCGGCGGCACCGCGAAAGACGGGGTGATCGAGATCCAGGGCGACCACCGCGACGCGCTCGCGCCTCGAGGTCGCTCCGAGCTCGCGGTGCGGTGGAAAGGTCACTCCGCCGACACGCAGCTGAAGCTCGCGGCTTCGTCGACGTTGCCGCTGCCGTCGTAACGCGCCACCTGCGGATATGGGCACAGCGGCCGCGTCCGAACCGGTTTGCCGTCGATCAGCTTCGCCGCTTCGATGCGCTGCGTAGCTTCGCCACGTTCTACCCACGCCTCGAGCGCGCCGAGCCCGTCGAAGGTGTCCGGACCGTCGCCGGCCCTGCAATGGCTCACACCCGGCATCAGGAACAGGCGATAAAAACTCTGCACGTCTTCGCGTGCCTTCGGCGAGGGCGATCCTCCGACCGTGGACACCACCGAATTGAAATAGTCGATGCTGTTGTAGGGCGTGATGCCCCAGTCGGCCCAACCGTGATACTGGATCAGCTTCCCGCCGCGTTCGCGAAACGGTCGAAGGTTCGGGTCCATCGAGTTCATCAGTTTGCCGACGTGCTCATCCGCGTAGGCAACGTCGCGCTCGAGGTTCATGGTGGCGAAGTTCCACGTCGGATCCTTGAAGACGAAATACCGGTAGAGCATCTCCGCCCAAGCAACTTGCCCGTTGCTCCCGAGGTAATTCGCCGACATCTGCGGCCAGCCGAGCTCGCTGCCGCGCGGGAAGCCCGGGAAAATCTTAGTCCCGTCCTTGCGCCGGATGTCCGAGTAGATTCGTTGCACCGCCTGAACCTGCGGAGGCGTGAGGCACGCGGCCGAGTCGGCTCCAGTGCACGCGAGCTCGGCCGGATCGAATTTACACACGGCCGGATTCTCGATGAGCTCGTCCTCCACGCCGTCCAACGCGTCGCATGCGGCGAGCACGGCCTTGTGAAGCGCCGGAGTCTTGTCGATGGGCTTGTCGAGACGTGCCGCGGGATCCACGAGCGTCGCGAGGCCGAACGAAATCTGTGCCGCCTGCAAATGCGTCATGTAGTTCGCGGGCGCCCCGGCGAGGATTCCGTCGTAGTCGGCGGGATAGCGTTGCGCTTCCGTCATCGCCTGGTGTCCGCCGCTCGAGCATCCCGCGAAGTAACTGTGCTGCGCGGATCGGCCGTACAGCTTCTCGACGATCGCCTGAGACTTGATCGTCATCTCGTGGATGCCGCGGTGCGTCCAATCGCCGACGACACCTTCGTTGAACGCTCCGTTTGACGTCGTCCACGTAGCGTCGTCCCAGTCGCTCTGATGACCGGTGTCGGTTCCACCGACCGCGTAGCCGTTGTCGAGCGCCTGGCCCATGGCGCGGTACGGCAGCTTGCCGTAGAACGCCCCGAGGCCCGAGCCGAGGAACCGGCCGTTCCAATTCTCGAGCGGCAGCCAGGTTTCGAAGTTGATGGCAGGGTCGACGATTCCCGCCACGCGACAGAACGAGCGATGAACGTCGATCGGAGCGGTCAGGCCCAAGCCCTTCTCGGTTCCCGGAACGGCGTGCGAACCTTGCACGCGAATCGCTTCGGCACGAGTGATGCGGGTTTGCGGGAGCGCGAGCTTGGAAATCGCGGAGCAGGCCTGATCGAGATCACGCGTTGCTTGAGCATGGACGAGGCCGGGCGCAGTGCACGACATCAGCAGTCCCCAATGCGCAAGCCCAATTCTTCGTCTCGCCGGTTTCATACGACCCCCTGTTGATTCCTCGCCCCGCGATCTTGCGCGCGCATGGGTCACGGCGCCCTTCGGCTAGGCCGCTCGCTTCGTTGTTTCGCAGAAGCTACCACACCGCGAACCGGCGATGGATCGCCGCGGCTCACCGCCGGCGCTTGCGATTGCCTGCGCCGCGCGGTTCGGCGATGCTGGGAGCGCTCGCCGGAAGCACCCCGTCCGCGGAAATGGGCCAAGCCCACCGGTCGCTACGTTTCGACAATTCAACCTGACTTCCTGCCCAACGCGTGCGGACCACGGGCGCCCTAACCGGAGGAAAGGTTGTGACTACCGTATCTCGGGGCTTGCCCCAGCGCCCTCATCTCGACGTTCCGAAGCGCCAGGCCCGCGAGCTCCTCGAGCAGTGGCGCAGCGGCCAACCCGACGCGCTCGACCGCATTCGCCGTAGGCATCCGAAGTTCGAGCGCGCGAGCGACGCCGCCGTCGCCGCAGGCCCGTTTCGCCTGAGCGACGCGCAGCTCGTGATCGCGCGCGAATACGGTCTCGATCACTGGACGGCGCTCAAGGAGCGCATCGGCGTCAACACGCTGGCACAAGCGCTGGCGGTGGCGATTCGCGCGAACGACGGCGCAGCCGCAGCCGAGATCGTGCGCACCGAGCCGCGACTGCTGCACGTCCCGCTCGTGAGCGGCAACTGGGGGCCGCCGATGAGCCACGCAGCGAATCTCGGCCGCCTCGAGATCGTCAAAGCCATGGCCGCTTTGGGCGCGAAGGATTTCCAGCTCGCGTTCGGTCGTGCGGTGCTGCAAGGCTATCTCGATTGCGCGCGCTGGCTGCTCGAGCAAGGCGCGAAGCTCGAGGGCGGCGACACCATGGGCGCCTGCGAGGCGCTGAACGCCGACGGTCTCAAGTTCGTCGCCGAGCTCGGCGGCCCGCGCACGGACGAGCACGGCAGCCGGCTCGCGCCGCTCGCGATGGTGCTCGGCACCTACAGCCGGCATCCGCGGGGCAAGCACGAGATGCTCGAGATCCTTGCGAGCAACGGCTGCACGCTGCCCGACACGCCGATCATGGCATTCCATCGCGGCGACATCGGCGCGCTCGAGAAACATCTGCGCCGCGACCCGAAATTGCTCGAGCGCCGGTTCACGCTGGCGGAGATCTATCCCGCGGAGTGCGGCTGTGATGGCGCCGGCATGCACTGGACCCCGATCGACGGCGCGACGCTGCTGCACCTCGCGTTCGACTTCCACGAGACGGAGATCGCCGCCTGGCTGCTGGCACACGGCGCGGACGCGAATGCGCGCGCCGCGGTCGATGCGGAGGGTTTCGGCGGTCACACGCCGCTGTTCAACGCCGTCGTCTGCGGGCCGTGGCATTACGAAGAGCCGACGCGGCTGTTGCTCGACAACGGGGCTTCGCAGGATGCACGGGCGAGCTTGCGTAAGTTCCTCGACTGGATCGAGGAGCCGCGTTGGCACGAAGCGCGCGACGTGACCGCGGCCGCTTGGGCGCGCGGATTTCCCGACCAAAGTTGGGTCAACGGCAAGGCGCTGCGCCTCCTCGATTGAGGAGGTGCGCTCGTTGGACTCTCAGTCGTGCCGCAACGCGGCAAGCGGATCGATGCGCGTCGCGCGCCGTGCAGGGACGTACGACGCGAACAGCGCAACGGCCGCGAACGCCCCGGCGACCACGATGTAAGTCTTAGCGTCGAGCGCGGTGACGCCGTACAGCATCCCTTCGAGATAGCGCGTGAGCCCGAGCGCGCCGAGCACGCCGGCCGCGATGCCGATCGCGATAATCGCCGCGCCGCGTCGACGCACGAGGCGAAGCACGTTGGCTTGCTGCGCGCCGAGCGCGATCCGGATGCCGAGCTCCTTGGTGCGCTCCCGTGGGTCGAAGAACACCACGCGCTCGGCGGGCTGTTCGAGGTTACGGAGATGGATGTCGTCGACGACGCCGGCGATCGTGACGACGCTGTGCGGCACCGTTATGCCAAGCACGGTCATGCTGGCGCCTACGGCCTTGCCGCCTGGGAAATAGGCGTCGGCGTAGGGGCGGCTCACGAGGACGGCGGGAGCTGCGCCTGCGCGCTCGTCGGGCCACTCGCCCGCCACGCGCCGCGCACCCAACGCGGGCAGGTAGCCCGGGCTCATCTGGCGCGTCTGCGTCCGCTTGCCGAGTATTTCATCGCGCATCTCGAACCCTGTCTTGCCTTCCGGGATCAGCAACACCGAAGTGCTCCTCCATCCCGTGAACGGCGGCAGATCCGCGAACCCAGCCCTCGTCACGCGAGGATGGGCCTCGAGGCGCGCCGCGAGCGTCTCCGCGACTTCGAGCTTGCGCTCCGCCGTGGCATCGCCGGGCACCACGAGCTCGAAGCTCAGGAGTCTCGAATTTGGCCGCCGTCTTCGGATCGATCCGCAGCTGCAGGCGTTAGCGCTCGGGGCTAGTGGTCCTGACCACTGCTAGCGCTCCTGGGGCCGGTGCCGGTGGTCCCGGCGCGGCTTCCGCGGTAGCCCGAGCTTGCGGCCCTGCCGCCTCGGGTCCTGGTTGAAGGCGCCCGGGGCGGCCGGCTCGAGGCCGTCTTTCGTCTATCGAAATCTTCAAGTTGCTCGATTGCCCGATAGGTGCTGGACGGCGGGGCAATCGCGCTATGCTCTCCCGCCAAGCTTCGTGTTCATCTTCAAGTCTTGGGGGTCGATGTCATGAGCAATAGGAATCGCTCGGTCGTTCTTGGTTCGCTCGTTCCTGCATTCCTGCTCGCCTTTGCTGTCGTCCAGGCTCAAACCGGATCGCCGGCGGCCACGCCGACGAAGTGGTCGAATCCCGACACCTGGCCGAACCGCAAGGTGCCCATCGCGGGCGACAAGGTCACCATCGGCAGAGACAAGGAAGTGATCCTCGACGTCAGCCCGCCCGCGCTCGGCGGTCTCTCCATCGACGGCAAGCTCACCTTCTCTAACGACGCCGACCTCGAGCTCACCACCGAGTGGATCATGCTGCACGGCGAGCTCGCCATCGGCAGCGAAGCCAAGCCCCACACGCGCAACGCGACCATCACCCTCACCAACACCGTCAAAGGTGAAGACGTCATGGCCGGCATGGGCGACCGCGGGATCATGATCTCGGGCGGCACGCTCAACCTGCACGGCGATCGCACCAACACCTGGACCAAGCTCTCGAGCACGGCCAAGGCGGGCAGCACCTCGATCGAGGTGCTCAACGCCGCGGGCTGGCGGGTGGGCGACGAGATCGTGCTCGCGTCCACGGACTTCGATCCGCGGCAGGCCGAGCGGCGCACGATCTCCGCGATCAGCGGCAACAAGCTCACGCTCGACAAGAAGCTCGACTACATGCACTTCGGCAAGATCACCTTCGACGTGGACGAGCGCGGCGAAGTGGGCTTGCTCACGCGCAACATCAAGGTGCAGGCCTCGGCCGACGCGGAGCAGTCGTTCTTGGGCGGCCACATCATGGCGATGCCCTCGAGCCACATGTACGTGGAGGGCGTCGAGCTGCAGCGGATGGGTCAGAACCTCACG
>DASUFK010000116.1:0-14870 GCA_036274615.1 Gammaproteobacteria bacterium | reverse complement strand
GCCGGGACGGCAAGGGGCCTTTATTCGGTGGTGAGCATGGAACGGACGCGCGTGCTGAGCGCGCCCATGTCGACACGGCCGGCGGCCTTCGCCTTGATCACGGCCATGACCTTGCCCAGGTCCTTGACGCTCGTGGCCTTGGCTGCCTCGATCGCTTCTGCGATCAGGTTGTCGAGCTCGTCGCCTTCGAGCGCCTTCGGCAGGTAGGTCTGCAGCACGGCAAGCTCGGCTTCTTCCTTCGCCACGAGATCGGCCCTACCGCCTTCGCGAAACTGGGCGAGGGCATCGCGGCCCTGCTTGAGCATGCGCTCGATGACGGTGGTGACGCCGGCGTCGTCGAGCGGCCGGCGCGTGTCGACCTCGCGCTGCTTCACGCCGGCGAGCGCCATCCGCAAGACGGAGAGACGCGCCTTGTCGCCGGCTTTGAGCGCGGCTTGCATGTCTTGCGTGAGGCGGTCCTTGAGCGACGACATGGCCGAAGCCAATGGGCTAGTAGAGTCGACGACGCCTTGTGGTGGGGGCTCGCAAATTGCGCTTCATGTGGCGTTTGACGGCCGCCGCTTTCTTGCGCTTGCGTTCCTGGGTCGGTTTCTCGTAGAACTCACGTCTTCGCAGCTCGGTTAGAACACCGGCCTTCTCGCAAGCGCGTTTGAAGCGGCGCAAAGCTGCGTCGAAGTGCTCGCTTTCTCTTATTCGGACGCCAGGCATCTGATACCCGTAAATGACTGCTGCACAGAAAATTAGGCCGGCTGAGCCGGCAGAAGAGCGGCATATTAGCCGCGGCGCACCGGGCCTGTAAAGCTCCGCATGCGAGTGCTAGGGATCGAAACCAGCTGCGACGAGACCGGCGTGGCCCTTTACGAGACGGGCCGCGGCATCGTCGCCGAGCGCCTGTCGAGCCAGGTCGAGATCCACGCGGCCTTTGGCGGCGTCGTCCCGGAGCTCGCGTCGCGCGACCATATCGCGAAGCTGGGGCCGCTGGTCGGCGAGGTGCTGCGCGAGGCCGGCGTGGGCTACGACGCGCTCGACGCCATCGCCTACACGGCCGGTCCGGGTCTCATGGGTGCCTTGCTGGTCGGCGGCTCGTTCGCCGCGTCGCTGGCCTACTCCCTGCGGATACCGGCGGTGCCGGTCCATCACCTCGAGGGCCACTTGCTCGCCTGCATGCTGGAGGCGGAGAGGCCCGACTTTCCGTTCCTCGCGTTGCTCGTCTCCGGCGGTCACACGCAGCTGATCGAGGTCGCGGGGCTTGGCCGTTATCGGATCATCGGCGAGACGCTCGACGACGCGGCCGGCGAGGCCTTCGACAAAGTCGCACGGCTCCTGGGACTGCCTTATCCAGGCGGTCCGCAGCTCGCGGCGCTTGCGGCCGGCGGCGACCCGGCCCGCTTCGCTTTCCCGCGGCCGCTCAAGGATCAGGGCCTCGACTTCAGCTTCAGCGGGCTCAAGACCGCCGCGCGGCTCGCCATCGAGGCGGCTCGTACCCCCGACGGCCGGCTCGCGGACGGCGTACGCGCGGATCTGGCGGCCTCGTTCCAAGCCGCCGTCGTCGATACGCTTACCGCGAAATGCCGCCGCGCGCTCGAGCACACCGGGCTCAGCCGCTTGATCGTGGCCGGCGGCGTCGGCGCCAACCGCTCGCTTCGTGCGAGCCTCGCGGCGCTGGCTTCCTCGGCAGGGGCGCGCGTGTACTATCCGAAGCCGGCCCTCTGCACCGACAACGGCGCGATGATCGCTTACGCGGGCGCGTGCCGCGTCGCGGCGGCCGGCGCCGAACCGGCGACGATCGTCGCGCGGCCGCGCTGGCCTCTCGACGAGCTCGCACCTCCAGACTCTCCAAAGGATCCACGTGGATAACTCGAACGTACCCGGCCGCGCCGTCGACAAGCTCTTCGTGCGCGAGCTCAAGGTCGACACGATCATCGGCTTCTGGGAATGGGAGCGGCGCGTCAAGCAGACCGTGAGCGTGGACCTCGAGATCGCCACCGACGCCCGCGTGGCCGCTCGCGTCGATGCCATCGACGCAGCGTTGAATTACGAGCGCCTTTCACAACGCGTGATCGAGGTGGTCGGCGCCGCGCAGTTCAAGCTCGTGGAGACGCTGGCCGAGGCCGTCGCCCGGATCGCGGTCGAGGAGTTCGGCGCGGCGTGGGTCAAGGTGCAGATCGCGAAGCCCGGAGCGATCCCGAGCGCCCGCGACGTGGGCATCATCATCGAGCGCGGCGCAGCCGACTATGCCTGACGTCGACGTCTACGTCGGGCTCGGCAGCAACCTCGACGCCGACCGCCGGCTTCGCGAGGCGGCGAACGCGCTCGAAGCGGCATTCGGGCCGCTGCGCCGGTCGCCCGTGTATCGCACCCCGGCGGTCGGACAGCCGGCGCCCGACTACTTGAACGCCGTGGTCGCGTTTTCCTCAGGCGTGTCCGCGGACGACGTGAAGGCGCGGCTCCTGGAGATAGAGGATGCCGCGCGCCGTAGCCGTTCCCAGCCGCGCGACGGCGTCGTCGTCGGGCTCGATCTCGACTTGCTGCTCCACGGCCGGCGCGTGGACGCGCGGCAACGCCTGCCGCACCGCGACGTGCTCGTGCGCGCCCACGTGCTCGTGCCGCTCAACGACATCGCTTCCGATCTCGTTCATCCGCTTACCGGCGAGCGGATCGCGGACGCGTGTGCTGCGCTAGGCCGCGGCGCGGAGCTCGCGAAGGTGGGCTCGCTCGGAGGCCCGTGACGCGCGACCGCCAGGGATGGCGGAAGTGCCGCAAATGCAGGATGCGTCTTGCGGCCGGCTCACCAGCCGACGCTGCGGCCGCCGTCGACCGCGATGATTTGCCCGGTCACGTACGGTGCGTCACGCACCAAGAACAGCACCGCCGCGGCCACGTCCTTGGGCTCGCCGCTGCGCTTGAGAGCGGTTTGCTTGATGATCGCCGCGCGCAGCCCGTCGGACATGCCTTCGTCGGGCCACAAGATCGCGCCCGGCGCCACGCCGTTGACGCGAATGTCGGGGCCCAGGTCCTTCGCGAGCGAGCGCGTGAGCATCGCAACGCCGGCTTTCGCGGCGCCGTAGACCGGATGGTCGCGGAGCGGCCGCTGCGCGTGCACGTCCACGATGTTGACGATCACGCCGCGTGCGGCGCGCAACGCCGGCAGCATCGCTTGCGAGAGAAACAGCGGCGCCTTCAAGTTGCTGTCGACGAGGTCGTGCCACTGCTCGTCGGTGATCGTGCCGAGCCGGGTCGGGTAGAACGTGGACGCGTTGTTCACGAGGATGTCGAGACGACCCTGCGTGTGGTCGAGCACGCGCTTCGCCATACCCTCGAGCGCGGCGACGCTGCGGATGTCCGCGCTCGCGGTGAACGCGGAGCCGGAGCGCGCGGCGTTCAGCTCCGCGGCAAGCTCGTCCGCGGCCTCCGCGGAGCTGAAATAGTGAATGGCGACGTTGGCGCCGGCGCCGTGCAACGTGCGCGCGATCACCGCACCGATGCGCTTGGCGGCGCCCGTGACGAGGGCCCACTGCCCGTCGAGGCCGCCGCGTTCGAGACTCGCTTGTTGTTTGGATTCCGCCACCGTTGCACCGTTCGGCCGAGCCTCGAAGGTTACACTATCGCGAGGCCGGTGCTGCTCCCATGCCCATGACTTCCGCCGCCGATCTTCCTTCGCCCGGCGCCGACGCGCTGCGGGCGAGCGAGGCGCTCGCTGCCGAGATTCGCGCCGCGCTCGAGCGGGCCGGCGGCTGGCTCGACTTCGCGAGCTACATGCAGCTCGCGCTGTACGCACCGGGCTTGGGCTACTACAGCGGCGGGAGCACCAAGCTCGGAGCGTCGGGCGATTTCGTCACCTCGCCCGAGCTGTCGGGCGCCCTCGGCCGTGCGCTCGCGACAACGCTGCAGCTCGAGCTCGAGGGCATCGCGGCGCCCGTGATCCTCGAGCTCGGCGCTGGCAGCGGCGCGCTGGCCGCGCAAATCCTGGACGCGCTCGCGGCGCGAGGCGACACGCGCGCCGTCTACCGTATCCTCGAGCCGAGCGCCGAGCTGCGGGAGCGTCAGCGGCGGACCTTGCAGCGCTTCGGCGAGCGCGTCGCTTGGCTCGAGCGCTTACCGGATGCGCCGTTCGACGGCGCGATCGTCGCTAACGAGGTGGCCGACGCGCTGCCGGTGACGTGCTTCGTGAAGCGGTCGGGCCGTGCGCGGCCGCTCGGCGTGGAGCTTAGGAGCGGCGGGTTCGCGTGGGCCGAAGGCCGCGACGATCCGGAGCTCGCCGCGGCCGTGGAATCGATCGAGCGCGAGCTCGACGCACCGCTCGCCGAAGGCTACCGCTCGGAGATTTGCCGGCTGTTGCCGGCGTGGATCGGCTCGCTCGCGGCGTCGCTGGCGCGCGGCTCCGTGCTGCTCGTCGATTACGGGCTCACTCGCCGCGAGTACTACCACCCGCAGCGGAGCTCGGGCACGCTCATTTGCCACTACCGGCATCGCGCCCACGACGATCCGTTCGTGTACCCGGGCCTCCAGGACATTTCGGCGTGGGTGGACTTCAGCGCCTGCGCCGCCGCGGCGAGCGCGGCCGGTCTTGCCGTTGCCGGCTTCACCACGCAGGCGCAGTTCCTGCTCGGGCAGCTCGCGGCCGAGCCGCTGCCCGCGGCGGTGGACGCCGCTGCGCTTCGGGAGCTGGCCGCGCTCAAGACGCTGCTGTTGCCCGGTGAGATGGGCGAGCGCTTCAAGGTGCTGCTGCTGCGCAAGGGCGGCGCAAGCGGGCCGCTGCCCGGACGGGACATGCGCGGCCGGCTCTAGGAGTCGCGCCGAGCGACTGGCGATCCGCGCGGGCCGCCGTCAGGATTGCGCGCGCGGCTGCGCGGCCCGGTCGCGCAGCACCGCCTTCACCGCGGCGAGCCGTGCGTCCCGCAGCGCCCGGCCGAGCGCCTCGCCTTCGACCTTCTTCTCTTCGCGCACGCGCGCGGCGTCGACGGCGCGCGCGGCTTGCAGCGCTGTGCGGAGCAGCTCCGCTTGTGGATAGGGCCGGTCCTCGAGCCCCGTGCGGCCGCGCGCGTCGGCTTCGCAAGCGAGCAGGAGCTCTTCGAAGCGTTCCGGCTGACGCAGACCGTCCACCTCCATGATGAGCTCGAGCACGGTCGACGGTTTGAGCTCGCCCGCCCGGTGCACCTTGCCGTGCTGCCGCGCCACGTGCTGCGCGAGCTCGCGGAAGCGGTTGGGCACCGGCAGCCGCCCGCAGAACCCGGCGAGCAGCTCCACCGAGCGCTGCTCGTGGCCGTGATGGGCGGGCAACATGAGCTTCGGTGTGGCGGCCTTGCCGAGATCGTGCGTGAGCACGGCGAAGCGGACGGCTTCACTGCGCGACAGGCGGGCGGCGCAGCGCAGCGCCATCATCACGTGCACGCCCGTGTCGATCTCGGGGTGCCACTGTGCCGGCTGCGGCACTCCGAAGAGCGCGTCGACTTCCGGGAACACGTGCTCGAGCGCGCCGCACGCGCGAAGCACCTCGAAGTAGACGTCCGGACGGTTCTCGCCGAGCGCCTTTACCGTCTCCTGCCAGACACGCTCCGGCCGAAGCGCATCGATCTCCCCGCTCGTGACGATGTCGCGCATCAACGCGAGCGTGTCGGCGGCGACGGCGAAGCCGAGCTCGTGGAAGCGCGCGGCGAAGCGCGCGACCCGCAGCACGCGGAGCGGGTCTTCGCGGAAGGCGTCGGAGACGTGGCGCAGCAGCCGGCCCTCGAGATCGGCGCGGCCGCCCCAGGGATCGATGAGCTCGCCCGATTCGTCGCGCGCGATCGCGTTGATCGTGAGGTCGCGGCGCGCGAGGTCCTGCTCGAGGGTGACGTTCGTGGACGTGTCGAACGCGAAGCCCGTGTAGCCAGGACCGATCTTGCGCTCGGTGCGGGCGAGCGCATATTGCTCGCCCGTGCGCGGATGGAGGAACACGGGAAAATCCTTGCCGACGCGCCGGTATCCTTCGGCCTCGAGGTCTTCCGCGGACGCGCCGACGACGACCCAGTCGCGTTCCTTCACGGCCAAGCCGAGCAGAGCGTCCCGGACCGCGCCGCCGACCTCGTACACCTTCATGGCCGCATCATACCGCGCATCATGGTGGGTGCGGCCGCGCGTGCTAAGGTCGTGCCGTGAAGCGTTTAGTGAGGATCACCGCGCTCGGCTTGCTCGCCACGCTGCTCGCGGGTTGTTTCTACTGGCAGGCGATCGGCGGTCAGCTGGAGCTTCTGCGCAAGCGCACGCCGATCGAGAAGCTGCTCGCGGATCCTGACGTCGACCCGAAGCTCAAGGCGTCGCTCGCGTCGGTGGCGGAGATCCGGCGCTTCGCGAGCGAGGAGCTCGAGCTGCCCGACAACGACAGCTACACGAGCTACGTCGACCTCGGCCGGCCTTACGTCGTGTGGAACGTGGTGGCCACGCCGGAGTTTGCGGTGGAGCCGAAGCGCTGGTGCTTCCCGTTCGTGGGTTGCGTCGGCTATCGCGGCTTTTTCGATCGCGAGGATGCGGAGAAATTCGCCGCAGGTCTCGCGCGTGAGGGATTGGACACTTACTCCGGCGGCTCGACGGCGTACTCCACGCTCGGCTATTTCGCTGACCCCGTGCTGAGCACGATGATCGGCGGCGGCGACCCATACGTGGCGAGCCTCCTGTTCCACGAGCTCACGCACCAGAAGCTCTACGTCAAGGACGACAGCGAGTTCAGCGAGGCGCTGGCCACGGCGGTCGAGGAGTACGGCACCGAGCGCTGGCTCGCCTCGCACGGCACCGCCGGCGCGCTCGAGCTCTACCGCCGGCGGTTGCGCTATCGCAGCGACTTTGCGGATTTGATCGCTGTGCAGCAGGCGCGGTTGCGCGTGGTGTTCGCGGCCGGCGGCACGGTCGAGGACAAACGCGCGGCGAAGGCGCGCGCGTACGACGCGATGCGCGCCGACTATGCGGTGATGAAGGCGCGCTGGGGCGGCGTCACCGACTACGACGCGTGGTTCGCGTCGCCGTTGAACAACGCGACGCTCGCGGCCGTCGCAACCTACCGCCGTTGGGTTCCGGCGATGCGCGCACGGCTCGACGAGGTCGGGCTCACGGCGTTTTATGAAGAGATGACCGCGCTGTCGAAGCTGAGCGTGGCGGAGCGGGCCGCGCGCTTGCAGGCGTGGCTCGACGCCTTGTCACCGCCCGGAGCTCTGCCTCAAGCGGGCTAGCCGCTCCGGGAGACGGGCGCCGCGCAGATACGTCGGCACGAGATCCGCGAGCCGGCGGCTCGGAGCGCCGAAGGGGGGCACGGCGCCGCCCGAGCAGACGCTCGCGACGCCGAGCGATGCGAAATTGTCGAGCGACAGCGGTTTGCCCGGCACGAGCTCGCCGAGCCGCGCCTGCAGGCGGCCGAGGCCGTCCGACAGGGGCACGATCGCGCGCCGCAGCTCGAGCAGGTCGCGCAACAAGCGCACGATCTCGATGAGCGAGTAGACGTCGGGCCCGCAGAGCTCGTAGGTCGCGGCGTGCGTGCGTGTGTCGTCGAGCGCGGCCATGAACGCGGCGACGACGTCTTCGACGAACACGGGCGCGAACCGAGCCTCCGGCCGCGGCAGCGGGAGCAGCGGGAGCCACCGGAGCAGGCCCGCGAAGCGGTTCGTGAACGAGTCCTCCGGGCCGAAGATCACCGACGGCCGGAAGATCGTATAGGCAACGTCTCCCGCGCATTCCGCCGCGACGACCTTCTCCGCCTGGCCCTTGGTCCGCAAGTAGCGGCTCGGCCCGTGCTCGGCGTCGGCTTTGAGAGCGCTCATGTGCAGGAGCCGTTCGACTCCGGTGGCGCGGCAGGCGCGCGCGAGCTTGGCCGGAAGCTCGACGTGCACGCGCTCGAATCCGGAGCCGCCGCGCCGGCGCTCGTTGAGAATCCCAACGAGGTTGATGGCGGCGTCGCAGCCGCGCAGCAGCCGCGCGAGCGTGGCCTCGTCGTGCACGTCCGCCTGCACCAGCTCGACCTCCGGCAGCACGAGCAGCCTGCGGGCGCGAGCGCGGTTGCGAGTGGGCACGCGCACGTCATATCCGCGTGCGCGCAGCGCGGCGGCCAGCCGCCGGCCGACGAACCCGGAGCCGCCGAGGAGCAGGAGCCGGCGCTCGCGACGTCTAACAGCCATCCCGCAAGCTGCCGGTGCCCTTAGCGCATCAAGATCAGCTGACTGCGATTGCCGCGGCGTACGTAGAGCACGATCGAGCGCGCGCCCTTGATGACGCCCACCGCGTCCGCGACGGTGCGGACCGGGACGCGATTGATGTTGGTGATCACGTCGCCTTGGCGCAGTCCCTGCTGCGACGCGGGGCTGCCGGCCACGACGTGCGCCACGAGCAAGCCGGGCACGCCCTTGCCGGGCTCGTTCTCGACGATGTCGGCGCCCTGGAAGCTGGGATCGAGCTCTGCGAACTCCCCGAGCTGATCGGGCTCGTCTTCCTCGGCGGCCGCGACGGCCGCGGCCGAAAGCTCGCCGAGCACCGCGGTAACGGTCTGCTCCCGGCCGTCGCGAATCAGGCCGACGCGCACCTGCTGGCCGGGCTGCAGCAGGCCGATCGCGGCCTTCAGCGAGCCCGAGTCGCGCACGTGGGTGCCGTTGACGCTGACGATCACGTCGCCGACCTGGATACCGGCTTTCTCGGCAGCGGAGTTCGCCTGCATGGATCGAACGAGCGCGCCCGAATTGTCATGGAGCCCGAAGGTCGCCGCGAAGTCGGGCGTGATGTCGTCGATGTTCACGCCGAGCAACCCGCGGTGCACTGCGCCCGAGGTCACGAGCTGGTCCATGACCGAGCGCACCATGTTCACCGGAATGGCGAAGCCGATGCCGATGTTGCCGCCGCTGCGCGACAAGATCGCGGAGTTGATCCCAACGAGCTCGCCGCTCAAGTTAACGAGCGCGCCGCCGGAGTTGCCCGGATTGATCGAGGCGTCCGTCTGGATGAAATCCTCGTAGGCGTCGCGGTTGATGCCGCTGCGGCCGAGGGCGCTCACGATGCCCGAGGTCACGGTGTTGGAGAAGCCGAACGGGTTGCCGATCGCGACGACGTAGTCGCCCACCCGCAGCTTGCTCGAGTCGCCGAGCGGCATCGACTTCAATTCGGCGCTCGACACCTGCAGCAAGGCGAGATCCGTGCCCTTGTCGGAGCCGAGGATCTTGGCCGTCAAGCTGCGGTTGTCGTGCAGCGTGACGGTGATTTTGTCGGCGTTCTCGATGACGTGGTGATTCGTGAGGATGTAGCCCTTGGCCGCGTCGACGATGACCCCCGACCCCGCCGCCTCCACCTCGCGACGGCCGTCCGGCGGCGTCTCGAAATCGAAGAACCTGCGGAAGAACTCGTCTTGCGACGGGCTGTCCGCCGGCACGCTGCCGCTGACGGAGATATTGACGACGGCCGGCGAGACACGTTCGATCATCGGCGCGAGGGTCGGCTGGGACGGAGGCTGAGCGTAGGCATCGACCGACAACGCGAGCGTCGCGAACAACGCTAACGCGGGGGCGACGCTGAGAGGCCGCGGGGACGGTCCGTCGTGGATCATGGGCTATATACCTTGTAGAGACGAGTGGCCGCGATCGAGTGGGTGCAGGCTCCGAGCATTGTCGGCACGCGCGCGCGTTGCTGCAACCGTGAAACGTCGTGTTTCGCCCCCGGAACGCGGTGCGCAACCCTGTGGATTTCCTGTGGCGGAGCGGGGGATAGCCTGGGACCAACCGGAGCACAATATATTGTGGTCTCCTCGTCGTGAGCGTGTCCCATGAACGGCGCTAGTCTGCTTGGAGGATGCTTTTTCAACTATATGTTTTTAATGGAAAACACGACAGTGGAACTTTTGTCATAAAGTCTTGACAGAGATTTGCCGCGCGCCTACTCTACGACCCAACGACACAAGATCTTGTGTCGCCGATTTTCAAAGTCTCATGGACGGTTTTCACGGCTGCGCGGAACGGCCCGGGGATCTTTTTCGCGCCAATTTCACCGTCCAGAAAAATGAGACGGACGAGGGGAGCCCGCGGATTCGTCGAAGCGTTCCGAGGGAGCAAGCCGTACGGGGCGGCTGCAGGTCTACATAGGGGTACGATCGACTATGAATATGGCCTTGGATATCAAAGCGCACAGGCTCGCCGACATCGCGCTGCAGGAAGCGTCGCTCAATATTTGGGACACCAAGTACCGCCTGAAAACCAAATCGGGCGAGCCGGTGGACCGCGACATCGACGGCACCTACGAGCGTGTCGCCAAGGCGCTCGCGGCCGTCGAGGAACCGAGCAAGCGTGACGAATGGTACGAGCGTTTCGTCTGGGCGCTGCAGCGCGGCGCGATCCCGGCGGGGCGCATCACGTCGAACGCGGGTGCCGAGCACCACAAGCCCGCCACCTCCACGATCAACTGCACGGTGTCGGGCACCATCGAAGATTCGATGAACGACATCTTGAGCAAGGTTCACGAGGCCGGGCTCACGCTGAAGGCGGGCTGCGGCATCGGCTACGAGTTCTCGACGCTGCGGCCGCGCGGCGCTTACGTGAGCGGCGCGGGCGCCTACACGTCGGGACCGCTGTCGTTCATGGATATCTACGACAAGATGTGCTTCACCGTGTCGTCGGCCGGCGGCCGCCGCGGCGCGCAGATGGGAACGTTCGACGTGGGTCACCCCGACGCACTCGACTTCATCCGCGCCAAGCGCGAGGACGGCCGCCTGCGGCAGTTCAACCTGTCGCTGCTGATCACCGACGAATTCATGCACGCCGTCAAGAACGATCTGCCGTGGCAGCTCGCGTTTCCGGTGAGCCGGCAGGAGGCGGAAGAGGACGGGCTCGACCTCGACGATCCCGAGAAGGTGGTTTGGCGCGAATGGCCCACCACCAAGAATTACGTCGTCAACGACGGCGGCCTCGTCGCTTGCCGCATCTATCGCTCGTTGCCGGCGCGGCGGATGTGGGACGTGATCATGTCGTCGACGTACGACTTCGCCGAGCCCGGCTTCGTGCTGATCGACCGCGTCAACGAGATGAACAACAACTGGTGGTGCGAGGACATCCGCGCCACCAATCCCTGCGGCGAGCAGCCGCTACCGGCCTACGGCGCGTGCCTGCTGGGCTCGATCAACCTCACGAAGTTCGTCGTGGCGCCGTTCAGCGATCACGCGTACTTCGATTGGGACGAGTTCCGCGAGGTCGTCAAGGTGTTCACGCGGATGCTCGACAACGTCGTCGACGTCAACGGCTTGCCGCTCGAGAAGCAGCAGCAGGAGATTCTGCGCAAGCGCCGTCACGGCATGGGGTTCTTGGGGCTCGGCTCGGCCATCACGTTGCTCGGCATGCGCTACGGGTCGCCCGAGTCGGTCAAGTTCACCGAGGACGTGTCGCGCGAGCTCGCGATCGCGGGCTGGCAGGAGGCGCTCGATCTCGCGAAGGAGAAGGGCGCGGCGCCGATCCTCCTCGAGGACTTCGAGGTCACGGAGACGATGCTGCGCAAACGGCCGGAGATGCGCGCCGACGGCTGGAAGGTCGGGCACCGGATCCCCGGCAGGATTCTGCACTCGCGCTACAGCCGCTACATGCAGCGCATTCGCCAGGTCGCCCCGCAGCTCGTCGACGAGCTGGAGAAGCACGGCGCCCGCTTCACGCATCACAGCTCCATCGCGCCCACGGGCACGATCTCACTGTCGCTCGCGAACAATGCAAGCAACGGCATTGAACCGTCGTTCGCCCACCACTATTTCAGGAACGTCGTGCGGCAGGGCAAGAAGAGTAAGGAGAAGGTCGACGTCTTCTCGTTCGAGCTGCTCGCGTACCGTGCGCTGGTGAATCCGCGTGCGATGCCGGGCTCCACGAAGCCCGGCGAGAAGCTACCCGATTACTTCGTGAGCTCGGAGGACATCTCGCCGCGAGAGCACGTGGACATCCAGGCCGCTTCGCAGAAGTGGATCGACTCGTCGATCTCGAAGACGGCCAACGTGCCCACGGACTATCCGTACGAGAAGTTCAAGGACATCTACGTCTATGCGTACGACCAAGGGCTCAAGGGGTGCACCACGTTCCGGTTCAATCCCGAGGCCTTCCAGGGCGTGCTCGTGAAAGAGAAAGACCTCAAGAGCACGACCTACCGGTTCACGTTGAACGACGGCGCCGTCGTAGAAGCCAAGGGCGACGACGAGATCGAGTATGACGGCGAGACGCACACGGCCGCGAATCTCTTCGACGCGCTCAAGGAAGGCTACTACGGCAAGCTTTGATAGCCCGCCAGCGCCGCCTCGAGGCACACAACGGATGACGGACAGCCAATGACCAAAATCAAGATCGACAAGAAGATCGTGAAATACGCAGTCGCGAAAGACGACCCGGAGAAAAAAGCGCCGCCCGCGGAGGAGCGCGCCGAGACGAACGTCATCCGGATGCACGAGAAGCTCGAGCGTCCGGAGATGCTCGTCGGCTCCACCTACAAGGTGAAGACGCCGGTGTCCGACCACGCGATGTACGTCACGATCAACGACATCGTGCTCAACGAGGGCACGCCGCACGAGCAGCGGCGGCCGTTCGAGATCTTCATCAACTCGAAGAACCTTGACCACTATCAATGGATCGTCGCGCTCACGCGGATCATGTCTGCCGTGTTCCGCAAAGGCGGCGACGTCACGTTCCTCGTGGACGAGCTCAAGGCCGTGTTCGACCCGCGCGGCGGCTATTGGCAGCCGGGCGGCAAGTTCATGCCGTCGATCATCGCGGAGCTCGGCTACATCGTCGAACGGCATCTCACGGAGATCGGGCTGCTCAAGCCGCGCGAGCTGAGCGACGAGCAGCGCAAGATGATCGCGGAGAAGCGCGCGGACCTCGAGGCGCGTACGGCGCAGAAGGACGCGTTCGCCAGCAACAGTTTTCCGGAAGGTGCGCAACTTTGCGGCAAATGCAACACGACCGCGGCCGTGATGCTCGACGGCTGCATGACTTGCTTGAACTGCGGTTACTCGAAGTGCGGCTGACGGAGGACGCGAGCGCCGCTCGCCCACTCCGTGTTAGTGACGGTTCCTGAGGTTCGGGGCACGGTGTCATGTGCCCGCGCCACGAGGGTTGTACTGGTCCGCCGTTGGTCCGCCCCGACGAAACGGGGCGGGCCCTTTTTCCCCCTCGCCTGTTCGCGCGCCTAAACTGAGTAGAATGTCGGCACCGTGAAGAGATCAGTCGGCCGCCGGTGACCCTCTCCATTCCCGAGTTCTCCGATATTCGCGTGCTCGTCGCCGGCGACGCGATGCTCGACGAGTATTGGTTCGGCGATACCGCTCGGATCTCGCCCGAGGCGCCCGTGCCGGTGGTTCGCACCCGATCCGCGGAGCAGCGCGCGGGCGGGGCGGCCAACGTCGCGCTCAACTGCGCAGCACTCGGCGCGCACGCCATGCTTGCCGCAGTGGTCGGAGACGACGAACGCGGAACCGCTCTCACCCGCCTGTTGGAGCAACGCGGCGTGAGCTGCGACCTCGTGCGTTCGGCGGCCGTACCCACGATCCACAAGCTGCGCGTGCTCTCGCGCAGTCAGCAGCTGATTCGGCTCGACGCCGAGCAGTCGCTTGCTCCTTGCGCCGCGGAGCTCGGTCAGGTGTTCGCGCGGCTCGTCGGCTCGGCCGACGCCGTGATCCTCTCCGACTACGCGAAGGGCACCTTGAGCCGGGCTCCGGAGCTCATCGCGGCGTCGCGCAAGGCGGGCGTGCCGGTGCTCGTCGATCCCAAAGGCTCGGACTTCGCGCGCTATCGCGGCGCGCTCGCGCTAACGCCGAATCGCGGCGAGTTCGAGGCGATCGTCGGGCCGTGCGCCGACGAAGCGGACCTGCTGCGCAAAGGTGAAGCGCTGCGCAAGGATCTCGAGCTCACGGCCTTGCTCGTGACGAGAGGCGAGCAAGGCATGACCTTGTTCGGAGGCGGCGCGCCGCTCACGTTGCCGGCGGAAGCGCGCGAAGTCTTCGACGTGACGGGCGCGGGCGACACCGTCATCGCGCTGCTCGCCGCGGGCGTCGCGGCCGGCCTGGCGCTTTCCGAAGCCGCGGCGCTGGCCAATCTCGGCGCCGGCATCGTGGTGGGCAAGATCGGCGCGGCTACCGTGAGCCGCTCGGAGCTCGCGCACGCTCTGCACATGCGCGGCAGCGGCGGCCGCGGCGTCGTGCAGCTCTCCGAGCTCGCGGCGCTCGTCGCCGAGGCGAAGTCGCGCGGCGAGCGCGTGGTGCTCACCAACGGTTGCTTCGACATCCTGCACGCGGGCCACGTGAGCTATCTCGAGGAGGCGAAGTCGTGCGGCGACCGCCTGATCGTCGCGGTGAACGACGACGCGTCCGTGCAGCGGCTAAAGGGCCCGTCGCGGCCGATCACCCCGCTCGCCGATCGCATGGCGGTGCTCGCCGGTCTCGCGGCCGTCGACTGGGTGGTGCCGTTCGCCGAGGACACCCCGGCGGAGCTGATCGCCAAAGTGGTGCCGGACGTGCTCGTGAAAGGCGGCGACTACCGCGTGGAGCAGATCGCGGGCGGCGACACCGTGCTGAAGAACGGCGGCGAGGTACGCGTGCTCGGCTTCAAGCCGGGCCGGTCGACCACCGCCCTCATCGACGCCATCCGCCGCGCGGACGATACGTCGAGCTGATCGGCGCGCCGCCGCCCCGCGGCGCGCCTCTCCAATCCCTACTTGAGCCAGCCGTCGATCTGCTCGAGGTCCGTAATCGTGAGGTTGCCGGCGGCCTGCTTCAACGTCAGCAGGCCGATCAGGTACTGATAGCGGCTGGCGAAGTAGCTCGTCTCCGCGCTACGAAGCTGGTTCTGCGACGCGAGCACGTCGACCGTGGTCTGCGTGCCCACCTCGAAGCCGGCCTCCGTGGCGCG
>DASUFK010000115.1:0-6731 GCA_036274615.1 Gammaproteobacteria bacterium | reverse complement strand
GGACCAGAGCGTGAACGTGAAGCTCAACGCCTATCCGGACTGGGACATCCCCGCGCGCGTGATCGCGATCATCCCGACGGCCGACCGCGCCAAGGCCACCGTGAAGGTGCGCGTGGGCTTCGAGCTGGGCGATCCGCGGATCCTGCCGCAGATGGGCGTGCGCGTCGCGTTTCTCGACGAGCCGGCCGGCAAGCCGGAGTCCGCGTCGCCGCGATCGTCGCAGGCGGTGCTCGTGCCCGGCGAGGCCGTGCAGGGCAGCGGCGACACCGGAGTCGTGTTCGTGATTGCCGACGGCAAGGTCGAGCGGCGCAGCGTGCGGCTCGGCGAGCGGACGGCGAGCGGGCAGGTAGTGCTGTCCGGTCTCACCGCGGGAGTGCGCGTCGCCGTGGGCGACCTGACGAAGCTCGCGGATGGAATGAACGTTCGAGTTGCAGTTCGCTAAAGGAGCGGCCATGGCGGCGTTGGTTGAGATCAGGAATGTGGTGAAGGGCTACGTGCGGGGCAAACAGCGCGTCGAGGTCTTGCACAGCTTGAATCTCGACGTTGCGGCGGGCGAGTTCTTGGCGCTCATGGGGCCGTCGGGCTCCGGCAAGACCACGCTGCTCAACTTGATCGGCGGCCTCGATCGGCCGGACAAGGGCGAGATCTCGGTTGCCGGCCAGCGCATCGACAAGCTGTCGTCCGGCCAGCTCGCGAAGTGGCGCGCGCGGCACGTCGGCTTCATCTTCCAGTTCTACAACTTGCTGCCGGTGCTCACGGCCGAGCGCAACGTCGAGGTGCCGCTGCTGCTCACCAAGCTGTCGAGCCGCGAGCGCAAGCGCAACGTGCACGCCGCGCTCGAGCTCGTGGGGCTCGCGGACCGCGCGAAGCACAAGCCGTCGGAGCTCTCGGGCGGACAGCAGCAGCGCGTCGCGATCGCGCGGGCGATCATCGCCGACCCCACGCTACTCGTCTGCGATGAGCCCACGGGCGACCTCGATCGCGAGACCTCGGAGTCGATCCTCGACTTGCTGCAGATGCTCAATCGCAATCACGGCAAGACCATCGTCATGGTCACTCACGATCCGCGCGCCGCCGAGCACGCGTCCCGCCGGCTGTACGTCGACAAGGGTACACTCACCGACACGACGCTCGGGGCGGCTGCATGAAGTACCTGCCGCTGATCTGGGCGGGCATCTGGCGCAAGCCGGTACGCACCGTGTTGACGTTCCTGTGCGTGCTGGTGATGTTCCTGCTCGTCGGCGCGCTCCACGGAGTGAACGCGGCGCTCGGCGACATCATCAGCTCGATGAGCGACACGCGGCTGCGGATCCAGAGCCGCGTGAACATCAGCGAGCCGCTGCCGTTGGCGCATCTCGCGCGCATCGAACGCGTCGGCGGAGTGGAGGGCGTGGGCTACTACAATTTTTTCGGCGGGTACTACCAGGAGCCCACCAATACCTTCGGCAGCGGCGCGGTCGACATCTCGCGCATCGCGGTGATGTTTCCGGAGATCAAGCTCGCGTCCGAGGCCATCGAGAAGATGAAGCGCACTCGCGACGGTGTGGTTATCGGCGAAGATCTCGCGAAGGAGTACGGCTGGAAGGTGGGCGATCGGATTCCGGTGCGCTCGAGCGTCTGGGTGCGCAAGGACGGCGCGCCCGAGTGGTCGTTCGAGATCGTGGGCATCTTCGGCTGGACCAACAGCCTGCCTGCCAATGAGCTCTGGATGAACTACGACTACTTCGACGAGGCGAGGACCTTCGGCAACGGCACCGTCACTTTGTATTTCGCGCGGATCGCGAGCCCGGATCGTGCCGCGGCGGTCTCCGACGAGATCGACCGGCAGTTCGCGAACTCCACCTTCGAGACGCAGACGCAGAACGAGCGCGACTGGATTCGCGCCCGCATGAGCCAGGCCGGCGACATCGGCTTCTTCATCAACGCGATCATCGGCGCGATCCTGAGCTCGCTGCTGCTCGTTACGGCGTTCACGATGATGCAGTCGGTGCGCGAGCGTATCCCGGAGCTCGCGGTGCTCAAGACTTACGGTTTCGGCAACGCGAGCGTGGTGAGCCTCGTCGTCGGCGAAGCCTTGCTGATTTGCCTCGTGGCGGCGGGTCTCGGCCTCACGGCCGCGTATTTCGCGGAGCCGCCGATCTATCGGCTGATCGGCGCCGGCGGCCTGCGGCTGCCGTGGAGCGTGATCGGCGCCGGTTTCGCGCTCGCGGCGGCGCTCGCGCTCGTGAGCTCGGTGCTGCCCGCGCGGCGCGCGCAGACCCTCAACATCGTGGACGCGC
Organism: Gammaproteobacteria bacterium; assembly: GCA_036274615.1. Classification (GTDB taxonomy): domain Bacteria; phylum Pseudomonadota; class Gammaproteobacteria; order Steroidobacterales; family Rariloculaceae; genus FEN-1219. The sequence goes on along the minus strand of DASUFK010000115.1, from coordinate 4,452 downwards.
TCGCGGCCCGCTGAGGAACACTTCGCATGGGAACGTTCAAGCAGATCGGCGCCATCACCGCGATGAACGTGCGCAGCATCCCGAGCCGGGTGGGTGCGTCGAGCGTCGTCGTGGTGGGCATTGCCTGCGTGGTCGGTGTCGTGATCTCCGTGTTCGGTATGAGCAGGGGGCTGACGGGCGCGCTCCGCGACTCGGCACGCCCCGACCGCGCCGTGGTGCTGCGCAGCGGCGCGAGCAACGAAGCTTCGAGCACGCTGGCCGTCGACGCGATCGCCACCATCAAGGACGCGCCGGGCATCGCGCGCACGCCGCAAGGCGACGCGGCCGCGACCGCCGAGATGATGGTGGCGGTGAGCATGGAGCGGAAGGAAGACGGCACGAAGGCCGGCGTCACCGTGCGCGGCATCGAGCCGGCGTCCGCGACGGTGCGACCCGAGGTGCGGCTCGTGGAGGGGCGCATGTTCCGCCCCGGGCTGCGCGAGGCGATCGTGGGGCGCGGCGCGAGCGGCGAGTTCAAGCGCCTCGGGATCGGCGATCAGGTGCCGCTGCGCGACAGCCAGTGGACGATCGTGGGCGTGTTCGAGAGCGGCGGCGACGCGCAGGAGTCGCGGGTGCTCGTGGACGAGGCGACGCTGCTGTCCGCGTACCAGCGCACCGCGTCGAACAGCCTCACCGTGTTGCTCGCATCCGAGGCCTCGTTCGACGAGTTCAAGGCCGCGTTGACGACCAACCCCACGTTGAGCGTGTCGGTGGAGCGCGAGACGGACTACTACGCGCGTCAGTCGAAGAGCGTGAATCAGCTGTTCGGCTTCGTGAACTACTTCATCGGCGGCGTCATGGCGCTCGGTGCGCTGTTCGCGGCGCTCAACACGATGTACTCGGCCGTGAGCACGCGCGCGGTCGAGATCGCGACGCTGCGGGCGCTCGGCTTCGGCTCCACCGGCGTCGTGATCTCGGTGCTCGCCGAGTCGCTGCTGCTCGCGTTTGCCGGTGCGGCGATCGGCGCCGCGGTCTCCTGGCTCTGGTTCGGCGGCAATAGCTTCGCGATGGGCAACGGCACGAGCTCGCTCGTGGTTCGGATGCAGATCACGCCGGCGTTGCTCGCGACCGGCGTCGCTTGGGCCGTGTTGGTGGGCTTCTTCGGCGGCCTGTTCCCGGCGCTGCGCGCCGCGCGGCTGCCGGTGGCGAGGGCGCTGCGCGCCGTCTGACCCGCGGTTCGAGCGGACAGGGGCACCGCCGTGCAAGTCGCCCGCGGCGGTAATAAGATGGCCTCCGGCCAACAGGGGCTGGCCGTGGGGAGGCGACAATGAAAAGAAGAGACGTGCTCGGCGGCGTGGCCGCGGCCGGTTTGATGGCCATGCTGCCGGCGGCGGGTCAGCAAGCGGGCGGGGGCCGCACGGGGCAGACGCCGCCCGCGGGCGGACAGCCGCAGGCTCCGGCCAAGATCCCGCGCAAAGGCCGAATCAAGCAGGGACTCTGGCGCATCAACTTCGGCGCCAACACCACGCTCTCCTTCGACGACCAGTGCCGCGAGGCGGCGCGCGTCGGCGCCTACGGCTTCGATCTCATCGGGCCGGACGACTGGCCCACGCTGCGCAAGCACGGCCTCGAGCCGCTGCTCGCGGGAGCCGGCCCGGTCACGTTTCCCAACGGCTTGATCCACACCGAAGTGCACAAGGATCTCGAGGCATCGCTCCGCCCATACATCGACATGCTCTCCAAGGAGAAGATCCGCACGTTCATCTCGATCGGCGGGCAGAAGCGCGGCATGGCGCCCGAGCAGGCCGCGGACAACGCGGTAGCGTTCTTGAGCAAGATCAAGAGCCAGCTCGAGGACAAGAACGTCACGATCGCCATCGAGAACATGAACAACAAGCGGCTGGACCCGAACTACGGCCGCGAGGACCAGGTGTTCGGTCACTGGGACTGGGGCGTGAACGTGTGCGAGCGCGTCAACTCGCCGCACGTGAAGCTCGTCTGCGATCTCTACCACCTGCAGATCATGGACGGCGACATCGCGGAGAACATTCGCAAGTCGATCCAGTGGATCGCGCATTTCCACACCGCCGGCGTGCCGCAGCGCACCGAGATCGACTACACGCAAGAGATGAACTACCGCTACATCGCGCAGGTCATCGCCGAGCTGCCGTTCAACGGCTACGTGAGCCACGAGTGGCGCGTCACTCCGGGGCGCGACCCGATCCGCAGCATCGAGGAAGCGCTTGCCATCATGGACGTGTGAACGCGTCCGCGCCGCCCACGAAAAGAACGCGCCCGACCCGATTCAGAGGAAGCTCATGAATATCCGACGCCGCAGTGTTTCCCTGCGTTTCACGTTTCGCACCGCCGTGGCCGCGGCAATCTTGTCGTTCGCTGCGGTTGCGGGCGCGGCGCCTCGTGCGATGCCCGAGGGCTTCATCAGCGGCACCGTGAAGAGCAGCAAAGGCGCGGAAGCGGGCGTGTGGGTGATCGCGCAAACCGACGAGCTGCCCACGCCGTTCGTGAAGATCGTCGTTACCGACGACCAGGGCCGCTACGTGCTGCCGCAGCTGCCGGACGCGACCTACAACGTGTGGGTGCGCGGCTACGGCCTCGCCGACTCCGACAAGGTCGAGGGCCGGCCGGGCGACACGGGCCTCGACCTCACGGCGAAGGTAGCGGCCGACGCGGCCGAGGCCGCGAAGGTTTATCCCGGCAACTACTGGCTGTCGCTGCTGCAGCCGCCGGCCAAGAGCGAGTTCCCGGGCACGGGGCCGAGCGGCAACGGCATTCCGCCGGAGCTCAAGGTCCAGGGCCAGTGGATCAACAACATCAAGAGCCAGTGCAACTTCTGTCACCAGCTCGGCAACCAGATCACGCGCTCGCTCGGTCACATGGACGCGTTGGGATTCAAGACGCCTGAGGAAGCTTGGATCTATCGCACTCAGCTCGGCGTGCGCGGCAGCTACATGGCCGGCCAGTTCGCCGTATTCGGCACTCAAGCCGGCGCCAAGGTGTTCGCCGACTGGACCACGCGCATCGCGCACGGCGAGACGCCGCCGCAGCCGCCGCGTCCCGCGCCCGGGCCCGAGCGCAACGTCGTGGTCACGCTCTGGGACTGGGGCGTGGACACCTCGTTCATGCACGACGAGATCTCGACGGACAAGAACGACCCGACCGTGAACGGCTACGGCCCCGTCTACGCGGTGTCGGCCGGTCACGGCCGCATCGCGGTGGTCGATCCGATCGAGAACACCACCCACGAGATCGTGATCCCCACCCGCGACGACCCGCGCAAGGTGTCGTCGCGCTTCCCGCCGCCGGCGATGCCGTCGAACTTCTGGGGCATGCGCCACCTGTGGGGCGTCGAGAATCCGGCCGATCCGCACAACCCGATGATGGACCGCAAGGGCCGCGTCTGGTCCACGTCGAAGATCCGGGAAAACGAGGCGGACTGGTGCAAGGAAGGCTCGAGCAACAAGTTCGCCAAGTACTATCCGCTCACCTTCAGCGCGCGCCAGGCGTCGGTCTACGACCCGCGCACCGGCGCATTCAAGCTCGTCGACACCTGCTTCGGCACGCACCACCTGCAGTTCGACAACGACCCCGATCAGACGCTGTACTTCAACGAGCTCACGGGCCCGATCCTGGGCTGGCTCAACACGCGCGAGTACGACCGCACGGGCGACGAGCAAGCCACGCAGGGCTGGTGCCCGCAGATCGTGGACACCAACGGCGACGGCAAGATCACCAAGCCGTGGAACAAGGCCGGCGATCCCGTCGACTCGAAGCGCGACACCGAGGTTCGTCACAATCTCTATTCCGTGATCCCGAGCCCGGTCGACAACTCGGCGTGGGGCGCGTCGGAGGATTTCCCCGGCTACATCGTGCGTATCGACCGCGGCGCGAATCCGCCGGAGACCTGCATCACCGAGGTCTACAAGGTGCCCGACCCCGGGATCGATCCGCGCGGCATCGACATCGACGGCAACGGCGTGATCTGGACCGCGCTCGCCGCGAGCAGCCACCTCGCGAGCTTCGACCGCCGCCAATGCAAGACCAAGGCCACGCTCGATGGCACCGGCTGCAAGGAGGGCTGGAAGCTCTACCTTTCCGACGGCCCGCGCTTCAAGGGCACCGACATCCCGTCGGACTTTCACTACTACAACTGGGTGGACCAGCACGACGTGGCGGGTTTCGGCAAGAACACGCCGCTCGCGACGGGCTCGAACTCCGACGCGATCCTGATCATGGAGCCGGCCACCGGCAAGTGGACGAAGCTCCGCGTGCCGTATCCGCTCGGCTTCTATCACCGGGGCCTCGACGGCCGCATCGACGATCCCGCCGCGGGCTGGAAGGGCCGGGGCCTCTGGGCCAACTACGGCACGCATTTGATCTGGCACACCGAGGGCGGCAAGGGCACGCTCGGCAAGGTCGTGCACTTCCAGATCAGGCCGGATCCGCTCGCGCACT
>DASUFK010000114.1:0-15842 GCA_036274615.1 Gammaproteobacteria bacterium | reverse complement strand
CATCGCCGCGTGTTCAACGGCCAGCCGCGGGCGCCGCACGCGGGCGCGGACCTCCGAGCGGCGACCGGCACCCCGATTTACGCGGCCAATCGCGGCCGCGTGGTGCTGGCCAAGGAGCTGTTCTACAGCGGCAATGCGGTCTTCATCGACCACGGCCTGGGTCTCTACTCGACTTATCTGCATCTCTCGCAGATCAAGGTGGCGCCCGGCACGATCGTCGAGCGCGGAGCGCTGATTGGACTCGCCGGCGCGACGGGCCGCGTGACCGGCCCGCATCTTCATTGGGCCGTTCGAATCATCGACGCGCGAGTCGATCCATTCTCGCTGCTGAAGCTCTCGACCGAATGAGGAGAAGGGCGTCGTATGGCGACTGTCGGCCGGAACGAGCCATGCCCTTGTGGAAGCGGCAAGAAGTACAAACATTGCTGCGCGGCGAAGGCGCAGCAGACTCCGCTGGGCACCAAGGTGCTCGGATCGCTGATCGCATTGGCGCTGTTCACGGCCGCCGCCATAGCGCTGCTGGCGTTGGGCGACTTCATCCGCTGAGCGCAATCGCTGCATAGCGGAGGCGGTGCGGATCGATTTGCTCTGCGCGGCTTCTACCCCGCCGTAGGGGTTTTTGCTAGCATAGCTGCGTTTTCGCGGAGCACCGGCTCTGGAGCCGCCAGTCGAATCCTTGTAGGATCAGCTGGTTAGGGCTTGAAGTTAACCGAAGCGGTTATAAAGCCCCTTATGGGGCTTTTTGTTTAGCCGCTCGCTTGCCGGCGAGGGCGGGCGCTCGAGGAGCAGAGGACGACGGAGGAAATGGGCCCTGGGCCCATTTTTTGTTTGGCGCGGGCGCGCCGGCGGCACGGACGAGGACCCCCCGGACGAGGAATCGATGGGCCAAGCGGTCGACAAAGAGCGACTCATCGAGCTGCTGGAGCCGGCGGTGGCGGCATTGGGCTACGAGCTGACGGATTTGGACGCGCACGCGGGACGGCGCGGCTTGCTGCGTCTGTACATCGGACGCAAGGAAGGCATCACGACGCTCGAGGATTGCGAGCGCGTGAGCGAGCAGGTGGGAGCGTTCCTCGACGTGGAGGATCCGCTGCCCGGCAGCTACGTGCTCGAAGTGTCGTCGCCGGGACTGGATCGCCGCTTGCGCACGCTCGAGCACTTCGAGCGGTTCAAGGGCGAGCCCGTGAAGGTGGAGCTCAAGGATGCCCGCGACGGACGGCGGCGCTTGAGCGGCAGGCTCGAAGGTGTCGAGGCCGGCGAGGTGCTGGTGACGGTCGACGGAGAGATTTGGCGATTGGCTTTGCAGGACATTGCCGTGGCGCGGCTCGTCCCGCGGACCTGAACGATTATTGGTGATCGAACTATGAGCAAAGAGATTCTGATGGTCGTGGACGCCGTCTCGAACGAGAAGGGCGTCGAGAAGAAGGTGATCTTCGAGGCAATCGAAGCCGCGCTGGCGTCGGCCACGCGCAAACGCTACGGCGACGACATCGACGTGCGCGTCGCGATCGACCGCGACAGCGGTGCCTACGAGACGTTCCGGCGCTGGAAGGTATTCGCCGACGACTCCAAGGAGCTCGAGGAGCCGGCGCGCGAGCTGCGTCTCGAGGACGCGGTGGAGGTCGATCCGAACGCCAAGATCGGCGACTACGTCGAGCAGCCGATGGAGTCGGTCGAGTTCGGCCGCATTGCGGCGCAAACGGCCAAGCAAGTCATCGTGCAGAAGGTGCGCGAGGCGGAGCGCGAGCAGGTGGTGGAGGCTTATCGGCACCGCGCGGGCGAGCTCGTGAGCGGCATCGTGAAGCGCGTGGACCGTAACGGCGCCTACATCGATCTCGGCAGCAACGCCGAGGGCTTCATCCCGCGCGAGGACCTGATCCCGCGCGAGCCGATCAAACCGCAGGACCGGATCAAGAGCCTGCTGCGCGAGGTGCGAGCGGAGCCGCGCGGCCCGCAGCTGTTCCTCACGCGCACTTCGCCGAAGTTCCTCATCGAGCTGTTCAAGATCGAGGTGCCGGAGGTCGGCCAAGGACTCATCGAGATCTTGGGAGCGGCGCGCGACCCCGGTTTGCGCGCGAAGATCGCCGTCCGCAGCAACGACAACCGCATCGATCCCGTCGGCGCCTGCGTAGGCATGCGCGGCTCGCGCGTGCAGGCCGTGTCGAACGAGCTCGCCGGCGAGCGCGTGGACATCATCCTCTACGACGAGAATCCGGCCCAGTTCGTGATCAACGCGATGTCGCCGGCCGAGGTGATCTCGATCGTCGTGGACGAAGACACGCACAGCATGGATCTCGCGGTCGACGAGGAGAAGCTCTCACAGGCCATCGGCCGCGGCGGCCAGAACATCCGCCTCGCGAGCGACCTGTCGGGCTGGCAACTCAACGTGATGACCGAGTCGGCCGCCGAGGAGAAGAGCGAGAAGGAAGCGCGTTCGCTCGTCGAGAACTTCATGAAGCAGCTCGACGTCGACGAGGATGTCGCTACGATTCTCGTGCAGGAAGGCTTCTCGTCGCTCGAAGAGATCGCGTACGTGCCCGCCGGCGAGTTGCTCGGCATCGAGGAGTTCACGCCGGAGATCGTCAACGAGCTGCGCTCGCGCGCCCGCGACGTACTGATCACTCAGGCGATCGTGAGCGAGGAAGTCATCGATCAGGCGGAGCCCGCCGAGGACTTGCTCGCCCTCGAAGGCATGGATCGCGAGCTCGCACTCGTGCTCGCGAGCCGAGGTATCGTCACCCGCGAGGATCTCGCGGAGCAGGCCGTGGACGATCTCGGCGAGATCGACCATCTCGATGCGGAGCGGGCCGCGAAACTGATCATGGCCGCGCGCGCCCATTGGTTCGACCAAGAGAAGCAAGCGTAAGGCCCTAGGAGAGATTCGATGGCGGAAGTGACGGTCACGGAGTTCGCGAAGGTACTCAAGGTGCCGGTCGATCGGCTGCTCGTGCAGCTCGACGAAGCCGGGATCAAGGTCGGCGGCGCGGACGACATGATCAGCGACGACGCGAAGCTCGAGCTGCTCACGCACTTGAAGAAGCGCCACGGCCGCAAGGAAGCGGAGCAGTCGGCCCCGAGCCGCATCACGCTCAACCGCAAGCAGAACAGCGAGCTCAAGCTGTCCGCCGGCCAGGGCCGGTCGCGGACGATCAACGTCGAGGTGCGGCAGAAGCGCACCTACGTGAAGCGCGACGTGCTCGAGGAGCAGGCGCGCAAGCAGCAGGAAGAGCTCGATGCCGTGCGGCGCGCCGAGGAAGAGGCACGCACCGCCGTCGAGCGCGCCGAGCAGGCAAAGCGCGACGCCGAGGAGCGCGAGCGCCGCGCGGCGGAGCAGCGCGAGGCCGAGGAGCGCAAACGCGTCGAGGACGAGGCGCGCCGCGCCGCGGCTGCGGACCAGGAGGCGCGCAACCGCGCGGAGCAGGAGCGCCAGCGGGCGGCGGCTGCGGAAAAAGAGGCCACTGCCAAGGCCGACGCCGAGCGCGCGCGGCAGAAGGTCAAGAAGGAGAAGATGGTCGCGGAGCCGACCGATCCCGACCACACGCTGCACGTGGCGGACGGGATGACCGGCCGCCGGCGCAAGAAGCGGCAGCCGAAGCGCCGCATGGCCGTGGCGGGCGACACGCAGCACGCGTTCGAGCGGCCCACGGCGCCGGTGGTTCGCGACGTCGAGATCGGTCAGACGATCACGGTCGGCGACCTCGCCCAGAAGATGGCGGTGAAAGCGAACGAGGTCATCAAGGCCCTGATGAAGATGGGCATGATGGTCACGATCAATCAGGCGCTCGACCAAGACACCGCGATCCTCGTCGTCGAGGAGATGGGCCACACCGCGCACGCTTTCAAAGAGACTGCGATCGAGGACCAGCTCGCCGAGTCGGTCGAGGAGGCCGAGGCCGATTCCACCGCCGTGCCGCGCGCCCCCGTGGTCACGATCATGGGTCACGTCGACCACGGCAAGACCTCGCTGCTCGACTACATCCGGCGCACGCGCGTGGCGGCCGGCGAGGCGGGCGGCATCACGCAGCACATTGGCGCGTACAGCGTGCAGCTGCCGCAAGGCAAGATCACGTTCCTCGACACACCGGGCCACGCTGCCTTCACGGCGATGCGTGCGCGCGGCGCGCGCGCCACCGACATCGTGGTGCTCGTGGTCGCGGCCGACGACGGCGTGATGCCGCAGACAGTCGAGGCCTTGCAGCACGCGCGCGCGGCGAAGGTGCCAATCGTCGTGGCCATCAACAAGATCGACAAGCACGACGCCGACCCCGATCGCGTACGCAACGAGTTCCTCAAATACGAGCTGGTTCCCGAGGAATTGGGCGGCGATACGATGTTCGTGCCCGTCTCGGCAGTGAACGGCACGGGCGTCGACAAGCTGCTCGAGGCACTGCTGCTCCAGGCTGAGGTGCTCGAGCTCAAGGCGCCCGATACCGGTCCGGCCGCGGGCGTGGTTCTCGAATCGAGCTTGGAGCGCGGCCGCGGTGCGGTCGCCACCGTGCTCATCAACAAGGGCAAGCTCCAGGTCGGCGACACGCTGCTCGCGGGGCACGAGTACGGCCGCATTCGAGCGATGTTCGACGAGAACGGCGTAGCGGTGCCGTCTGCCGGGCCGTCGACGCCCGTGGTGGTGCTCGGTCTCTCGGGCACGCCGCTCGCGGGTGACGACGCGCAAGTCGTGGCGGACGAGCGCCAGGCGCGCGAGGTCGCGCAGTTCCGCGAGAGCAGCAAGCGCGACGTCAAGCTCGCGCAGCAACAGGCCACGAAGCTCGAGAACGTCTTCAGCCAGATGGCGGCCGGCGGCGTGCCGGCGGTCCAGCTGCTGATCAAGGCCGACGTGCACGGCAGCGCCGAGGCGCTCAAGGACTCGATGGAGAAGCTGTCGTCCGATGCCGTGAAGATCACCGTGGTAGGCTCCGGCGTGGGCGGCATCACGGAATCCGACGTGCAGCTCGCGGCCACCGCGAAGGCGATCATCATCGGCTTCAACGTCCGGGCCGACAACGCGGCGCGCGGCGCGATCAAGGAAACCGGCGTCGATATCCGTTACTACAGCATCATCTACGAGGCCATCGACGACATCCGGGCGGCCGCGAGCGGCTTGCTCGCCCCCGAAGTGCGCGAGCAAATCGTGGGCTTGGCCGAGGTCCGCGAGGTGTTCCGTTCGCCGAAGTTCGGCAACGTCGCCGGCTGCATGGTCGTGGACGGCTACGTGCGGCGGAGCAATCCGATCCGGGTGCTGCGCGACAACGTGGTGATCTACGAGGGTCAGCTCGAGTCGCTGCGCCGCTTCAAGGACGACGTCAACGAGGTCCGAGCCGGCACCGAGTGCGGCATCGGCGTGCGCAACTACAACGACGTGAAGGTCGGCGACCAGATCGAGTGCTATGAACGCACCGAGGTCGCGCGGAAGATCTAGACGATGCCGCGCGAGCATGCGAGAAGCTTGAGGGTGGCGGCGCAGATGCAGCGTCTGCTCAACGAGCTGCTGTTGAGCGACGTGAAGGACCCGCGCCTCGGCGGCGCGCGCGTGAGTGACGTGGAGGTCAGCGGCGACCTCGGCGTGGCCACGGTGTACTTCAACACGCTCGGTCTCGACGAGGATCCGGCCGCGATCAAGGAAGGTTTCGAGCAGGCGCGCGGCTTCTTTCGCTCGCGCGTCGCACAGGCCTTGCAGCTGCGGCGCGTGCCCGAGCTGCGCTTTCGGCACGACTCGAGTGCCAAGAATGCAGCGGATCTCGGCCGGCTGATCGACGACGCGTCCAGGCGTCCTACCTCGGACTGAAGCTGCCCGCGCTCGAAGCGCCGGTCGGCTCCGTCACGATCGCGGAGGAACAGTGCCTACGCGCACACCCAGGAGGGACGTTCGGGGCCTGCTGCTGCTCGATAAGCCGGGCGGAATGACGTCGAACCGCGCCCTGCAGCGCGTCAAGCACTTGTTCCAGGCGGCGAAGGCCGGGCACACCGGCAGCCTCGATCCGCTCGCGACCGGCATGTTGCCGATCTGCTTCGGCGCCGCCACGAGCGTCTGCGCCTACTTGCTCGACTCGCACAAGGCCTATCGGGTCGTGGCGACGCTCGGCGCCGCCACGGACACGGGCGACGCCGACGGCACCGTGGTGTCGACGTCGGACGCCGAGCCCGCCGCTCCGGATGCGGTCGCGGCGGCGCTCCGGCGCTTCGTGGGCACGATCGAGCAGGTGCCGCCGATGTATTCGGCCCTCAAACGCGAAGGCGTGCGTCTCTACGAGCTCGCGCGGCGCGGCGTCAGCGTGCCGCGCGAGCCGCGTACCGTCGTGATCGAGAGCCTGCGGCTCGAGGCGTACCGCTGGCCCGAGCTCGCGTTCACGGTGAGGTGCTCGAAAGGCACCTACGTTCGGTCCCTCGTCGAGGATCTGGCGCGCGCGCTCGGCACGCTGGGTCACGTGCGCGAGCTGCGCCGGCTCTACGTCGATCCGTTCGCGGATGCGCCGATGGTCGAGATCGAGGCGCTCGAGGCATCGGCCGCGGAAGGCGGGCTCGTCGCGCTGGACGGGCACTTGTTGCCGCTCGACCGCGCATTACCGACGTGGCCGGTAGTGCCTGTGTCGGCAGACGGGGCAGAGCGCCTTGCGCACGGCCAGGCGCTTACCGCCGAGCCTGACTGGCCGCTCGGGCGCGTACGGGTTTATGCCCCGCCAGGCGAGCTGCTCGCCTTGGGCGAGGTGAGCGCGGACCGCCGGCTCGTGCCGCTGCGAGTCTTTGGACGTTAAGTGCTTGGAGCGGCGCTGAATCTTTCGGTAGAATGCGCGGCTTCGAGCGATAGGCTAGTAGTTAAAGAGGTCGCTGGATAAGGCGGCCTGGAGTTAGGGAAATGACTTTGAAGTCGGCCAAGAAGTCCGAAATCATCGGCGAATACCGCCGCGCGCCCACCGATACCGGCTCGCCGGAAGTCCAAGTGGCCCTGCTGTCGGCACGCATCACGCAACTCTCCGACCATTTCGTCGGTCACGAGAACGACCATCACTCCCGCCGCGGTCTGCTCAAGATGGTGAACCAACGCCGCAAGCTGTTGGACCATCTGAAGAAGACCGATACGGCCCGCTATCAGGAGCTGATCGGTCGCCTCGGACTGAGGCGTTGATCGCAAATTCTCGAGTCTCAGAGCCGGTTCGTCCGGCTCTGAACGTTTTGGAATTACCCTCGGCAGAGGCTTCCCACAGCAGTGGCAAGCCCCGCGGACGCTTTTGTTAAGGATGGGAAAAAAGTGAAAGTCAGCAGAAAGTTCAAGTACGGGGCACACGACGTCACGATCGAAACCGGCACGGTCGCCCGGCAAGCCGACGGCGCCGTCATGGTCAACATGGGCGACACGGTGGTGCTCGTTACCGCCGTTGGCGACAACAAAGACGTCGCAGGCAGGGACTTCTTCCCGCTGACGGTCAACTATCAAGAGAAGACCTACGCCGCGGGCAAGATCCCGGGCGGCTTCTTCAAGCGCGAGGGTCGCCCGAGCGAGAAGGAAACGCTGACCTCGCGGCTCATCGACCGGCCGATCCGGCCGCTGTTCCCCGAGGGCTTCCAGCGCGAAGTGCAAGTCATCGCCACGGTGCTGTCGATGAACCCCGAGATCGACCCGGACATTCCGGCGATGCTCGGCGCTTCCGCCGCGTTGTCGTTGTCCGGTCTACCGTTCATGGGCCCGATCGGCGGCGCCCGCGTCGGTTACAAGGATGGTCGATACATCCTGAATCCCACGAGCGTGCAGCTACAAGAGTCGTCGCTCGACCTCGTCGTCGCCGGCACCAAGGACGCGGTGCTCATGGTCGAATCGAGCGCCGACGAGCTCTCGGAAGAGGTCATGCTCGGCGCCGTGATGTTCGGCCACGAGCAGATGCAAACAGCGATCGACGCAATCAATTCGCTCGCGAAAGAAGCCGGTCAGCCGAAGATTACGTGGACCGCGCCTGTCGCGGATGCGGGCCTCACGACCGCCGTCGCCGCCGTGGTCCCGGCGCTCACCGAGGCGTACGGTATCGCCGAGAAGCAGGCGCGCTATTCGCGCGTCGGCGAGCTCAAGCAACAGCTCGTCGCCTCCCTCGTCACCGAAGGTGGCGCCTGGACGTCTGCGCAGGTCGAGACGGCATTCAAGAAGGCGGAGAAGAAGATCGTTCGCGGCCGTATCGTCGCCGGTAAGCCCCGCATCGACGGCCGCGACACGCGAACCGTCCGGCCGATCTCGATCCAGGTCGGCGTTTTGCCTCGTACGCACGGGTCGGCGCTCTTCACACGCGGCGAGACGCAGGCGCTCGTGGTCACCACGCTCGGCACCGGCCGGGACGCGCAGATCATCGACGCACTCGAAGGCGAGCGCCGCGATCCGTTCATGCTTCACTACAACTTCCCTCCCTATAGCGTTGGTGAGACTGGATTTATCGGCTCGCCGAAGCGCCGCGAAATCGGCCACGGCCGGCTCGCTCGGCGCGGCGTTGAAGCCGTGATGCCGGACATGGAGAAGTTTCCCTACGTGATCCGCGTGGTGTCCGAGATCACCGAGTCGAACGGCTCGAGCTCGATGGCCAGCGTCTGCGGCACGAGCCTGTCGTTGATGGATGCCGGCGTGCCGACCAAGGCGGCCGTTGCCGGCGTCGCGATGGGCCTCATCAAGGAGGAGAACGGCTTCGAGGTGCTCACCGACATCCTGGGTGACGAGGACCACCTCGGCGACATGGACTTCAAGGTCGCCGGCACCACCTCAGGTGTCACCGCGCTCCAGATGGACATCAAGATCTTCGGCATCACCCGCGAGATCATGCAGAAAGCGCTCGCGCAGGCGCGTGACGGCCGGCTGCACATCCTCGGCGAGATGAGCAAGGTCATCAACGCGCCGCGCGAGAAGATGTCCGATTGGGCGCCCACGATCATCACGATGAAGATCGATCCGGAGAAGATCCGCGAGGTCATCGGCAAGGGCGGCGCGGTCATTCGCGGCATTACCGAAGAAACCGGCGCCACCATCGACATCGAGAACGACGGCACCGTGAAGATCGCATCGGTCGACGGTGCGGCCGGACGGAAGGCACGCGAACGTATCGAGCTCATCACCGCGGACGTAGAAGTCGGACGAATTTACGAAGGCAAAGTCGTGCGGCTCATGGACTTTGGCGCGTTCGTCACGATCCTGCCGGGGCGCGACGGCCTCGTGCACATCTCGCAGATCTCGAACGAACGCGTCGAACGCGTCAGTGACAAGCTCAGCGAAGGCGATGTCGTGAAGGTCAAAGTGCTCGAGGTCGACCGTCAGGGTCGGATCCGCCTGAGCATGCGCGAGATCGACGCGGCCTGACGCCTCCTTCCCAAACCAAACGGCGCGGGGCTCTCGTTGCCCCGCGCCTTCTCACTAGCTAGACCTCCGCCGCGGGCGCGCGCAGCTCGCGCATGTCGCGTAGCGCCTCCACGCGCCACCCGTCGATCGCCCATTCCCAGAGCCGTGCCGGCCGAGCACCGACGAGCTCGGCGGGGACGACCACGCCGAGTAGCTCCAGCACGCGGCACGCCGTGAGGCTCGGTCGGCGCCCGACGAGCGCAGCGGCGCCCGTCTGCTTCGACAGTTTTTGACCGGCGGCATTGACGACCACCGGCGTGTGCCAATACGCGGGCGTCCGCATGCCCAGCGTGCGCTGCAGATGCGCGTGAACGGCGGTCGAGTCGAGCAGATCCACGCCCCGAACGATCGCATTGACGCCCTGGAAGGTATCGTCGAGCACCACGGCCAAGTGGTAGGCGGGCAGGCCGTCGCGGCGTCTGACGATGTAGTCGCCCGTCGCGGCGGCCAGGTCGGTCGCGATCTCGCCCTGCACGCCGTCGAAGAACGTGACAAGGCCAGGATCCACGCGCACCCGCACCGCCGTCGCGGCGCCGTGATGGGTGCTCGCGCGGCAGGTGCCGGGGTAACGACCGCCTTCTGCGGCATTCGCCGCGCGCACAGCACTGCGGGAGCAACTGCAGAGGAATGCAAGGCCGCGCCGCAAGAGATCGGCGGCGACCGTCTCGTACGCGTCGCGTCGCGTGCTCTGATGGAGGACAGAGCGGTCCCAATGAAGGTCGAAGACGTCGAGCATCCGCAGGATCTCGTCGGCCGCGCCGGACACTTCGCGCGGCGGATCGATGTCCTCGATGCGGACGAGCCATTCGCCGCCCGCTTGCTTCGCGTGCAGGTAGCTCGCCACGGCCGTGACGAGCGAGCCCAGGTGAAGTGGGCCGGTGGGAGAGGGGGCAAAGCGGCCGACGTAAGTCACGGCCGCCGCGCCATCAGCGGTACTGGTCCTCGCGGTCGCGGAACTGCTTCTCCGCGAGCTCACGCCGCTCCTGAGCTTCGACGCACAACGTGGCGACCGGACGAGCTTCGAGGCGGCGCAAGCCGATCTCGTCGCCGGTTTCCTCGCAGTAGCCGTAGCTGCCGTCGTCGATCCGGCCCAAGGCCGAGTCGATCTTCTTCAGCAGCTTGCGCTCGCGATCGCGCGTACGGAGCTCGAGGCCGAACTCGGATTCCTGCGTCGCGCGATCGTTGGGGTCTGGGAAGTTGGCCGCGTCGTCCTTCATGTGGACCATCGTGCGGTCGACCTCTTCCATGAGCTCGCGCTTCCAGGCCAGGAGAATCTGGCGGAAGTGCTCGAGCTGCCCCTTGCTCATGTAGTCTTCGCCGCGCTTGGGCTGGTACGGCTCGAAGCGCATCGGGCCGCTGAGCACGTTGCCCTGCGACCGGCGCCTGGGCGACGACGCGGCCACCGCGCGCGTGACGGGAGCGGCGCTCGGCATCGGCCGGGCCGCGACCTTCTTCGTGCTGTGGCCGTTCGCTTTCTTCGCGGAGATTTTCTGAACGCCCTTGTGGGCCGGTTGTTCTTTCTTCGTCACCTTGCTCTGGCTCTTGACTGACTTCACTGTCTTCTTCGACGAGGCTTTTTGCGTCCTGCGCTTGGATGAGCCCGACCGGCGGGCGGCCGGTTTCGAGGCAACGCTCTTCGCGACTTTTTTCGAGCTGCTAGCTCGCTTCTTGGCGGCTGCTTTCTTCGCAGACATCGCTCTGGCCTCCAAGACGGTCCAAAAGAAATCGGCGATTATACATAGCTCGCGCGGCGGCGAAAGGCCTTTCGAAGCCGCCGCTATCGAGCCTCCGGCGGCAGCTGCACGGCGGGCTCCGGAATCCATTTCGGCTGACGCTGCTCGGCAACGATCGTGGTGTAGATGCCACCGCGAACGTTGAACTCCGCGGTCAGGCGGATGAACCGAGGCCTCATGAGGCGCGCGAGGTCGTCGAGGATGCGGTTCGTCACGGCCTCGTGGAACGCGCCCTCGTTGCGGTACGACCAGACGTAGAGCTTGAGCGACTTGAGCTCCACGCAGAGCGAGTCGGGCACGTACTCGAGATGGAGCGTGGCGAAGTCCGGCTGGCCTGTCTTCGGACAGAGACAGGTGAACTCCGGGATCCGCATCCGAATCGTGTAGTCGCGATCCGGCTGCGGATTCGGAAACGTCTCGAGGATCTTCTTGGACGGTCGCGTCGCGGGCCTGCTAGCCACGGTTTCTGCGTTTCACTGAGGAGGAAATCGTCTGTTGATTTTTGATCGTCATCGCCGACTTTTTACTTTACACTACCGCCCGTCGCAGCGGCCATTTGCGACGGCCCACTTGCTCGACACACACGGAGTTTGCGCCCCGCGCTATGCGCCTGAGTAAGACCAAGCTTTCGGGCTTCAAGACGTTCGTCGATCCCACCACGATCAAGTTCCCGAGCAACCTCATGGGCGTCGTCGGGCCCAACGGTTGCGGCAAGTCGAACATCATCGACGCGATCCGCTGGGTGCTCGGCGAGGCCTCGGCCAAGACGCTGCGCGGCGACTCGATGGCCGACGTCATCTTCAACGGCTCGGTCAACCGCAAGCCGGTGGGCGTCGCGAGCGTCGAGCTCACCTTCGACAACTCCGACGGCACGATCGCGGGCGCGTATGCCGGCTACTCCGAAATCTCCGTGCGCCGCGTGGTCTCGCGCGACGGCACCTCCCAGTACTACTTGAACAACGCGCGCTGCCGGCGCAAGGACATCACGCATATCTTGCTCGGCACCGGCGTGGGCTCGCATGGCTATTCGATCATCGAGCAGGGCATGATCTCGCGGCTCGTGGAGGCCAAACCGGAGGAGCTGCGCGCCTTCATCGAAGAGGCTGCCGGCATCTCGAAGTACAAGGAGCGCCGGCACGAGACCGAGCTCCGCATCCAGCACACCCGTGAGAACCTCGAGCGGCTGGCGGATCTAAGGGAAGAGCTCGACAAGCAGATCACGCACCTGCAGAAGCAGGCGAAAGACGCGGAGAAGTACAAGGCCGCCAAGGCCGAGCAGCGCCGAGTTAACGCGGAGTTGCTCGCTTTGCGACTCACGGCCCTGCGAACCGAGGTGGCGGGGCACGAGCACCTCTTCAAGGAAAAGCAACTCGCTCTCGACGCGGCGCTCGCCGACCAGCAATCGACGGAAACGCAAATCGAGAAGCTCCGCGTGGAGCTCGCCGACCGCAACGAGAGCTTCAACGCCGTCCAGGGCAACTACTACAAGATCGGCGCCGAGATCGCGCGGCTCGAGCAGTCGGTGCAGCACCGCAAGGAATTGCTGCAACGCCAAAACGAGGACCTGCACGGCACCGATCAGCAAATCGCGGAATTGCAGTCGCACGTGGCGAGCGACCAGGTCGAGCTGGAGCAACTCGACCAGGTGCTGAGCGAGCTGGGCCCCGGCCTCGAGCAGGCCTATGCCGTGCAGCGCAGCTCGCAGCAAGAGCTCGAAGAAGCCGAACGCGCGATGGAGGATCTCCGTGCGCGCTGGGAACAGAGCGCCGAGGAGCTCGCGAGCGCCGCGCGCGCCATCGAGGTCGAGAGCACTCGCCTCGAGCAGCTCACGGCGCAAGGCCAGCGTTTGGAAAAGGAGCAGCAGAAGCACGCCGAGGAACGAGCCACGCTCACCTTCGACGAGCTCGAGCAGCGGCTTACCACACTCGTGGGCGCAGAGGAGCGGCTCGTTGCCGGGTGCGACGACGCAACGCGCGCCCTCGATACGGTCTGGCAGCAGATTCAGCAGCTCCGCGATCAGGATCAGAAGGTCTCCGCGCATCTCGATCAGCTGCGCGAGCAACTGCAAACGAATCGCGGGCGGCTAACGTCGCTCGAGGCCCTGCAACAGGCGGCGCTCGGCAAGACCTCCGAGCAAGTCAACCGTTGGATCGCGAGCCAAGAGCTCGGCGACCGGAGCCGGCTCGCGCAGGAGCTCACGGTCGAGCGCGGCTGGGAGCGGGCAGTCGAGACCGTGCTTGGGCCGTATCTGCAGGCCCTCACCATCCAGAGCATCGACCGAGTCGCTGCCAGTCTCCCGGAGCTCACCGAAGGCGGCCTCACTCTACTCGAGCACGCCGACGGCGCTGCGGTTTCGGGCGACCGCGGGCACCTGCTGCTCGCGCACGTCAGCTCGCCGGCAGCCGTGGCTCCGTTGCTCACGGGGATCCGAGTGGCGGACTCGCTCGCCGACGCCACGGCACTCCGCCCCACGCTGCGCGACGGCGAGTCCGTCGTCACGCGCGAGGGCGTGTGGATGGGCCGGAATTGGGTGCGCATAAACCGCAGCGACGATCCGCAAGTGGGCGTGATCGCGCGCGGGGACGAGATCAAGCGGCTCAACGACAATATTCGCGAAACGGCCCAGCGCGCCGACGAGGTCGCCAAAGCCCTCGCGGATACCCGCTCGCAGGTGGAACGCCTCGAGGAGGCTCGCGTCGTAGCACAGGCAGAGGCGGGCCGACGTCAGCAGCTCCTCACCGAGACGCGCACGAACCTGGGCGCGTGCCGGAGCGAGCTCGAGCAAAGCCGAAGCCGTGCCGCTGTCCTCGATCGCGCGATCGCGGATCTCGCTGCCGAGCAGCGAACGCTCATCATGGCGCTCGACGAGAGCCGCTCACGGCGCGCTTCCGCGGTCGAACGGCAGGCGGCGCTTGCAACCGCGCGTGAGGACTTCGAACGCCAGCGCCGCGAGCAGCAGGAGCGAGTGACCGGGGCGCGCGCCAAGGCGGAAGAGCACCGCGAGGCGGCGCAAGCCATCGCGATCAAAGTGGAATCGCGGCGCAGCTCGAAGGAGTCGGCGAGCTCGGCGTTGGCACGGGTGCAGAGCCAGCTCGCCCATCTCACGAAGCGGCAGCGCGAGCTGCAGGCGCAGATCGACTCCGGTGCGGAGCCGCTCGCGGCAGAAGAGAGTCAGCTCGTCGGCAAGCTAGACCAGCGGCTTGGCGTGGAAGCGGATCTCGCCCTCGCGCGCGCGGCCACCGAGGAGATCGACACGCAACTGCGAGATGCCGAGCAGTTGCGCCACGCCAAGCAGGACGTCGTCGATGAGATTCGCGGCGCGGCGGACAACGCGCGGCTTGCGGTGCGCGAGGCGCAGGTGCGCGCCGAGACCGTCTCCGAGCAATTCGCGGAGACGGGGTTCGAGCTCGAGAAGGTCATAGCCGAGTTGCCGCCGGACGCCAACGTTCAGGTTTGGCACGACACGTTCGAACAGTTGGAGCGCCGGATCCAGCGGCTCGGCGCCATCAATCTCGCCGCTATCGACGAGTTCCAGGAACAGTCGGAGCGCAAGAAGTATCTCGACTCGCAGTTCGTCGATCTCACCGAAGCGCTCGAGGTGCTCGAGAACGCGATTCGCAAGATCGACCGTGAAACGCGAACACGCTTCAAGGAAACCTTCGACAACGCGAACCAGGGTCTCGGGCGGCTATTCCCTCGGCTATTCGGCGGCGGCCACGCCTACCTGGAGCTCGAAGGCGAGGACCTGCTCGCATCCGGTGTAACGGTGATGGCGCGGCCGCCGGGCAAGAAGAACAGCTCGATTCACCTCTTGTCGGGGGGCGAAAAAGCACTGACGGCCGTGGCGCTCGTATTCGCGATCTTCGAGCTGAATCCGGCGCCGTTCTGCCTGCTCGACGAGGTGGACGCGCCGCTCGACGACGCGAACGTGGGACGTTTCTCGCAAATCGTCAAAGAAATGTCCGAGCGCGTGCAGTTCGTGATCATCACCCACAACAAGACTACGATGGAGACGATGCATCAGCTCACCGGAGTGACGATGCACGAACCGGGCGTCTCGAGAATGGTGGCAGTGGATATCGACGAAGCGGTCAAGCTCGCGGCAATGTAACTCCGTAGTGCGATGTGGGATCTCCGCTGGGTGCTTATAGGGCTGGGTGCCCTCGTCGTAATTGGGGTGTACGTCTGGAGCAAAGGGCTGCTCGGTCGCGCGCTTCCTCGACGCGAGCATCGGCAGCAACGGTCCGAGCCCACGATCGGTGAGTCTCCCGCCTCCGACCCTCGATCCGCGCCGGCGGCGGCGCCGACTCCGGCGAAAGAGCCTCCGGCGCCACGTAAGCCGCAGCCCATCGCCCCCGAACGGATCATCACGCTGCGGCTCATCCCTCGCGGCGAAGAGCTACCCATGGAACGGGCGGTATCCGCGCTCCAGAGCGTGGGCCTGGAACATGGGCGCTACGGAATCTTTCACCGGATGATCGTAGATCGACACGACGAGCCCGCGTTCAGCGTTGCCAGCCTGACGGAGCCGGGCACGTTCGATCTGAACAACTTGGGCGGCCAGACGATCGCCGGGCTCAGTCTATTCGTCGTGCTTCCCGGTGAAGGGGACGCCGTGGCGCGGTTCGACGCGATGGTGGAGACCGCGCGCGCGCTGTCCGTGGAACTCGAGGCCGACTTGCACGACGAGCGCGGCAGCTCTTGGAGCGTGCAGCGGGAGCGCTACATTCGCGAGGAGATCATCAAGT
>DASUFK010000113.1:0-3909 GCA_036274615.1 Gammaproteobacteria bacterium | reverse complement strand
AAGGTTCGCCGGGGGAGTGAGCCGCGCCTTGCTCGGAGCTTGGATGCTCCTGGCGTCGCCGGCCTTCGCCGACGACGAGCCGGCGGCGCCGCCGCGCGAAGACGGCGCGGCCGACGGCGACGGAAGGGCGGAATGCCGCGACTGCACGAGCGCCATCGCCACTGACGGCGGCGCGGCGGCCGACGGCGATACGCCGCCCGCCGTGGAAGAGCCCAGCGCGCCCCCGCGGGAGGAGCTCGAGCGCCGGGGCGCCACGATCCGCGCGATCACGATCGTCGTCGACAACGTTTTCGATCCCAGCAAGCCCGAGGAGAACAAGCGGCTCTATCGCTGGGCCAACAAGGTGCACATCCGCACGCACGAGAGCGTGATCGACGACATGCTGCTGTTCGACGTCGGCGACAAATTCGACGGCCGGCTGCTCGACGAGTCCGCCCGCGCGCTGCGCGCACGCGGCTTCCTCGCCGACGCGGCGCTGCAACCGCGCGCCTACGACGAGGCCACCAACACCGTCGAGGTCGAAGCGCGCGTGCGCGATTCCTGGACGCTCGCGCCCGATCTCAAGTTCTCGCGCAGCGGCGGCAAAAACGAGTTCGCGATCGGCATCTCCGATAGCAATCTGTTCGGCACCGGCAAGGGGCTCACCGCGAAGTATACGAGCGACATCGACCGCGACGAGGCGCTGCTCGGCTACGACGACAACAACGTGTTCGGCAGCCGCGTGCGCCTCAACGTCACGGCGGCGAACGCGAGCGACGGTCATCGGCGCGTTCTCGCCGCCGAGCGGCCGTTCTTCTCGTTCGACACGCGCTGGTCGATCGGCGGCGGCGTGAGCGACACCGAGCGCGTGGACTCCATGTACGACCTGGGCGAGGTCGTGGACGAGTTCCGCCACGAGCATCGTTCGCTCACGGTTCAGGGCGGGCTGTCGGAAGGCCTCGTGAACCGGCGGGCGCTCCGCTGGCTGTTCGGCGTGACGCACGAGGAGGATCTGTTTCTGGCGACGCCCGCGAAGCCGCTGCCGCTGCTGCTGCCGCCGGATCGCGAGCTCGTGTACCCCTGGGTGGGCCTGCAGATCGTCGAGGACGATTACCGCGAGATGAGTGAGCTCAACGACATGGGCAGGACCGAGGACGTTTCGCTCGGTTTGAATCTGCTGTTGAGCCTCGGCGTCGCGAAGCAGAGCTTCGGCTCGGACCGTGACGCCACGCTGCTGCGCGCGAGCGCCCAGATGGGCTGGGAGCCCGGGGGACCAGGCCGCTTGCTGCTCTTCAACGGCGGCGGCTGGACCCGCGACGAGAGCGACGGCCTCAAGAACACCGTGGTCTACGCCGGCGCGCGCTACTACCAGCGCAATTTCGAGAACAAGCTCTTCTCCGTGAGCTTCGAGGCGCTCGACAGCAACGACATCGACCCCGAGAATCAGGTGCTGCTCGGCGGCGACAACGGGCTGCGCGGCTACCCGATCCGGTACCAAGCCGGCGAGGGGCGCGCGATCCTGAACGTGGAGGAGCGCTTCTACACGGACTGGTATCCGTGGCGGCTGTTCCGCGTGGGCTACGCCGCGTTCTTCGATGCCGGCCGCGTGTGGGGCCGGGACCCGCGCGCGACCACCCCGCTCGGCATGCTGTACGACGTCGGCATGGGGCTGCGCTTGAGCTCGCCGCGCGCGAGCGGACGCAACGTCGTGCACATCGACCTCGCGTTCCCGCTGAACGGCGACCCCTCGATCGACAACGTGCAGCTCGTCATCGAGACCAAAGGCTCCTTCTAGAAAATTAGGGACAGGTTACTTTTTCGTGGGCACGCCCCGGTTCAGGCTCGGCACGGCGGAAAAAGTAACCTGTCCCTATTTTCTAGAAGGGGTTGCCGTCGATGTCGTGGGCGCGGGGCAGCGCGCGGAGGCGGTCGAGCCAGCGGGCGACGTTCGGCCAGCGGTCGGTGTCGTAGCCCGACACCTTGAGCATCGAGATCGGGCCGAAGCAGGACACGTCGGCGATCGTCGGCCGGCCGAGCGCGAGCCAGTCGCGCGTCGCGAGGTGTGCGTCCATGAGCTTGAGAATATGGTCGCAGCGCGCGTCGATCTCGGCGTCGGAGAGCTTGATCGCGTCGGGACGGCGGATCTTCGCGCGCTTCATCCACGGTCCCTGGTGAACTTCGTTCGCCGACTTCGACAGCCACTCGGCCACCTTCGCCTCGCCCTGCGCGTCGACCGGCAGCCATTGGTTGCTCGCGTCGTACTTGCGCGCGACGTACACGAGGCACGCGTGTGAGTCCGCGATCGTGTAGTCGCCGTCGGTGAGCGCGGGCATCTGGCCGAACGGGTTCAGCGTGAGGAACGGCTCCTTCTTGTGCTCGCCGGCATACATGTCGAGCTCCACGAGCTCGTACGGCAGATCGAGCACCGCGAGGAGCAGGCGCACCTTGTAGCCGTTGATCGAAGCCTTGGTCGAATGCAACCGGATCATCGCGCGTCTCCCTGAGGACACCTCTGAAGAAACCTGAGGACGCCCTCGCGGCGTGCCAAAAAGCGAGGGCGCGGGGCTACGATGGCGCAAACGGGGCTCGCTTGGGAAGCCATTGGCGCTTGCGCGATCTTCGGGCCTAAGATTCAGGGTCGTAAGACCGAGAACAGGGGGAGGAACATGAAACGCACAACGATCTCGCTCGCCGTGGCGCTCGCCGCCGGCACGCTCGCCGCCGCGGGCAACGCTTCCGCCGCGGGCTGCGCGGACCTCGCGAAGCTCAGCCTGCCGGACACCAAGATCACGGTCGCCGAGAGCATCAAGACCTTCACGCCGCCCGGCAGCGGCGCGCCCGGGGCGCCGGCGCCGCAGGCGCTCAAGATCCCCGCCATCTGCCGCGTGGCGGGCGTGGTATCGCCCGCGATCAAGTTCGAGGTCTGGCTGCCGGAGACGGCCGCGTGGAACGGCCGCTTCCAGGCCGTCGGCGGCGGCGGTCTCGCCGGCATCATCAGCTACCCGGCGCTGGCCGAGGCCGTGAACGCGGGCTATGCGTCGGCGTCCACCGATACGGGGCACGAGTCCACCGACAGCAAGTGGCTCGACGACCGGCAGCGCGTCATCGACTACGGCTATCGCGCGATCCACGAGATGACCGTGAAAGCGAAGGCCGTGATCGACTCGTTCTACGGCAAGGCGCCCGTCTACTCCTATTTCAACGGCTGCTCCACGGGCGGCCGGCAAGGGCTCATGGAGGCGCAGCGCTTCCCCGACGACTACAACGGCATCATCTCCGGCGCGCCGGTGAACACCTTCACGCGGCTGCACATGGGCCAGCTCTGGACGGCGCACGCCACGCTGAAGACGCCGGGCGCCGCGCTCACGCGCGACGACTTCACGCTCGTGAGCAAAGCGGTCGTGGACCAGTGCGACGCGGCCGACGGCGTGAAGGACGGCGTACTGCTCGACCCGCGCACCTGCCATTTCCAGCCGAAGACGCTCGAGTGCAGCGGCAGCCGGACCCAGTCGTGTCTCACGCCCGCGAAGGTGCAAGCGCTCGAGATGATCTACGCCGGCGCCAAGAATCCGCGCACCGGCGTGCAGATCTATCCGGGCCTCGAGCCCGGCGGCGAAGGCCCGCAGCCCGGCAATCCCGGCTGGGGGATGATCATGAACGGCCAGGGGCCGTTCAACATCGACACCGCGGTGCTCGGCGGCATGGGGTTCCGCAATCCGAACTGGGACTGGAAGACGTTCGACTTCGACAAGGACGTGACGATCGTCGACAACAAGCTCTACGGCGTGCTGAACGCGGTGGATCCCGATCTGCGCGACTTCAAGAACCGCGGCGGCAAGATCGTGATCTATCACGGCTGGGCCGACCCCGGCGTGATGCCGCAGCGCACCGTCGACTTCTACCAGGAGATGATCGACTTCGCCGCGAAGG
>DASUFK010000112.1:0-54068 GCA_036274615.1 Gammaproteobacteria bacterium | reverse complement strand
TTGCCGAACACCAGCAGGTCGGCCCTGGCATCGAGGAGAATCGAGCGGCGGACTTTCTCCTGCCAGTAGTCGTAGTGCGCGATGCGCCGCAGGCTCGCCTCGATGCCGCCGATCACGATGGTCGAGTCGGCGAAGGCCTCGCGCACGCGCTGCGCGTAGACGATGACGCTGCGGTCGGGGCGCGCGCCGCCGACGCCGTCGGGCGTGTACGCGTCGTCGCGCCGCACGCGGCGGTCCGCCGTGTAGCGGTTCACCATCGAATCCATGTTGCCGGCGGTGATGCCGAAGAACAGCGCCGGCGCGCCGAGCGCTTCGAAGTCGGCGGTGGAGCGCCAGTCGGGCTGGGCGATGATGCCCACGCGAAAGCCCTGCGCCTCGAGCACGCGGCCGACTATGCCCATGCCGAAGCTCGGATGGTCGACGTAGGCGTCGCCGGTCACGAGGATCACGTCGCACTGGTCCCAGCCGAGCGCGTCCATCTCCTCGCGCGTCATCGGCAGGAACGGCGCGGGCGTGAGCCGCTCCGCCCAATACTTGCGGTAGCCGAAAAGCTCCGGCGCTTTGATACGGGCGGCGAGGTTCAGCGGCTGCATGGGGAACGAAGGCTCGGGATCGAGCGGGACCTTCCAAAACAATAGGATACCACCCGCGAAAATAGGGACAGGTTACTTTTTCGACGAGCAGGCGCGCAGACGGGTCACTGTCAGAGGAAAAAGTAACCTGTCCCTATTTTCGGGGCCATTGCGAGCCCTCTGACGGTTATTTAACTTGTGGGTTTGATGCGCGCGCATCTAGGGTGGTCCGAGAGCGTCGCGAAGGGGAACGAACATGGATTTGCCGGAACGAGCGAAGCGCGTAGCGGTGCTCGCCAACGAGCACGCCGACTACGGCGACAAGCAGGGACGCCTGAACCAGGCGGTGGTCGACGCATTGCACCGCGAGGGGCTGTTCGGCATGTGGGTGCCGAAGTCCGTGCGCGGCGGCGCCGAGCTCGACCCGGTGAGCTCCCTCCAGGTCATCGAGAACCTGGCCTACGGCGATCCGTCGACGGGCTGGGTGCTCATGGCGGCCGCGCTCGCGATCGGCACCGGCGCCGCGTATCTCGGCGACGAGGCGGTCGAGGAGCTCTTCAGCGGCGAGCGCTTGCCCGTGATCGCCGGGCAGGGCACGCGGCCCGGCACCGCCGTGCCCGAGAGGGGCGGCTTCAAGCTCACCGGCGCGTGGAGCTTCGCGTCCGGCATCAAGCACGGCACGCACATTCACACGCTCGGCGTGATCCAGGGCACCGGCGAGGCGCGGATCTTCGTGCTGCCGGTCGAGAGGGCCGCGCTCATCGACAATTGGGACGTGCTCGGGCTGCGCGCCACCGGCAGCATCGACTACAAGATCGACGGCGCGTTCGTGCCCGAGTCGTACACCCACTTCGCGCTCACCGAGACGCCGAAGCGCGGCGGCTCGCTCTACACGATCGGCATCGTCGGCTTCGCCGGCATGTGCCACTCGGGTTGGGCGTGCGGCATCGGCCGTCGGCTCCTCGACGAGCTTGCGAACAGCTTGAAGGCGCGCGGCGGGCGTGCGGGCTCGCAAGCGGCGAGCGAGAGCTTTCAGGAAGGCTTCGCGCAGGCCGAGGGCACGTACCGCTCGGCACGCGCGCTCGTCTTCGAGACCTGGAGCGACGTGCGCGACACGCTCGCGCGCGGCGACAAGCTTTCGAAGCGCCAGCACACGCTCATCCGGCTCGCGATGGGCCACATCCAGTGGGCCTGCGAAGAGGTCTCGGGCTTCGTCTACAAATCGGCGGGCACGATGGGGCTGCGCGCCGGCACGATTCAGCGGCTCTATCGCGACATGCACGCCGGCACGCAGCACGTGGTCTGCTCGCCGCCGGTGTTCCGGCAGATCGGCCGCGAGCTCGCGGGGCTCGCCGAGGGTCAGACCTGGCGCTTCCTCGAGCTCGTCGACGCACCGAAGGGCTAGCGTCGTCGGAGCGCCGGTCGCGCGTCGCGGCGGGAGATGGCGATGACCGTGTACGTATCGATGCTGCGCGGGGTGAACGTCGGCGGCAACGCGCTCGTCGGCATGGCCGACCTCAAGCGGCTCTACGAGTCGCTGGGGCTTCGCGACGTCCGCACGTTGCTCAACAGCGGCAACGTAGTGTTTCGCAGCAGCGTGCAGGGCCGCGCGCAGCTCACGAAGCGTCTCGTCCAGGAGATCGAGCGGCGCTTCAACCGGCAGACCGAGGTGCTGCTGCGCACGCTGCCCGAGCTCGCGATGCTCGTCGAGCGCGGTCCCACGCTCACGCAGCGGCAAGAGCCGAGCAAGCTGCTCGTGATGTTCCTCTCCGGCGTTCCCGACAAGAGGGCGCAGGCGGCATTGATCAAGGCGCATCGCGGGCCGGAGCTCATCGAGATCCGCGGGCCCGAGATCTACCTCTACTATCCGGACGGTGTGGGCCGCTCGAAGCTCACCAACGCCTTCATCGAAGCCCACCTGGGCGTGTCGGGAACGGCGCGCAACTGGAACACGATCCGCAAGCTCATCGAGACCGGCGAATCGCTCGAAGGCGGCGGCCCGCAGGCCGCCGCCGGTGCTCAGTCGCGCGGGCCCGCGGCGGGCGCGGGCCAGCCCGCGTCGAAGGGGAAGGGACGCACCTCGGTGTTGAAGGTGAGGTAGCTCACCATCTGCTGCGTGTAGGTCGCGAGCGAGCTGCCGAAGTCCTTGAGGCGCGGATTCGTCTCGCCGGTGAAGAGCACATGCAGGAACTGCAGGATCACCACCACGGCCGTCACGATGCGCGTGACCTCGAAGAGCAGCCCCACGACGATCATGAATACCAGCCGCAGCCAAGTGGAGCGCTTCTTCACGTGCTCCTCGAACGCGCGGTTGCCGCCGGCGGGAGGCACTTCCGCGTAGTCGCGCGGGGGTTCGTCTACCATCTCTGCTCCTCCGATGCGTTCGCTCGAACGCTGATGTTAACCCTCAAAGGCGGTCGAGCCATCGCTCGGTGAGCGTGCCGCGCGACGGCGCGAACGCCGCGAGCGCGGCCCTCGCGTACGGCGCGAGCTGCCGCCGGCCGTAACTTAAGAAGCCCGCCTCGTGAATCTCGCGCAGCGATTGCCGGTAATGATCGAGCAGGCCTTCCGACAGCACCACGCCGCTGCGCCCCAATGCGAGCACCGCCGACTTCGAGAGCACTCGCATCCGCTCGGGCAGCTCGCTCACCGCCGACACGGCGAGCAGCGAGGACATCTCGAAGACCGAGCGCTGCTGCGCGGCCGCCTCCGCCTGGAGCGCGCGCCAGAGGTCGACGATCGCCGTCGGCGACGGCAGCTTCGGTGCCGGCAGCCGGCGCGCCTCGGCCGCGAGCTTGGTCCACTCCTCGCGCAGGCCGGTCACGTCGAGCGGCGGGGTATTCACGGTGTTCGCAAGTTGCGCCGCGCTGCCCTCGAGGCCCTGCAGCAGCTGGTCCATCGTCGCGAACGACTGGTCCGAGCGCAGCAGGCCTTCCTCGCGCAGCGCCGCGGCGATCTCCGGCAGCAGCTGCCGGCCCAAGCCGCAGACGTCGGCGAGCGCCGCGAGCACCCACACGGGCGACGCGCGGAAGGCGAGCACGCCCATGAGCTCGAGGCCGTTGCCGGCCGCGCGGCGCAGCAGGAACTTCTCGACGGCGTTTTCGGCGGGCACGGCTCTGGGGACCTCGCCCACTTCCGCGATCAGGAAATCGAGCGTCACGTCGACGAGGTTGCGATAGAGCCGGCCGCGGCGCACGCCGATCGGCAGCGCGACGTCGGCGATCTCGCGCACCACTCCGGCCGTGAGCGCCGACACCGACCGAACGGTGCGCTCGGGCAGCGTGAGCGCGTAGCGGACGTCGCGGCGGCGGCCGAGGCTCTTGAGCTTGTCCTTGATCGGCACGCCCGCGCCTCACTCGAACCGCAGCACGGTGGCGGGATTCGCCCGCGATGCGCGCAGCGCCTGGCTGCCCACGGCGGCCCACGCGATCAGCACCACCACCGTGAGGCTCGCGAGAAACGGCACCGGCGTGAGCGGCATTTGCTGGATGAACACGCTCAAATACGCCCTGCCGGCAAAGTAGCCGAGCGGCCAGGCGAGCAGGTTGGCGATCACCACCGGCTTCGAGAAGTCCGTGATCAGCATCGCGACGATCTGCCGTTTGCGCGCGCCCACGGATTTGCGTACGCCGATCTCGTGCGTGCGGCGGCTCGCAACTTGGATCGCCATGCCGAACAGGCCGATCACGGAGATCACGAACGCGAACAGCGCGAGACCCGCCGACACCTGGCTCGCGCGCGCGAACGTCTCGTAGCCCTGGTTGAACACATCGTCCATGAATCGCCGCGTGAACGGCGACTGGGTGCCGAAGCCTCGCCAGGCCGCGTCGGCGGCCGCGACGCCGGCGGACACGTCCGCGGGGGCAAAGCGCACGATGAAGTTCTGCATGCCGTCGGCGGGCTCGAGTGAGTAGGCGTTCGACGTGGCGCCGAGGCCGCGGAGGAACAACGGCCGGCTCTCGACGACGCCGATCACGCGCATCGGCTGCGCCGGGTCGTCGTTGTCCCCGGGCACGTAGATGATTTGGTCGACGGCCTCCTGCGGCGAGGCGAAGTTGAGCTGCGAGGCGAGCGCCCGGTCGATCACGATGTTGAACGTCGGTGGCGGCGGGCGATTCGGGCCCGGCGGGGTGTCCTGCGGCTGCCGCCGCATGTCGTTGTGCTCGCGGTCGAAAACCCGGCCGGCGATCAGCGGAATGTCGAGCGTCGCGAAGAAGTCGTACGCGACGGGGTTCCAAAAGACGGTTTGGAAACGTGCGGCGGCCTCGGGAGAGCGCGACACCAGGTTCAGGTTCACGTCGTCGCTCCACGGCGCCATCCCCATCGCCGTAGCGCCCTTGGCGCCGGGCAGCCGCCCGAGCTGCGCCACCAGCACGTCGCCCGGCACGTGCGTCACCGGCGTGAAGTTGTCGACGATGAGATGCTGGTCGCGCGTCGTGCCGAGGGCCGTGCTCTCGAGCCGCGCGTTCTGGAGGTACATCACGAGCACGGCGATCAGGAGGAAGCTCGCGGCGGCGAACTGCACGCCCACGAGCACCGTGGACGCGAACCGCGGGCCGATCCTCACGCGGCCGATTCGCAGCGCCTCGATCGGCCGTACGCGCGACAGTACGAACGCGGGATAGGCCCCGCCGAGCAGCGTTACGCCCACGAGCAGCGCCGCGATGAACGCCCAGAAGCGCGGCGAGCCGAGCAGCGCGAGCCGCATGTCGATGCCCACGGCGTTGCGCACCACCGGCGCCACGAGCTCCACGACGGCCACGGCTACCGCGAGCGCCGCGGCGGTGAGCAGCGCCGCTTCGAGCAAGTACTGAGCGATCACCTGACCGCGGTGCGCGCCGATGACCTTGCGCAAGCCGATCTCGCGCGCGCGCCTAGCCGCGCGCGCGGTCGCGAGGTTCGCGTAGTTCACGCACGCCACCAGCAGCACGAGCGCCCCGAGCCCGAGCAGCAGCGTGGTGACCGACACGTATTGGCCTGCTTTGCCGAGGATCTGCCCGTCGAGCTGCGCGACCAGGAGGCCGGTGACGGGCACCGCGCCGACCTCGACGTTGGCGATCGCAAGCTGGTCGGGCGACATGCGGCGGCTCGCGAAATCGGTGAGCCGCCGCTGGAGCTCGCGGCCGGTCAAGGCGCCGTCGCGCTTCAGCATCACGTAGGTGGTGCAGCAATAGCCGCCGAGCCAGTTCTCGTTCTGCTGCTCGGGGGCCGCTTCGGCGGGCGCCGCTGCCGGGTCTGCGGCCGGCGGAGCGCCGCCCGCCGCGGCGCCGGGCGGTTGCGCCTTGTCGTCTTCCTGAGGCGCGTTGGCGGCGTCGGGCGGCGGTTGCGGGCGATTCACGAGCTCGCGCAACCGGTCGTAGAGGACGTACGGCGCCATGACGTCGAACGGCATGGACGCCGACGGTCCCCCGGCCATGTGGGAGGGCTCCGGGATCTTCGCGATCACGCCCGTGACCGTGGCGTCGATGAGGTTGCCGCCCATGACGACCGGCTTACCGAGCACGTCGGTGGTGCCGAACAGCCGCAGCGCCGCGGCCTCGGTGAGCAGCACGCCGGTCGGCGAGCGCAACGCGGTGCGCGGGTCGCCCGCCACGAACGGCAGGTTGAAGATGTCGAGGAACTCGGGGTCGACGGCGGCGCCGACCATGCGCAGCATCTTGCCGTTGGCGGTGACCGAGGACTGGCGGTTCCACACGTTGGCGCGGGCGATCGTCTCGAGCTCCGGGAAGTCGACGCGCAGATACTTCTCGTAGAGCTCGGACGTCTGCGGCATCTTGCCCGTGGCGATGCTGCCGTCCTTGAGCGCAAGGCTCGCGGTGATCACGTAGGTGCGGGAAGCGTTCGGGAAGATCCGCTCGCTGCTGCCCCAGTACGCGGATACGGCGTACGCGCCGACGAATGCCACGAGCCCGAGCGCGAGCGTGAGCACGTTGACGGCGGCGGTGAACGGCGAGCGCGCGAGGTTGCGAAGCGCGATCGTGAGGTAGTGGCGGATCACGTTTCAGATCCTCGCGTGGGCCGCGCCCACCACTCGCCCGTCGAGCAGATGCACTACACGGTCCGCGCGCTCGGCGCAGGCCGGCGAGTGCGTCACCACGATGATCGTTGCGCCCGCGCGGTTCAGCGTGCAGAGCATGTCGAGCACCGCCGTTCCGTTGCCCTGGTCGAGGTTGCCGGTGGGCTCGTCGGCGAGGATCAGCTTGGGATCGTTGACGAGCGCGCGCGCGATCGCGACGCGTTGCTGCTCGCCGCCCGACAGCGCTTCCGGGTAGTCGCGCGCGCGCGCGTCGAGGCCGACGAGCTCGAGCACTTCGCGCACCGCGGTGCGGCGCCGGGCTCGAGGGGCGGGCTGATAGCGCAGCGGCAGCTCCACGTTCTCGTAAACGCTGAGCTCGGGAATCAGCTGGAACGCCTGGAAGATGAACGCGATGTTGTGCTTGCGCAGCTCGGTGAGCTCGTTTTCCGAGCGCCCGGCGAGATCCTGATTCGCGAACAGGTAGCGGCCGGTGGTGGGCGTGTCGATGAGGCCCACGATGTTGAGCAGCGTCGTCTTGCCGCAGCCGGAGGGGCCCATGACGGCGACGAACTCGCCGCGGTCGATGCTCAAGTCGATTCCGTCGAGCGCCGGGCGGTCGGCTTCCGCCGGCGCGTAGCGCTTCGTCACAGCCGACAGCTCGATCACGATTTCCTCCCGCCTCGCGGGGCCGGACCCCATGTCGTCCGACCCCGCGGTCTACCCCGGAGTTCGCTCGGTGCGACCGGCGCCCGAGCTCGCTCGCAGGGTCGCCATTTCAGGTTTTGTGCCAGTGTGCCACGGACGGACGTAACTCCTTGAGCTGCGGCAGAATGCCGCAGGAACCTGCTGCGGCGCGCCGTCGCGCGCGGTTCGTCCGCTCCGTCACTAGTTGGTGGAAACGCGCATCGATGTCGCGGCTCCGGCCAATGTCTTCGACCGGCGGGCGGTCTCGCGCGCTCGGTGCCTAATCGCGTTCGTGCGCGCCGTTGAGGATTCCGCCCAGCATGCCACCCCAGCCGCCGCCCATGAGCCGGCCGAACTGCGCGGGGTCCATCGGCCCGGCGACATTGATGAACACCGCGTCGCTGTCGTCGACCACCATGACGGTGAATCCCGCGATCTCCGGCTTGGACGCTTTCGGGTCGCCGGGCTTCACGTAGATGCGCACCTTGTCGCTGCCGTCGTGAATATAAACCGTGCGCTGCCAACCGTCGCTCTCGAGCTTGCGCGACGTGTCCTCGACGAACTGGCCCACGGCCTTGGCGCTGTCGCCGATGTTTTCGTAGACGCGCACGCGCACGCCCTTGAGGGACTCGATTGCCTTCGCGGCTTCGGGATCGTTGCTCTTGGCAGCCTCGGACACCCAGCCGAGCATGGACGGGGGCAGGTCGATCTGCACCGTGGGCTCGGTGTCGATGCCCGGAATCTGGCCGAAGTCGAAGTAGCCGTTCTGCGCTCGAGCGGCTCCGCAGAGCGCGAGCAGCGCGGTTGCAGCCAACGAGATTCGAATCGTCATGTGATCAGCCTCCGGTGTTCTTGCGCTCCGCCGGCTCGCGGAGCGACTTGCCGCTGATGGCCAGCGCTTCGCGCACGCCGCCGCCGACGCGGTTGGTAACTTCCCTGCTCGTGATCGCCGCGGTTTTCTGCATGTACTTCATCGCCAGCTCGAAGTCCGCGAGCGCGGCGGCCCGCTCGTCCGCCGGCGGCGGTGCCGCCTCGGGGCGGTGCAAGAGCAGCCCGGCCACCACCGCCGCCGCGGTTGCCGCAGTGGCCGCGGCGGCCAGCATGGGCCAACGCGGCAGCGCCGGCCCCGAGATCCGCAGCAGCCGGGCGCGAAGACCGGCGGGCAGCGGTGCGGGTTGCGCGCGGCGCAGCGCGGCATGCACGTCGCGCGCGCGCGCAACGGCCGCGCGGAGCCGCTCGTCGGCGCGCAGCGCGGCCTCCATGCGCGCGTGCGCCGCGCCGCTCAAGTCGCCGTCCGCATAGCTCTCGATCTGGCTCCACGCCCATTCGTTGTGCAGTTCCTTGTCGTTCATGAGCGATGCTCCAGTCGTTCGCGCAGCCGGCGGCGCGCGCGGTGCAGATAAACCTTGACCTGGGTGGTGCTCAACCCAAGGATCGCGGCGCAGCCGGCGCCGTCGACGCCGTGCAAGTCGAACAGCACCACGAGGCTCCGTTGCGGCTCGGGCAGCGTGTCGAGCAAGCGAAGCACGCCGGCCTCCAGCTCGCGCTGCTCGTAGTGCCACTGCGGGTCGCGCTCGTCGGCCGGTTCCGGCGGCGCCGCGGCCTCGTGGCTCACGAATCGTCCCGCCCTGCGGAAGCGGTCGAGGCACGCGTTGCGCGCGACCTTGAACAGCCACTCGCGCGGCTTGCGAACGCCGCCGCCGTGCTGCCAGTAGCGCAGGAACGTCTCCTGCACCACGTCCTCCGCCTCGCGCTCGTCGCGGAGCAGGGTGCGGGCAAAACGGTACACGGCGCGATCGTGCTGCAGCACCGCGAGCTTGAAGCGCAGCGGCGAAATCGGCTTCGCGGGCTTAGCCGCTTCCAGGTTCGGCGCCGGTTCCTCGGGTTGTGTCGTTCGAGCCACTCGCATTGCCGTCAATCCACGTCGGCAAAGACGGCCGGTCGAAGGCCTTGGTTACAGCGCTGCCCCGCCGTGCGACGAATGTCTCGCAAACCGCGGCTCGCTCTTGCGTTATGCCCGCCGAATTTGCGACGCTTAGGCCCGGTCCCACAATCCAAAGGAGGTGATCCCATGTCTAGTGAGATTCTTGGGGTTTCTGGTGAGCTTGCCTGCGAGGCGCTCGACATCTAAACCTTGGATGTGAGAGACCCCATCTCACGGAGGGCCGCCACGCGCGGCCCTCTTTCTCTGCGGGCTCGTTTCAGGTCACCGGCGGGGTCTCGCCGATGACTATCCGGGCTGGACCCGAATAGCGGTGGGGCGGGATGTCCAGGTTGCGGGGCGCCGGGCCGCGAATCACCCGGCCCGCGTAATCGAAACCCGACTGATGGCAAGGGCAGATGAAGCCGCCGGGCCACCAGTCTCCGACGATTCGCTTACCGTCGACGCCGTGTTGTTGCGGCACGCATCCCAGGTGGGTGCAGACCCCTCGCAGCACCAGGAACTCGGGCTCGATCGCGCGGTTGTGCGGGTCGACGTAGGGCGGATCGGCGTGCTCCGGATCCGAGCCCGGGTCGAGCACGCGCTCGTCCGTCGTCGCGAGATCCGCCAGCATCTCCGGAGTTCTGCGCAGCACGAGCATCGTTTCGCCGCGATACAGGTGGGCGGCCACCTGTCCCGGCGCCAATGCGCTCAGGTCCACCTCGACGGGCTCGGCGAGCCCGCGCGCTTTCGCGCTCGGCAGGAAGCTCCTCACGAAGGGAATCGAGGCGAAGAATGCGGCGATGCCGCCGAGCATGCTGACCGACACCCGTAGGAAGTCTCTGCGCTCCATCGTTGCCTCTCCTAAGCCTGTGCGAATGACCCAAAACTTCGAGCCGTTGAGCGATCGCGCCAACAACTGGCGAGTTTGGCCAGGATGCGCTCGAGCTCGTTTCCCGCACGATGCGGCATCCGCCATGAGATCAATCAACTACTTGCATCGGGCGTCGACACGCTGGCATGGAACCTGCTAACGGCTCGAGTGGGGTCTCCCGTCGGTGTTGCTCCGGATCGGTCTGACCAACCGACTTAGAGCCGACTGCTGTTTTCTTCCTCCCCAATGAAGCCCCAACGGCAGCCCGGCGGGAGACCCTCTACGAGTCGGCAAGATCTGCCGATGCGCAGGCTGATGATGTAACACGGTCGATTGGGAGTAAATGCGATGCACGGTCCAGGTCCGAATTGGTTTTGGATGTTCGCGATGTTCGCGGTGTTCTGTTGGGCGTTCAGAGGCCGCAGGTTTCCCCGGCGAGGATTCGACGACGGGTTCGGCAGGCCCCCACAGCACGTGGCCAAGCAGATCGAGGTCGCGCTGGCCGAGCGCGATGCGACGATCGCCAATCTCGAGGAGCGGGTGCGCGTGCTCGAGCGCATCGCCACCGACAGGACGAGCCGGCTGAACGAAGAGATCGACCGGCTACGCGCGTAAGAGAAGCGGCGGCGCGTGGCGCTAGCCGCCGTCGCTGGACGCCTGCCTGATGGGACGCAGCGGCGCGACCTCTGCAATCCAGCCGTCGACCCGCTGGGGCGCGCCGGATTCGAGCCACGCGAAGACGATCCCGTGCCAGAGCACGCGTTGCACGTATTCGCGTGTCTCGTTGTAAGGAATGTTCTCGATCCACACGTCGGCGTCCATGTTGTCCTGCGGCAGCCAGCGCTCGGCCGCCGACTCGCCCGCGTTGTAGGCGGCCAGCGCGACGACGGTCTGCCGGTCGAAGCGATCGGTGAGATCGCGCATGTGCCAGGCGCCGAGCTTGATGTTCATCGCCGGATCGAACAGGTCCACCGTGCCCGGCTCCGGGTGTTGCCAAGCGCGCGCAGTGCGCACGGCCGTCGCAGGCAGCAGCTGCGCGAGCCCGACCGCGCCGGCGGCCGACACCGCATCCGAGCGGAACAGGCTTTCTTGCCGGATCATGCCGTAGAGCAGCGGCGCGTCGAGCGACGCGAGCCCCGCGGCCGCAGCGACCTCGGCGTCGTACGGCCGCGGATAGAGCAGCTCGTAGTCGAAGAACACGCGCTGCTGGGTGGCCATCGCGACGGAGACGTCGTGCCACTGCCAGCTCGCCGCGAGCGCAACGGCTTGGGTACGCTCGGCCTCGGTGAGCGCGTCGAACGCCGCCTGCCACTCGCGAAACGCCGGTCCGCGCAGCCCGCAGAGCTTGAGCTCGCGCGCTCGCACGAACGCGGGCCGCGCGCCGAGCGCCTCGATCTCGGCCGGATGTTGCTCGAGCCGCGCCGGATGCGGTACGGCCGGCCGGCCGAGGCGGGCGGCCGCGTTGGCCGCGTAGAAGTTGTCGGTGGGCAGCAGCGCCTCGTAGATCTCGTTCGCGGCGGCTTCGTCGTCGAGTGCCGCCGCGGCGCGCGCGTTCCAGTAGCGCCAGCGCGCCGAGCCGCGCGCGTCGCCGGACATCGCCGCGATGGAGCGCCGCACTTGCCCCCAGTCCCCCGCCCAGAGGGCGGCGCGGGTCTGCCACTCGCGCGCATAGTCGTCGAACATGTTCGCGGGAACCGCGTCGAAGAGCTCGAGCGCTTCGGTGCCGCGGCGGTCCCACGCGAGACCGAGTGCGAGCACCAGCGTGTAGCGTGCCGCCGCGGGCGAGTCGCGGCCGAGGACGGCGAGCATCCGGTCGTAGCGCTCGAGCGCGTTACTCGAGTTGCTGCGCGCGAGCTTGCGCCAACCCGCGGCGAGCGGCGCGCCGTCGAGCTCCGTGGCGCGCTCGGCGTCGGCGAGCGCGGCGTCGAGCGACGCAGTGGGCTTGTCGAGCATGTCCGCCCAGCGCGCGTATGCGGCGGCCCGAGGGGGCGCCAAGCCGCGGGCGACGGTGCGCGCGAAATCCGTTTGGCCGTTCGCCAGCAACAGCCTCACGCGCTGCTCCACGAGCGCGTCGCCGAGGCCGTTGCGGGCCCTGAGCCAGTCGAACGCTTGCTCGCAATCCGGCGGCAGCCGTTGGGGTGTGAGCCACTGCTCGGCGACGTCCGCCTCGAGGTTGTTCGTGTGGCCGAGCTCGATGCGCGCCTGGAGCCACTGGCAACGCAGCCGCGCGTCGGCGACGGCGGCGGAGTATTGCTCCGCGAACGTCGACCACTCGGCCCTCGCCGCCAGGCTCCGCAGCCAGGCGCGCCGCAAGTCCGGGGCCACCGGCTCGCCGGCGTGCGCCGCGAGGAACGCGCGGGCGTCGTCGTCCACGGGCAACGGGCCCGGGCCCTTGATCTTGCCGAGCGCGCGGATGAGCCGGGCTCGCTCGAGATACGGATACAAGGGATAGCCGCGGAGCTCGGCCGGGTCCTCGAGGCTCGGCAGCGGCGCACCGGTTTCCGCGGCGGCATAGGCGAGCACGAACAGCTGGCGGCCGACGATCAGCGGGTCGTCGTCGCCGGCGAAGGCGGACGACGCGCCGAGCGCCGCAAAGACGAGCGCGGCCGCGCTGTGCGCGGCGAGTCTCTCCAGAAATCCCGACATGGGCGGAGCATATGACAAGCGTCCTGGCCGGTCACGGGGCTCGAAGGCCTGAAAACCGCCGAATTCGTGCGGGTGCGTCCCATGCGCGCGTGCGCTGCGGCCAACTCGGACGCTCGCCGGTGTGACGCGAGAAATGGATTTTCGCTACCGGGGCGCGCAAAATGAGACTTTGATCGACACGCCAATGGACCGGCGTTGGAGAACAGGTTATGGGTCTCGCGATGAACCCCCTGCAGCTGATGATCATTCTCGTGATCGTCGTGCTGATTTTCGGCACCAAGCGCTTGAAAGAGGTGGGGGGCGACCTCGGCAGCGCCATCAAGAGCTTCAAGAAGGCGATGAACACCGACGAGGACCACGAAGCGGCGCCGAAGCAGCTCACGCGCGAAGAAGAGCCCAAGAAGCCCTAATCCCACTCGTTCCGCAGCCGAAGTTGCGTAGGCGGCGGAACTCCGCCTCGGTCGTTTCGATATGCAGTGGTTAACCAGCGTCCCCCGCTTCCCGTTCATGAAGTACCGCCGTCTGGCGCTCACGGCGTCGGCCGCGGTAAGCCTCGTGTCCGTGTTGTCACTGGCCATCTTCGGCTTGGAGCTCGGCCTCGACTTCAAAGGCGGAGTCATCGCCCAGGTCTCCTATAGCAGCGAAGCAAACCTCGACGAGATTCGCACTCAGCTCGAGGCCGCCGGATTTCCGAGCCCGCAGGTGCAAATTTTCGGCAAGACTTCGGAAGTGCTGATCCGGTTGCCGCCGCTCGAGGACTCCGGCGATCCCACCGAGCTGCAGGAGCGCCTGCTCGGCATCCTCAAGCAGAATCATCCCGACGTGACGATGCAGCCCATCGACTTCGTCGACGGGCAGGTCGGCGCCGACTTCGCCGAGAAAGGCGTTTCGGCTCTGGTGATCGCGCTGCTGTTGATCTTCGTTTACGTGATGTTGCGCTTTCAGTGGAAGCTGGCCCTCGGAGCCATCATCGCCACCGTCCACGACATCACGGTGGTCATCGGCGCGTTTTCGATCTTCCGCTGGCAATTCGACCTCACCGTGCTCGGCGCCGTGCTGGCGGTGCTCGGGTGGTCGTTGAACGACACGGTCGTGGTATACGACCGGATTCGCGAGAATCTTCGCAACATGCGCCGCGGCTCGCCCGAAGCGATCGTGGACGCGTCGGTGAACCAAACGCTCTCGCGCACCATCATGACCGGGGTCACGACGCTGCTCGTGGTGGTCGCGCTGTGGCTGCTCGGCGGCGAGACGCTCTGGGGCTTCTCGGTTGCGTTGATCATCGGCATCGTCGTGGGCACCTATTCGTCGATCTACGTCGCGAGCGCGATGGCGCTGGTGCTCAACGTCACGGCGGCCGATCTGATCGTCGACAAGCGCAAGGAAATCGACGAAACGCCCTGAGCGCCCCCGAATCGGGCGCACCACGGGGAGAGACGCTCCTGATGCCCACGCAGGCGTTCACCGGCCCGATGCTCGTATCGGGCATCGTCCTCGCTCTGATCTTCGTGGCGATCTTCACCGAGCATCTGCATCGCGTCGAGCGCGCGAAGGTGGCGTGCATCGGCGCCGTCGCGATGGTCATCGCGGGTCAGCTCTTCGGGTTTTACGGTCCTCGGGAGGCGCTCGAAGCCATCGACTGGAACGTGGTGCTGTTGCTCGCGGCGATGATGACCATCGTGATCGTGATGGTGCCCACGGGCGGCTTCGAGTGGCTCGCCTACAAGCTGGCCGCCGTTAGCCGCGGCAACCGGTACCTCACGCTGGTCACCACGGGAACCGCGGTGACCTTGCTGTCGCTGCTGCTCGACAACGTGACCACGGTGGTGATCTTCGGGCCGTTGTTGATCCTGATCGCGGAGAAGCAGCGCGTATCTCCGGTGCCGTATCTCGTTGCCGCCGCGGTGCTCAGCAACACGGGCGGTGTGGGCACGCTGGTGGGCGACCCGCCCAACATCATGATCGGCTCGGCCGCGCAGATCGACTTCAACACGTTCTTCTTGAGAATGGCGCCGATCGCGTTGGTGGCGTGGCTCGCCATCCTGCTGGCTATGAAAGTGGTGTTTCGCAAGGAGCTGGCCGGCCGCAGCGAGACGAGCCAAGTGCCCGTGACGATTCGCGACCGCCGCACCTGGACGATCTCGTTGCTCGTGCTGCTCTCGATGGTCGTGCTGTTCACCTTGCACCGCGCGCTCGGCTGGGAGGCATGGTTCGTGGCGGCGTTCGGCATGACCGCGCTGCTGATCGCGACGCCGCATGCGGCGCTCGACACCGTGCTGGCGCGCGTCGAGGTTCCATTGCTGGTGTTCTTCATCGGTTTGTTCATGGTGGTTGGCGGAGTGCAACACAGCGGCCTCCTGAGCTACGTCGGGCAATTCATCACGCCGTTCGTGCAGCGCGACTTGCTCGTGGCGGCGATCGTTCTGATGTGGGTTGCCGCCGTCTTGTCGGCGGCCATCGACAACATCCCGTTCACGGCGGCGATGATCCCGATCATCGCGGGTCTCGAAGCGCGCGGCGTGAACGTAGCCCCGCTCTGGTGGGCGCTGTCGATGGGAGTGGGGCTCGGCGGCAACGGCACGCACATCGGCGCGAGCGCGAACGTGTTCGTCGTGACGATCTCCGAGCGCCTGGCCCGCGAGCGCGGCGACCCGAGCCTCGCGATCACGCCGGCCGCATGGTTCCGCAAGGGCACGCCGGCGACGCTCGCGAGCCTCGTGGCGGCTTCGATCGTGTTCGTGCTGCTCTTCGATTACTTCTCGCTGCCGGTCCACTGAGGGTGCGCCTGCGAGCAGGGACGCGTGTGCGACTCGAGCGGCCGTCGCGCCGGCGCGAGGACGAATATCTCGCCGCGGTGCGCCGCAGTCGCGCGCTGCATCGGCGGTTCGTGACCACGGCTTCGACGCGCGAGGAGTACCGCGACTATCTGCGGCGCGCGCGCCGCAAGAACCAGGAGTCGTTCTTCGTCGTGATCGCCGCAACGGGCGAGCTCGCCGGTGTGGTGAACGTGAACGAGATCGTGCGCCATTCCGAGCAGTCGGGGAGCCTCGGCTACTACGCCTTCGCCCCGCACTCGGGCTCGGGGCTCATGCGGGAGGGGCTCGCGCTCGCGATCGACCGCGCGTTCGGCGAGCTCGGCCTGCACCGGCTCGAGGCCAACATCCAGCGCGGCAACCGGCGCTCGACCGCGCTCGTGCGAGGGCTCGGCTTCCGCCACGAAGGCACCGCGCGCGGCTACCTCAAGATCGGCGGCCGCTGGCGCGACCACGAGCGCTGGGCGCTGCTCAAGGACGACTGGCCGCCGGTCGAGCGTCGCAAGCGCGCGAGCCGGGCTCAGCCGCGGCGCGCGTAGCCGAGCGGCAGCGCCGTGGTGTCGACCGCCTTGCGCAGCACGAACGACGAGTGCACGCCGATCACGCCGTCGATGCGCGTGATCTTCTCGAGCAGGAAGCGCTGATACTCGTCCATGTTCGGCACGGTGATCTTGAGCTGATAGTCGGCCTCCTGACCGGTGATCAGGTAGCACTCCTGCACCTCGGGGAACGCGCGCACGACTTTCTCGAACTGGTCGAAACGCTCGGGCGTGTGCCGGTCCATCCGGATGTGGATCAGCACCGTGAGATCGAGCCCGAGCTCGCGCGGCTCGAGCCGCACCACGCGCTCGCGGATCACGCCGGCCTCCTCGAGCATCCGGATCCGCCGCGAGCACGGCGACGCCGACAATCCCACGCGCTCCGCGACCTCCTGATTGCTGAGGCCGCCGTTTGCCTGGAGCTCTTTCAAGATTTTCAGGTCGAAAGCATCGAGTTTCGTGGTCATCGTGGCAAAAACATGCGAAATGGCGTCGTAAGTCGGTGAAAAATTCCAAGAACGATGAGTAGGCCGCCAAATTAGGCCAATTCTGCTCGGACGGCAAGCGTAGAATCTCCGCTCTAGACCCGTAGGCCGCAAGCCGTTCGCACCCGAGGATCGACGAGATGAAACAGCCGTTCGACCACAGCAAGTACCGCTCCTACCGGCCGCTCGAGCTGGCCGACCGCCGTTGGCCGAGCCGCTCGATCGAGCGCGCGCCCGACTGGTGCAGCGTCGACCTCCGCGACGGCAATCAGGCGCTCGTCCAACCGATGTCGGTGCAGAAGAAGCTCGAGATGTTCGCGCTGCTCGTGGAGCTCGGCTTCAAGGAGATCGAGATCGGCTTCCCGTCGGCGTCGCAAACCGAGTACGACTTCACGCGCCGGCTCATCGAGCGCAACCTGATTCCGGACGACGTGACCGTGCAGGTGCTCACCCAGGCGCGCCGCGAGCTCATCGAGCGCACCTTCGAGGCGCTGCGCGGCGCGAAGCGCGCCATCGTGCACGTCTACAACTCCACCTCGCCGGTGCAGCGAGAGCAGGTATTCAAGGCGAGCCGCGAGGACGTCGTTGCCATCGCCGTGAACGGCGCGCGCCTGCTCAAGGACCTCGCCGCGCGCAATCCCGGCGCGCACTGGACGTTCGAATATTCGCCCGAGAGCTTCTCCGGCACCGAGCCCGACTATGCGGTCGAGGTCTGCAACGCCGTGATCGGCGTCTGGCAGCCGGAGCGCGGTCAAGGCGTGATCATCAATCTGCCCGCCACGGTGGAGATGACGACGCCGAACGTATTCGCGGACCAGATCGAATACTTCTGCCGCAACGTCGCGCAGCGCGAGCACATCCGCGTGAGCTTGCACACGCACAACGACCGCGGCTGTGCCGTCGCGGCCGGCGAGCTCGGCCTCCTGGCCGGCGCCGACCGGGTCGAGGGCACGCTGTTCGGCAACGGCGAGCGCACCGGCAACATGGACATCGTGACGATGGCGATGAACTTGTACTCGCAGGGCATCGACCCGAAGCTCGACTTCGCCGACATGGCGAGGATCATCGAAGTCTACAAGCGCTGCACCGACATGCCGGTGCATCCGCGTCACCCATGGGCGGGCGACCTCGTGTACGCCGCGTTCTCGGGTAGCCACCAGGACGCGATCCGCAAGTCGCTCGCGTTTCACCGCGACCGCGGCCTCGACAAGTGGGGAGTGGCGTATCTGCCGATCGACCCCGCCGACCTCGGCCGGCGCTACGAGGAAGTGGTGCGGATCAACAGCCAGTCCGGCAAGGGCGGCGTCGCGCTCGTGCTCGAGCGCGACCATGCGATCACGCTGCCGAAGTGGTTGCACCCGGCCGTGAGCAAGGTCGTGCAGGCGAAGGCCGACGCCACCGGCGAGGAAATCACGTCCCGGCAGATCAAGGCGTTGTTCGAGGCCGAGTTCCTCGCGGTGCCCGAAGGGTGGCGCCTGCTCGGCTACGACCTGCACTCCGAGGCGCAGCGCGCGCACGGCAAGTTCCGCCTCGCCACCGGCGGCGCGGAGCTCGCCTTGAACGGCGAAGGCCAGGGCCTCATCGAGGCGCTGATCGACGCAGTGAGCCGCCGATTCGGCATGGGCGTGAGCGTGGCGGAGTTCGACGAGCACGCGCTCACGTCGGGCACCGACGCCAAGGCGCTCGCGTCCGTGACGGTGGAAGTCGGCGGCCGGCAGGCGAGCGCGTGCTGCATCGACGAGGACACTTCGTTCGCGTCGCTGCAGGCTACGCTGTCCGCCGTCGGCCGAGCGCTCGCGGCGCAGGGGCTCAAGCAAGCGGTTTGATTCGCCGGCTTTGCCTCGCCTCTTTGACTCGCCCTCTTTGACTCAAATGGGCGGCGCACTAAGCTAGCGGCAAGTCCCGAAACGCGCCGAGGTCGCGATGACGCAATCCACGCACGTCGCGGCCGCGGCGCGGCCCGCTCCGAGCTATCTGGGCTCGTTGACCGCGCTCACGTCGTTGTTCTTCATGTGGGGTTTGATCACCTCGCTCAACGACATCCTCGTACCGCACCTCAAGAGCGCGTTCACGCTGAGCTACGTTCAGGCCACGCTGATCCAGTTCGCGTTCTTCGGCGCGTACTTCGTGATGTCGCTGCCCGCGGGTTGGCTCGTCGAGAAGCTCGGCTACAAGCTCGGCATCATCATCGGCCTCGCGATCGCGGGGATCGGCTGCTTGCTGTTCTATCCGGCCGCGGCAGCCGAAGCGTATCCGCTGTTTCTCGGTGCGCTGTTCGTGCTCGCGTCGGGCATCACGTTGCTGCAAGTGGCCGCCAACCCTTACGTGACGATTCTCGGGCCGCCGCGGACGGCGTCGAGCCGCCTCACGCTCACGCAGGCGTTCAACTCGCTCGGCACCACGATCGGCCCTACCTTGGGCACGCGGCTGATCCTCACGTCGGCCACGGTGGGCACCGCGGCCGAGGCGGCGCTCGTGCAGAAGCCGTATCTCGGGCTCGCGGCCGTGCTGTTCCTGATCGCTGTGGTGTTCGTGGCTCTCAAGCTGCCGGCGATCGAGGGCAGCGGCGCGGCCGGCGCCACGGAGCCGCGCGCGAGCCTGTGGAGCCATCGGCACCTCGTGCTCGGCGTGGCGGCGATCTTCGTGTACGTGGGCGGCGAGGTGGCGATCGGCAGCTTCCTCGTGAACTTCATGGCTGATCCCGCGATCGCGGGACTGTCCGTGTCCGAGGCCGGCGGCTACGTGTCCTATTACTGGGGCGCGGCGATGGTGGGACGTTTCGTGGGCGCGGCCGTGATGTGGTTCGTGCGGCCGGGACGGGTGCTCGCGTTCAATGCAGTGGCCGCCGTGGTCCTGCTGGCCGTCGCGATGCTCACGGCCGGCGACACCGCGATGTGGTGCGTGCTCGCGGTGGGCTTCTTCAACTCGATCATGTTCCCCACCATCTTCGCGCTCGCGCTCAACGGCCTCGGCAAGCACACCGGCGAGGGCTCGGGCGTGCTCTGCATGGCGATCGTGGGCGGCGCGCTCGTGCCAGTGCTGCAAGGCTACTTTGCCGATCACGTCGGCCTGCTGCACTCGTTCGTCGTGCCGCTCGTCTGCTATGTCTACATTTTTTACTACGGCTTGAGCGGGCACCGGCCGGTGTCGAAGCCGGCGGTGTGATGGCACGTCGCCGGACGGCAGCATTCGCGATGACCACCGAAAGCACCGATCTCCGTTTCGCCGGCGCACGCGAGCTCGCGGCCGCGATCGCCGCGCGCCGCGTTTCGGCGGTAGAAGTGATGCGCGAGTGCCTCGCGCAGATCGACCGCATCGACGGCCTCGTGAACGCGATCCCGACGCGCGTGCCGCCCGACGAGCTGCTCGGCGAGGCCGAGGCCGCGGACCGCGCCGTCGCGCGCGGCGAGCGCGTGGGTCCGTTGCACG
Source organism: Gammaproteobacteria bacterium (assembly GCA_036274615.1). GTDB lineage: Bacteria > Pseudomonadota > Gammaproteobacteria > Steroidobacterales > Rariloculaceae > FEN-1219. Next base: position 34,089 of record DASUFK010000112.1, on the reverse strand, counting down.
GCCTGCCGATCGCGATCAAGGATCTCGTGCTCACCCGCGGCATCCGCACGACTTTCGGCTCGCCTCTTTACAAGGAGTTCGTGCCGACGAGCGACGAACTGCACGTCGCCCGCTGCAAGAGCGCGGGCGCGATCGTCATCGGCAAGACCAACACGCCGGAGTTCGGCGCGGGCTCGCAGACCTTCAACGCGCTGTTCGGCGCGACGCGCAATCCGTACGACCCGAGCAAGACCTGCGGCGGCAGCAGCGGCGGCTCCGCGGTCGCGCTGGCCTGCGGCATGGTGCCGCTCGCCGACGGCACCGACGTCGGCGGCTCGCTGCGCAATCCCGCGAGCTTTTGCAACGTGGTGGGCTTGCGCCCATCGCCGGGCCGCGTGCCGCGGCTCGCCGTGCGTGCCACCGACAAGCTCGGCGTCGACGGGCCGCTCGCGCGCAGCGTCGCCGACCTCGCGCTGCTGCTCGCCGTGATGGCGGGACCGGATGCGCGCGACCCGGCGGCGCTCCCGGAGCCGGGCGCGGCGTTCCTCGCGCCGCTCGAGCGCGGCTTTCGCGGCGTGCGGCTCGCGTGGAGCGAGCGGCTCGGCCGGTATCCCGTGGAGCGCAGTGTCACGGCGGTGTGCAACGCCGCGCGCGGCGCCTTCGCGGCGCTCGGCTGCGAGATCGAGGATGCCGAGCCCGACCTCGACGGCGTCGACGAGCTGTTCCAAACCTGGCGCGCGGCCGACTATGCCGCATTGCACGGCCGCACGCTCGAGCGCAACCGGATGCTGCTCAAGAACACCGTGATCTGGAACGTAGAGCGCGGCCTCGCGCTCACACCTGCCGATCTCGAGCGAGCGGACGCGATCAAGGCCGCGCTCGACGCGCGTGCCGCGCGCTTCTTCGAGCGTTACGATTTCTTCGCGCTGCCGGTGGTGCAGGTGGCGCCGTTCCCGATCGAGATCGAATGGATTCGCGAGATCGACGGCACGCCGCTTGCAACCTACGTCGACTGGATGGCGAGCTGCTACGCGATCAGCTGTCTCGGCGTGCCGGCGATCTCGGTGCCGTGCGGCTTCACGCCGGACGGCTTGCCGATCGGCTTACAGCTCGTCGGGCGGCCGCGGTGCGACTTCGAGCTGCTGCAGCTCGCGCACGCGTTCGAGCAGGCGACGGGTTTCGGGCGTGTGCGTCCGCCGATCGTCGCGGCGCGCGGCGATCCCTGATGTCATGCGCAAGTAGGAGGCTTCATGAGCGAGCAACGAGGATCGTCGCAGGCCACAGCGGTGGTTGTCGGAGTCGGGCCCGGCCTCGGGCTCGCGCTGACGAATGCGTTCGCGCAGCAGGGCTACACGGTGTTCGCGGCGGCGCGCGGAGACGGCGCCGCGCGGCTGGCGTTCGAGCCGGGTGCCGGCCGGGTCATGCCGCAGCGCTGCGACGCCACCGACCCCGTACAAGTCGAGGCGCTGTTCGCGGCGGCGGAGGCGCACGGGCCGGTCGCGGCCGCCGTGTTCAACGCCGGAACGTTCGAGCGCGGCGCCGTGGTCGACACGAGCCCGGCGGATTTCGAGCGCTGCTGGCGGGTGGGCTGCTTCGGCGGATTCCTCGTGGGCCAGACGGCCGCGAAGCGGATGCTCGAGCGCGGCTCCGGGACGATCCTCTTCACGGGCGCCACCGCGTCGCTGCGCGGCGGCGCGAATTTCGTGAACCTCGCCGCGCCGAAGTTCGGCTTGCGCGCGGTGGCCCAGAGCATGGCGCGCGAGCTCGGCCCGCGCGGCATCCACGTGGCTCACGTGATCATCGACGGGCAGATTCACTCGGAGCGTTACGCTCACCTGGGCGCCGAGCGCGGGCCGGAATCGCTGCTCGAGCCTGACGCGATCGCACGCGAGTACGTGAGCCTGCATCGCCAGCCGCGGAGCGCGTGGACTCACGAGCTCGATCTGCGGCCGTGGGTGGAGAGGTTTTGACGGCCCCCCACAAAAAAAGACCCGGCCGCTAGGGCCGGGTAACTCAGGGGGAAACCGTCAGGAGCAAAAACACTCCGAAACTTGGGACAAAGTATCTGCCCGAGTTATGTCCGGGCGTGTGATCGCGATCACAGGGTTGACATAACCGCGCGTGAGCCGCGTCAAGAAAACGCGAAACTAGTGAAAAGCAGTGGGAACGCAAACGGCGCCCGCACGTGTTTGTGCCGCCGGAGAGGCGCGCGCTCTACTCGTGCCGCAGGGCTACCACGGGCCGCACGCTGGCAATCGACCACGCATGCGCCATCACGGTAACGGCGGCCAGCGCGAGCGTTGCCAGCGCCGCGACGACGAACATCCACGGCTCGAGGTCGATGCGGCGCGCGAAGCCCGACAGCCAGCGACTCATCAAGAAATAGGCGGCGGGCCAGGCGATGATGTTCGCGAGCAGCACCGGCTTCGCGAACTGCCACATCAGAAGTCCCAGCAGCGACGCGCGGCCGCCGCCGAGCACCTTGCGAACGCCGATCTCTCTCGTGCGCGCGCCGGCCGCGTGGGCCGCGAGGCCCACGAGCCCCAGCGCCGAGATCAACAGCGCGACGCCCGCGAACACCGAGAACAGCTCGAAGTCCCGGCGCAGGTCGCCGTAGATCTGCTGCACCGTCTCCTCGAAGAACCGGCGTTGCGGCGGACCGGGTTCTCCGAGCCGGCGCCACACGGCGTCGATGGCGTCGAGCGTCTCCGGCGTGGAGCGCCCGTCGATCTTGATGCTCATCGTGCGCAGCAGCCACGGATCGACGAAGAACACACTGGGGTAGTAGTCGTTGCGCACCGTGCCGATCTGAAAGTTCTTCACCACGCCCACGATCCGCGCCGTGTGCAAGCCCGAGAACGTGCCGACGAGCCCGGATGGGTGATTGAGCGTGACGAGCTCGCCGATCGCGGCCCGCGCCGACGCGATGCCGAGCCGCGCCACGCCCGCCTCGTTCAACACGACCGATTCAGGCACCGACCACTTGAGGTCTTGCGGCGTCTTGTCGGCGCCGACGTCGTCGGAGAAGAAGCGACCCGCCACGAGCTCGTATCCGTAGTGCTCGAACCAGCCCACGTCGACGGGCACGTTGCCCAAGATGAGCGTGTCGCCGCCGTTGTAGATCACCGGCCCGACGCCGCCGCTGCCGGCTTGCGGCACGTTGGCGGCGCACGTTACTCCGAGGACGCCGGGCAATTCCGCGATCGCCGCCTTGAACGCCTCGCTGCACTCGGCGCGCAGCAGCACGATCGGGTTCGACGCAGTGCGCAGCGCCTCGCGCGTGCCGAAGGCGGTTTGGCGATACACGACGATCGTCGCGATCAACACCGCCACCACGATCGCGAACTGCACGGCCACGAGGCCTTGGCGCACGCCGCCCTGCAGCCGCCCGGTGGAGCGCGCCTTCGTGACTACGCTCGGACGGAACGACGCGAGCACGAACGCCGGATAGCTGCCCGCGACGATCGTCACCGCCACGAGCAGCGCCGCGATGGCCGCGAGAAACGGGCCCGTGAGCAGCGTTTGCCACGCGATCGTGCGGTCGATGAAGCGATTGAGCGCCGGCAAGGACGCGGCCGCCAGCGCCAAGCCGAGCGCCGTGGCCAGGCAGACGTGCACGAAGACCTCGCCCATGAATTGAGCGAACAGCGCGCCGCGGTTGCCGCCGCAGGCCTTGCGCACGCCAACCTCAACCGCGCGCCTCATCGCGAGCGCGGTTCGCAGCGTGACGAAGTTGATGGCGGCCGCGAGCACGATCAGGAGGCCGATGCCGAGCGAGCCGTAGAGGCGGCTCACGTCCTCCGTGTCGGGAGACGCGACGTTGCTGGCGGAGAGATGGATTGCACGAATCTGCGTGACGATCAGCGGCCAGATCTCGCTCGGCAGCTGCCCACCGTCGGCCCGCTGCGAATGCCGGTCGGGCAGCGTGCGGAGGGTTTCTCGCAGCGGCTCGATGGCCGCGCCGCGCCGCAGTAGCCCGTAGGTTTGGAAGCCCCATCCCTTCGCGCCGACCACGGTCATCGGTGTCGCGTCCTGCGCGGTGACGGGAGAGTGGGCGGACACGGCGGAGGCGAGCACGTCGATGCTCAGGTGCGTGCTCGACGGCAGGTCCTCGATCACGGCCGTGACCCGCATCGGCCGCACGCCGTCGAGCAGCAGCGTGTCGCCGATCGGATCCGCGCGGCCGAAGTACTTCTCCGCGAGCCGGCGGGTGAGCACGAGAGTGTCCGGCTCGTCGAGTGCGCCTTTTAGAGTGCCGGCGATCGCGGGAAAGCGCAGCACGTCGAACACGTTCGGGTCCGCCCAGACCACCTGTTCGCTGAACTCGTGGTCGCCGCGCTTGAAGAATGCGCCCGCGCCGGCCAACCGCGTGACCGCTTCGAACTGGGGAAAATCGGCGGCGACCCAACGGCCGACATCGGAGGGGCTGCGGATGGTCATGCTGCCGTCGGGAGAGCGCACCGAGATCAGATAGATCCGGTCGCTGTCGGGTAGCCAGCGCTCGTAGCCGAGCTCGTCCTGCACGTAGAGGCCGATCAGGAGGGCCGCGCCGAGACCGATCGCGAGCCCGGCGATGCTCATGAAGACGAACCCGCCGCTGCGAGGGAGGTTACGCGCCGCTAGGTACAAGTAGTGACCGATCACGCCGCGTCACCGTTTCGAGCCGAGATAGCGGCACTCTAGATCAAACCCTGCGCAAGCGAAACGCCGCGCCGGCCGCGGAGCAACCTCGCGAAGCATGCTCACGGGTCGGCGCAAAAAAAGTAACATGTCCCTAATTGATAGGTTGCGAATGAGAGCGAGATGAAGAAGATCGGGTTTCTGTCGTTCGGGCACTGGACGCCGTCGCCTCACTCGCAGGTGCGCACCGGCGCCGACGCACTGGTCCAGTCGATCGAGCTCGCCGTGGCCGCCGAAGAGCTCGGCGCCGACGGCGCCTATTTCCGCGTACATCACTTCGCACGACAGTTGGGGTCGCCGTTCCCGTTGCTCGCGGCCGTCGGTGCGCGCACGAAGAAGATCGAGATCGGCACGGCCGTGATCGACATGCGCTACGAGAACCCGCTCTACATGGCGGAGGACGCGGGCGCGGCCGACCTCATCGCGGGCGGCCGGCTTCAGCTCGGCATCAGCCGCGGATCGCCGGAACAGGTCATCGACGGCTGGCGCTACTTCGGCTACGCGCCGCAGGAGGGCCAAAGCGACGCCGACATGGCCCGCCGCCACGCCGAGGTGTTCCTCGAGGTGATCAAGGGGCAGGGATTCGCGCAGCCGAATCCGCGGCCGATGTTCCCGAACCCGCCGGGCCTCCTGCGGGTGGAGCCGTACTCCGAAGGGCTGCGCGAGCGGATCTGGTGGGGCTCGAGCTCGAACGCCACGTCCGAATGGGCCGCGCAGCTCGGTTTGAATCTCCAGAGCTCCACGCTCAAGACCGACGAGACCGGCGAGCCGCTGCACGTGCAGCAACGCAAGCAGATCGAGGCCTACCGGGAGGCGTGGAAGAAGGCCGGTCACAAGCGCGAGCCGCGCGTGTCGGTGAGCCGCAGCATCTTCGCGCTCGTCGACGAGCGGGACCGCACGTATTTCGGCGGCCGCGGCGGCGACGAGCAGGACCAAATCGGTTACATCGACGCGAACACGCGCGCGATCTTCGGCCGCTCTTACGCGGCCGAGCCCGACGCGCTCGTGAAGCAACTCGCCGCGGACGAGGCCATCGCGGCCGCCGACACGCTGCTGCTCACCGTGCCGAACCAGCTCGGCGTCGAGTACAACGCCCACGCCATCGAAAGCATCTTGAAGTACGTGGCCCCCGAGCTCGGTTGGCGCTGAGCCGGCCCTACAGCCGAGCTCTTGCGCGCCGCACGAGGAACCAACCGGCGAAAGCGCACTCCTACGTCTAGAGCTCGAGCCGGAGTATCTCGTTCCCGCGACTTTGCGTTGACCTCGATATTCGTCCCTGCCACGATGAGCGCGCTCGAAGCTCGTTCGGTAGCTCAACAATCAAGAAGAGGACGTGCAATGCTGCGCCCTTCCCCGAACCGAATTCGACCCTTCCTGCTGATCGCCGCGCTCACCGTCGCCGTGGGTCTTTGGCCCGCCGCGCGGCTCGCCGCTCAAGACGATCTCGCGAAAGCCCGAAGCGCCGCGCTCGGCGAGGCGCTGCCCACGTCGGCGGAAGTAACCGCCGGCAAGCTCGACAACGGCCTGCGCTACTTCGTGCGCAAGAACACCGAGCCGAAGAACCGCGCCTTCCTGCGGCTCGTCGTGAACGCCGGCTCCGTGCTCGAGGAAGACAACGAGCGCGGCGCCGCGCACTTCCTCGAGCACATGGCGTTCAACGGCACCGAGCGCTTCCCCAAGCAACAGCTCGTCGACTTCATGCAGTCGATCGGCATGCAGCTCGGCGTCGGGCTCAACGCGCGCACGTCGTTCGACGACACGGTGTACATGCTCGCGGTGCCCACCGACGCGCCGGCGAATCTCGAGAAGGCGTTCGACGTGCTCGAGGACTGGGCCGGCAAGCTCACGCTCGATCCCGCCGAGATCGCGGCGGAGCGCGGCGTGGTGCTCGAGGAGTGGCGCGCCGGGCGCGGCGCCGGCGCGCGAATCAACGACAAGCACTTCCCGGTGCTCTTCAAGGGATCGCGCTATGCGGAGCGATTACCCATCGGCACTCCCGAAGCGATCCAGGCCATGGATCGCGAGACGCTGCTCGGCTTCTACAGCAAGTGGTACCGCCCGGACCTCATGGCCGTGATCGCGGTCGGCGACTTCGATGCGGCGCAAATCGAGCGGCTGATCCGGGCGCGCTTCGCCTCGCTCAAAGGGCCGGCGCAAGCGCCGCCGCGCACGGCGTATCCGATGCCGCCGCAAGCCGGCACCGCGTACTCCATCGCGAGCGATCGCGAGCAAACGTCCACGAGCGTCGGCCTCGTGCGCAAGATGCCGCCCGACAACGACTTCACGGTCGGCGGCTTTCGGCGCGATCTCGTGGAGCAGATCTACAACGGCCTTTTGAATCTGCGCTTCCAGGAGATCGTGCGCGGGCCCAATGCGCCGTTCCTCGGCGCGTCTTCGGTGACCACGAGGCCGGTTCGCGCGGCGAGCGCGTACCAGCTCTCGGCCGGCGTCACGGATAACGGCGTGGAGCGCGGCTTGAGCGCGCTGCTCGCCGAGTCCACGCGCGTCGCGCGCTTCGGCTTCACCTCCACCGAGCTCGAGCGGGCGAAGACTTCGATCTTGCGGAGCGTGGAGCGCAGCTGGGCGGCGCGCGACAGCCGCACGTCCACGGGGTTCGCCGAGCAATACACGAGCGCATTCCTGGTCGGACGCGGCATCCCGAGCCTCGAGTACGAGCGCGGGCTCTACGAGCGCTTCGTGCCCGAGATCAAGCTCGAGGAGGTGAACGCGATCGGCCGCGGCTGGCTCGACGACTCCAATCGCGTGGTGCTGGTCACGGGGCCCGAGAAGGACGGCCTCAAGCTTCCGGAGCAAGCGGCGCTCGGGACAGTGATCGCGGCGGCGGCGAAGGCGGAGCTCACGCCCTACGTGGACAAGGGAGCCGGCACCACGCTGATCGACGAGCCGCCGGCCGGCTCGAAGGTTGCCGTCGAGACCAAGCGCAACGGCGGCGTCACCGAGTGGGAGCTCGCGAACGGCGTTCGCGTGGTGCTCAAGCCGACCGACTTCAACAAGGATCAAGTCATCTTTCGCGGCTTCGTGGCGGGCGGCGGCTCGCTGATCGCCGACGAAGAGCTCGTGGCGGCGCAGACCGCCGCGCCCGTGATCGCCTCGGGCGGCCTCGGCACCCTCGACGTCACCGCGCTGCAGAAGGTGTTGACCGGCAAGGTGGCCGCTGCGGGCCCATCGATCACCGAGTACGAAGTCGGTGTCGCAGGTCAGGCGTCGGTGAAGGACCTGCAGACTCTATTCGAGCTGATCTACTTGCGGTTCACGGCGCCGCGCGCCGACCCGAACGCCTTCACCGCGTTGCAGAACCAGATGCGCCCCGCGCTCGCGAATCGCAACGCCAACCCGGCCACCGCTTTCAACGACACGTTCAATCGGATCATGACGCGGGATAGTCCGCGAGCGCGGCCTCTCACCGTGGACTCGCTCGCGAAGATGAGCCTCGACCGTTCGGCCGCGATTTATCGCGATCTGTTCTCGAACGCGCGCGGCGCGACGTTCGTGTTCGTCGGGGCCTTCGACGTCGCGACGATCAAACCGCTCGTAGAGACGTACATCGGCGGCTTGCCCACGGCCGCGAAGGCGACGACCTGGCGCGATCACGGCATTCGGCCGCCGGACGGCGTGGTTCAAGAGACCGTGCGCAAGGGCATCGAGCCGAAGGCGCAAACCCGGATGGTGTTTCACGGCCCGATCGACATGCACGTCTTGAGCAATCCCACGGTGTTCAACGCGATGGGCATCGTGCTGCAGAATCAATTGCGCGAGGCCTTGCGCGAGGAGCTCGGCGCTACCTATGGCGTGGGCGTGATCCCGAACGTGGGCTGGAGGCCCACCGAGTCGTATGGGCTCGTCATCGAGCTCAGCTGTGACCCCGCGAAGGTCGACGCGCTCGCGGCGCGAATCTTCAAGGAGATCGACGCGCTCAAGGCCGGTCCGCCGGCCGACAAGGTGGCCGACGTGCGGACCACCATGTTGCGCGGCTACGAGACCAGCCAGCGCCAAAATGCTTGGTGGCTGCAAGGGCTGGCGGCGTCGTATCAGTTCGATCCGGCGGTCGGTCCCGACAACCTCGTCGCCTTCGGCTCGGTGGTCGAGAAGATCACGCCGGAGGTGGTTCGTGACGCGGCGCGGAAGTACATCGACACGAATCGCTACGTTCGCGTGACGCTGCTGCCGGAGACTGCCGCCGCGGCCAACTGACCGGAGCGAGACCGCGCGGTTCTTGACTGCGTCCCGCCCTGCGCGGACGATCCTTCCGCCTTGCGCGGTTTGCGCTGCCATTCTGGAGTAGCTTCGATGTCTCACGCTCGTATCCGCCACGCCGGCGCGGTCGTTTTGCTCGCGTGTGCGGCCGCTGCGCACGCGCAGCCCGCGACTTGGCCGCTCGACGCGTCGAAGCTGCCCGCCGCGGCCACCAATATTCCCCCCGGCACCGGCTGGCCGTCGCCGCCGCTCGGCGCGGGGCCGTTCCTCGTCGAGTCGGTGCGGCCGGAGCATCGGATGCTGCGCGTGGTGGTCGTTGCGCGCGGCCTCGAGCAGCCGTGGTCCATCGCGTTCCTGCCGGGCGGCGACATGCTCGTCACCGAGCGGCCCGGCCGGCTTCGGCTGATCCACGACGGCAAGCTCGATCCCACACCCGTAAAAGGTGTTCCGGCGGTGCACGCGCGCGGCTTGCAAGGCCTCATGGACGTAGTGCTGCACCCCCGCTTCGCGGACAACCACTTCGTGTATCTGTCCTACCATCGGCCGAAGGGCGACGCCGGGGAGACCGTGCTCGCGCGCGGCAAGTGGGAGAACGGCGCGCTCGTCGAGGTGAAGGACATCTTCGAGACCGGCGCCGTCGGCACCGAGGGCTCGCGCATCGGCTTCGCGCGCGACGGCATGCTGCACATGACGGTGAGCGCCCCGGGCACGGGCCCGGACGTGGTGCGCTCGCAGAATCCGCAGGACTACGCCGGCAAGACGATCCGCCTGCGCGACGACGGCACCATCCCGCCCGACAATCCGTTCGCGAAGGACAAGCGCTACCTGCCCGCGATCTACACGCTCGGCCATCGCAACGGCCACTCGATGACGTTGAATCCGTGGACCGGCGAGCTCTGGGTCACCGAGCAGGGGCCTGACGGCGGCGACGAGATCAACATCCTGAAGCCCGGCGGCAACTACGGCTGGCCGCTCGTGAGCTACGGGCGCACCTACCCCGGTCCGCGCGTGTCGGCGAGCCCGGTGCTCGAGGGCACGGAGCAGCCAGTCGTGTTCTGGGTGCCGTCGATCGCGGTCACCGGCATGACGTTCTATCAGGGCAACGTGTTCACCGGCTGGAAACGCAGCGCGTTCGTGGGCGGGCTGCGGCAGGGCGAGGTGCCGCGCACGGGCCAGATGCAGCGCATCGAGTTCAACGACAAGTGGGAAGAGATTCGCCGCGAGCCGATGCTGCGCGAGCTCGATCAGCGCATCCGGGGCGTGAGCGAGGGGCCCGACGGGCTCTTGTACGTGCTCACGGCGGAAGCGCCCGACGGCGCGGTGCTGCGGATCGAGCCGGCGGGCTGAGCGCCCGTCCGGTCGATCGATTCCCCGGCAGCAGCTCAGGGAGCGTTCGCGGCCAGCACTGCGTCGATCGCCTTGATCTGCGCGGCTGCGACCGAGAGCTCTTGGGGGTTCAATCCTCCGGCCTCGACCGCGTTTTGCAGGTGCGTGCGCGCTTCCGCGTAGTTCTGCTCGCCGACCGCGACGTTGTAGAGGATCTGCTCGGCCTTGCTGGCCTCGTAGGGAGTGAGCCGTTTCCTTTTCAGCGCTTCTACGGCGGTTCGAGCATCGTCGTACCTGTTCTCGCTGAGTGCTTCGACCGCCTCGGACAGCATCTTGGCGGTATAGGGGTTTGCTATCTGCGCGGTGCTCTTGTGACGCCGGCAGTTATCTTTGATTTTGAGGGATTCGATGGCCGCGCTCTTGCAAAGCTGGTCGAGGCGATACTGCCACAGCGGCTTGATGTACTCCGCGGCCTCCGGCCGGCTGGCGAGCTCGACGACCTCGTCGCTTTCGAGGCCGTCGAGTTGCGTGAAATATTCCGTTGCCGTTCGGGGGTCCTTCGAGCGCTGCTCGATCGCATTGGCGATGTTGCCGCGCTGAATGTCGGTGAGCAGATCGAAGGCGTCTTCCCTGAACGCCTTCAAGTCGTCGGCATCGTGATCGCCGTCGCTGTCGGCGTCGCCCGAGGCGGCGACGTCGCCGAACCAGATGGCGGCGAGCGCCGTCTCGAACTCTTCTCGCCGAAAGGTCCGCAACGAGTTCTGGATCGTCGCGACCGAGGCCTCGAAGCGCGCGGCGCTGCTGCCGTCGATCTCGAGCTCGGCCTTCTGCGGTTGCGCGCCGGCCGTCGCAGCAAGGAGCGCGGCGATCGCCAACGCGACACCGCGAGCGACGGAGAATCCGAATGGAGTCGTTTGCGTCCGCATTGACCGTCCTCCGGAGGAACCGTCCCTGGATGACTGGGCCGGCGGCCACCCCTTGGCCGCCCCGACGCGCACCGCCAGCGTAGCACTGGTGGGACGCCGTGGACCGGGCGGTACGCAAACGGCTCGATGGCGTGACGAGCGGCGAGCTTTCGCCGTTCCAGGCGCCTGACACAACGCCCTGGACAGTGGCCGGCGCCGCGGCGGGACGGTACGATCGCCTTGCCCGTAGAAGAACCAACGATTGGGGGACCTCATGAGATTGCGATCGGCGTCGCTCGGCGCGGCCTTGGCCCTGGGTGTGATGGTTCATGGTGCAATCCACGCACAGGCGCCGCCTGCGGCTCCGGCCCGCGCACAGCGCGCGCAGCCCCCTCCGGCGCCACCCGCGCTGCTGCCGAAGGCGGGTGTGCCGCTCACGCTCCCGGCCGGCGGGCGGCAGCAAGTGAACGTCGTGCTCGTCGCCGACGGCCTCGTCTCGCCGTGGGACATGGTGTTCATCCCGGGCACGTCCGACATGCTGCTCACCGAGAGCAACGGCAAGCTCCGCATGATCAAGGAGGGCAAGCTGCTGCCCGACACGCTCTGGACCCCGCCGTCGCCGCCGGGCAACGATATCCTGCACGGCGTGGTGGTGCACCCGGACTTCGCGCGCAACAAGCTCGTGTACGTCTCTTACCTCAAGGGCGACGACAAGAGCCAGACGCTCGCGATCTCGCGCGGCCGCCTGGAAGGCGCGAAGCTCGTCGACACGAAGGAGATCTTCGTGGCCGACGCGTGGGAGAACACGCGCGCGGCCTTCACCGGCCGCATGGAATTCGGACCGGACAAGACGCTGTACGTGAGCGTGGGCGACCGCGACGCGCGCTGCTGCGGCCCGAAGGACGACAACAGCATGCGCATGCGCGCGCAGAACCTGGGCGATCACGTGGGCAAGATCCTGCGCTTGAAGGACGACGGCACGGCGCCCGCCGACAACCCGTTCGTGGGCAAGGCCGGCGCCAAACCCGAGATCTTCACCTACGGTCACCGCAACAGCTACGGGCTCAGGTTCCATCCGGTCACGGGCGAGCTCTGGCAGATGGAGATCGGGCCGCAGGGGGGCGACGAGATCAACGTCTTGAAGGCCGGTGCGAACTATGGCTGGCCGCTCGTGTCGATGGGCACCAACTACTCGGGCACGCTCGTGTCGGACAAGCCGTGGTACCGCGACGGCATGGTGAATCCGGTCGTTTTCTGGGTGCCGCAGATCAGCCCCGCCGCCATGGTGTTCTACACCGGCGACAAGTTTCCGGACTGGAAGAACAGCATCATCGTCGGGGCGCTGAGCGGCCAACACGTGGAGCGCATTCCGTTCAACGAAGCGGGACTGATCGGACGCCGCACGGAGTTCTTGGGCGAGATGGGCGCGCGCTTCCGCGACGCCGAGGTCGGGCCGGACGGCTACATCTATTTCTCGACCGAGATTCGCTACGGCGCCGGGCGGCCGGATGGCACGATCATTCGGCTCGAGCCCGCCCCGGCCCCGGCCCAGTAGAGGGAGCCCGCATGCACATTTGCACACGGATCCTTGGCGCGGCGATGCTCGCGCTCGCCGCGGCGCCGCCCGCGTTTGCGGGGACGATCACGGCCGACGGCCCGGTCGTCTACGGGCATCACCACCTCAACACCACCGACATGGCGGCGCAGAAGCGCTTCTACGTCGACACGCTCGGCGGCAAGCTCGCCACGATCGGCACCAACAACCTCGAGGTCATCGAGTTCCCGAACGTGTTCCTGTTCTTCCGTCCGATGCAGGCGCCCACCGGTGGCACGATCGGCAGCACGGTGAACCACATCGGCTTCTCGGTGCCGGACTTGAAGCCGGTGGTGGCGAAGCTCAAGGCCAACGGCTTCAAGATGATCACGAGCGATTCGGTGGCCGCCACGGTGAAGATCACCGACGACATCGCCGCCGCGAGCCCCACGACCAACATCGCGTTCGTGCTCGGCCCGGAGGACACGAAGGTGGAGCTCGTCGAGGTGAAGGCGCAGCAGGCGCCGATCCAGCTGCACCATGTGCACCTCTTCGGCGAGAAGCCCGCCGAGATGCAGGCCTGGTACGCGAAGGTGTTCGGCGCCGCGGTTCAGCCGCAAGGGGCGGGTCAGGTGTTCGTGACGGCGAATTTGCCGGGCGTGACGTTGAGCTTCTCGCCGTCGACGGCGCCGACGGCCCCGACGCAGGGCCGCGCGCTCGATCACATCGGTTTCGAGATCAAGAACCTCGAGGCGTTCACCAAGAAGCTCGAGGCGGGGGGCATTCCGCTGACGGTGACCTATCGCAAGGTGGACGCGCTCGGGATCGCGATCGCGTTCATCAAGGACCCGTGGGGCACCAACATCGAGCTCACCGAGGGCCTCGCCCGGATCGACTAGAACCGGTGCAACGGCGCGGCGCCGCGGCCGGCGGCGAGAGGCGCTTCAGCGGCTCGCTCGCCGCTCGATCGCGGCCGGCCAGTTTACGATCACCTCGAACACCGGCGTATCCGGTCCCAAGGGTTGGCTCGTGCCGGTCGCGTTGCCCGGCATGGCCATCAAGAAGCGCTCGCCGTCCGGCGCCGCGTCGTAGCTGTTGAAGAAGGTCGTGCCGCGCTGCTCGAGCCCGCTCTGGAACAGCACGTGCGGTCGTCCCGCGTCGAACGCGTCGCCGGGCTTCACCTCGACCCCCATGAGCTCGCCGCTCGGCGCCAGATAGAACAGCTCGCGGCCGTCCGCGCGCCACACCGGTTCGCTGCCGCCCGCTGTGCTCACCTGCCACTTGCCCCGAGCCACGTCGGGATATGGCTGAACCGTGATCTCGTACGGGCCGCTCTCGTTCGAGGAATACGCGAGCCAGCGCCCATCGGGAGACAGGCGCGCGTTGGCGTAGCGTCCGCCGCCCGTGTGCAGCAGCGGTGCGGCAGCGGACTCGCCCCCGGCGGTGCGCGAGAGCCGCCAGACCTCGTTGGTGGCAGCGAACGTCGCGAGCTTGCCGCGCAGGAATACGATCTCACGGCCGTCGGAGGTCGCGTCGAGCACCACCACGGCGTCGTCGGCGTCGGCCGTGAACAGACGCTGGTCCGCGCCGAGCCCGTTCGCCGCGCGCTCGTAGACGCCGTTGGCGGTGACGCCGCCCTCGCGGCCGCTCGCGTAGACGATCTGCTCGTCGTGGCCCGTCCAAACCGGGCTCGTGTCGAGTGCGGGATCGAAGGTCAGTCGTGTGGACGCGCCTCCAGCGATGTCGAGGCTCCACACGTCGGTGTTCGCCTGATCGGCGCGAACCGCGACGATCCTCGAGCCTGCTCGTGACAACCGGGGGCTCAGGCCGTCGAAGCCTTCCACCGTTCCCACCGTGTCGCCCGCGCGATCGACCCAACGCAGGGTCGCGGCCGTCGACACCGTGGCACTCCGAGGCTCGGGCCGGTACACGAGAACGCCGGTGCGCGACACGGAGAACTGCCGCACGTTCGACGCGAGCAGCGCCGGCTCGCCGGTGAAAGCCTCGGCGGCGAGATCGAAGCGCTGCGCGAAGAGGTCGCCGCGCCGCCGGAATACGACGTAGCCGCCGGCATAGGCCATCTGTGGTCCGAGATCGAGGAGCCCGATGGGACCGAAGTCGATCAGTCGTTTCTCGGTACGGCCGTCGAGGGCGCCGAGAAACCCGGCGCCCTCGAGCGCATTCGGCGTGCCCGCGCTGCCGCGCGTATACAGAAAGCGCTTGCCGTCGGGCAGGAACCACGGCTCCACGTGGATCACTTCGTTGCGCGCCGCATCGAACGCGGTCACGCGCTCCACGGAGCCGCCGTCAGCCGGGATCCGGCCGAGCAGCGCCAGCCCTTTACCCTGTGCGGCCGCGGCCGAGGGAAACAGCAGCACGCCGTCGTCATTCCAGGTGCCGCCGATGTGCAGCGCCGCATCCGCGAGCTGCACGACGCCGCCGTCAACCGCCGCCTTCTTCAGGGCGCCGCCCTGCGTCGTGAACGCCACGTAGCGGTTGTCGGGCGACCAGAACAACGTAACGGCGTCTTCGGTGCCGGCGAGCGGCCGAGCGTCGAGCCCGTCCAGGCGGCGCAGCACGATCAGCACCTTGCCGCCCACGTTGCCGCGATACGCGAGCAGCGTGCCGTCGGGCGAGATCGCGAGCGCGTTGTCGTCGTCGCGAGTCACCGGGAACTCCGGTGCCGCGATCTGCAAGCGCAGCGGCGGCCCCGGCGGAGCAGGCGCAGCGCGAAACGCGTTTGCCCCGAGCAGCGCGAGCACTGCGCCCGCGATGCCCGCTGCCGCGGCCGCAGCGATCAGCGAGCGCCGCCCGCGGGGAGCCGCCGTCGCGGCCGTGGTTGCGCCGCCGCGCCGGTGCGCGACGCGCCGAAGATCGACGACGAGCTCGCGCATCGATTGATACCGCTCGGCGGGATCCTTCTCGAGCGCCTTCTCGATCACGTTGCGCAGCGCGTCGGGAATGTCCTGCGGCAACGGTGTGCTCGCGCCCTGGGCCACGGCTTTCATCACGTCGAGGTCGGTATTGCCGTCGAACGGTCTGCGGCCTGCAATCAGCTCGTAGAGCACCACCCCGAACGAGAACACGTCGCTGCGCGCGTCGAGCGGTTGGCCGAGCGTCTGCTCCGGCGACATGTACGCCACCGTGCCGATGACGATGCCGGCCGCCGTGTGCGTCCCGTCGCCGGCGCCGCCGGCGGTGAGCTTGGCGAGCCCGAAGTCTGCAAGCTTCGCGTAGCCGTTCGCGTCGAGCAGGATGTTGCCGGGCTTCACGTCGCGGTGCAGCACGCCTGCCGCGTGCGCGGCCGCGAGCGCGTCGGCCACTCCGATCATGAGCTCGACGCGCGGCCGCCAATCCTTGCGCGCGGTCCTCGCCCAGTCGGCGAGCGTGCCGCCGTCGACGAGCTCGCTAACGATGTATCGACGCCCGTCGTGCTCGCCGACGTCGTACACCGCCACGATGTGCGGGTGGTTCAGCGACGAAGCGGTCTCCGCCTCCAGACGAAAGCGTTCGCGGGCGCTCGCGTCCGCGACGCCGTCCGCCAAGAACTTGATTGCGACTGCACGGTGCAGCTTGTCGTCGATGGCGCGAAAGACGACGCCCATGCCGCCGCGGCCGAGCGGGCTCTCGAGACGATAGCTGCCGAACGTGTCGCCGATCGACGGCTGGCCGCCGGCGGAGACGGCTGCGCGCACGTCGGTGGCGTCGGGCGGGGAGGGCATCGTGCAACGTCCGGGAGAGACCGCCGCCGAACGATAGCAGCGGCGGCACGGCCGGGCTAGAGGATCGCGCTATTCCATCGACGGCCACGGGATCCGCAGAGCGGCTGAGCGCAGCACGAGACATGTGACGAGGACGACGGCTGCCTCCACCGCAACAAAATGCACGAGCCAGCCGCGGTAGCGAGCCCAGAGAGCGACGCCGGCGATGACCATCGCTACCACCATCACGCCGAAGAATCGGAGTGCCCGTCCTGCGGACTTCGCCTCCTCGACTGGACGGGAAAGCGGCACGGCATCGCCGTTCAAGCATGGGATCAGCGTGAACACCGGTGTCGCGAGCACTCCCGGCAGCAACAACGCAACGCGCCCAGGGTCGGCGGCGATCAGCCAGACCGCCACGGCGAACGACACCAGAACCGGCGCCACGATGAGCCAAATCACGGCGCGGCTTGCGCCCGCGGCCAACGCACCGGGCCCTGGCAGCGGCGCGGTGCGAAACAGGTCCGACGCCTGCCACTGCTGCGAGTGATGCAACATCTGCAGAGCGAGCATCGGCATCGCGCCCAAGAACACGCCGGCGAGCGCGACGGAGAACCCGCTGGGATCCGGCTGCAGCAACGACACCACGGGCAAGATCACGAACGGCGCGAGTCCCGGATATAAACGCAGCTTCGTGTCGCGGTCGCGAAAGAGGTATGCGAGCGACAGCAGGAACGCGGCGCGCGCCGCCGGGTCGCGAAGCCACCAGCGCACGGGCGTCGCGTCCACGAGCTTCGTCAGTCGTGCGCGGCGCGCGGTGTGCTTGCCGGGTGCGCTCGTGGAATGGTCGCCGAGGTTCTGCAGGCCGAGCAAATAGGCGTTCGCGAGCCGGCCGAACGCGAGCCATATCACCGTGGCCGTTGCTATCAACGCAAGCGCCGCGAACAGCCACGTTGCCGGTCGCGGGTCCGTCGCTAGCGAGCTCAGACCCGCGAACCAAACCGGCGGAAGCAGAGTCGCCCACCACGCGTCGAGCCGGTTGTCGAGCGCATGCGTGAGTGCCGGCAGCACCCGCGGCACGATCTGCGCCGCCGCCACCATGGTCACCGCCACGAGCACCTGCGTGGCCGTCATGAGCTGCTGGAGGCGCTCGCGCCCGAACCATCGCAGACACAGCTGGTACGTCAACACCACGCACCCGGTGCAGAACAACGCCTGCAGCGCGATGGCGGTAACGTGCAGGAGCGGAAACAGCCACGACCGCGACACGAGCGTGCCGCCGATCAAGCCGATCGCGTTGAAGGCTCCCGCGAGCCACAAGGACACCTGAACGAGCACGCCGATCTTTGCCCACAAGAGCGCGCGCGGCTCGATCGGCCGGTGCAGCAGGATGTCGCCTTCCTGGTCGTTGAACAGCACCTCGCCAGCGGAACCCACCACGAACATGCCGACGAGGATGAACGTCATGGCGTGCTCGAAGATCGCCATCACGAACACCGATTCCCGCGACCACACCAGTGCGACGGCGCCGAAGGCCGCGTAGAGGGCGAGCGACGCCCACAGCTTGCTCGCCACCGACAGCGGGGCGCCTTTCTTGGTCAATCCGCGGGAGCTGCGCCCGCGGAGGAACAGCGTGAGAAACAGCCGCCGCAGCGTGCGCGCGGACGAGGGAACGCCTCGCTTCTCTCGCTCGGCGAGCGCGCTCATGCGCGGAACGTCTTCGCGAAGTCTTCGGCGCGCTGCTCGAATTCCGTGGCGCCCGTGAGCCGCGTGAACAGCTTCTCGAGCGTGCCGGCGTCGTGCTGCGCGATGAGGTCTTCCGGAGCGCCGTCGACGATCAGGCGGCCCTTGTCGATGATGATCACTCGGTCGCAGACGCGCTCGACCACGTCGAGCACGTGCGAGCTATAGACGATCGTCTTGCCTTCGCGCGCGAGCGATTGGATCAACGTCTTGAAGCCGACGGCCGCGTTCGCGTCGAGCCCGTCGAGCGGCTCGTCGAAGAACACCACCGGCGGGTTGTGAAGCAGCGCGGCGGTGATCACGACCTTGCGCCGCATGCCCTTCGAGTACGCTCCAAGCAGCTTCTCGGTGAGCGTGTCGAAGCCGAGGTCGAAGAACGCGATGAACTGCTTGATGCGCTCGAGCGCGGTCTTGGGCTCGATCCCGTAGAGCGCGGCAACCATCTCGAGATATTCGAGGCCCGTCAGCGACTCGAACACGGCGCCGGATTCGGGCACGAAGCCCACGCGCCGTTTGATCTCGATCACGTCCTTGCGCAAGTCGAAGCCGAAAACGCTCGCGGTTCCCGACGTGGGCTCGAGCATGCCGGTGAGCATTTTGAGCGTGGTGGACTTGCCGGCGCCGTTCGGGCCGAGAAATCCCAGGATCTGGCCCGGCGCAATTTCGAACGAAAGCGAATCGACGGCCACCTGGCTGCCGAATTGCTTCGTCAGTCTGTCGAGAACGATCATGGAGCGGCCTCGATGACCCGATGCTTGGGCGCCGATGGTAAATCATCGAGGGCGTGAGCGCCCGCGCGAGATTACGTGAAACTCCGGGCGCCGCCCGCGCACGCTCGCGCCGGTGCGAACGCCTCTCGACGCCGAGCTGCGCCGCGGTTCGTTGACATCGCGCGTGCGAGCCTCGAAACTCCGGGCCGCTTTTTTACTCAGCGGGGATCGACTCCATGCTTTTGACGGTTGCTCGTGCTGCGGCCATCGCGTCCACCTGTGTGTTCTGGATGTCGGCGTGCGGTGGGGGTGGCGGCGGCGGTGGCGGCGGCAACCCGAATCCGCCGCCTGCAACGGGACCGTTCGCGATCGGCGGCACCGTCACCGGCTTGGATGCGACGGCCTCGGGCCTCGTGCTGCAGAACAATGCCGGCAACGACCTCGCGATCGCGGCGAACGGCTCGTTCACGTTCTCCACGGCAATCGCGACGGGCGGCGCGTATGCGGTCACGGTGAAGACGCAGCCGAATCTGGGTCCGCTGCAGAATTGCTCCGTCACGAACGGAGCCGGCACCGTCGCCAGCGCCGCGGTCACGAACGTGATCGTGGCGTGCGTGACTCGCACGGCGAAATTCCTGTTTGTCACGAATCCCGGCTCGAACACCGTGTCGGGCTATTCGATCAACGCGGTGACGGGCCAACTCACCGCGGTGCCGGGCTCGCCGTTCGCGACGGGCGCGCGGCCGGAATACGTCACCGCGGAGCCGAGCGGCAAATTCGTCTACGTCACGACGTTCGGGTCGGCGGCGGAGCCCGCGCGGATTTTCGGCTTCAATCTGAATGCCGGCACCGGTGCGCTCACGCAGCTGGCGAATTCTCCGTTCGAGCTGAGCGAGACCTCGCCGCCGCCGCCGAGTCAGTTCGGCGTGGTCACGGTGCCCGCGTTGAATCCGGCCGGCACCTTGGGTTATGTGGCCGCCGTGGCGCCTCCTACTCCGACGGCAGTAGTCTCTCAGTTGTATGGTGCGACGATCAGCTCCGTCACCGGCGATCTCGCCGGGATTGCGGGCACGCCGCTCGCCGTGGGGTACAACGCCACGACACCCGTCGTCGATTCCACCGGCAGCTACTTGTTCGTGCCGCGCAATACGTCGTCGGCGGGAACCGGCGGAGAGATCGCGAGCTACGTCATCTCCTCGCCGTCGGGCCAGTTGACGCCGAACGGCGCCGCGGTGCCCACGGGTGGCAACACGCCGATCGTGGCCGCCGTGCCCGGAGGCAAGTTCCTGCTGGTGCCGAATTTGGCGTCCCCGGTGCTCGCGGTCATGGCCGTGGACACCGCGGGTGCGCTGTCCGCCGCGGCCGGCTCGCCGTTCGTCACCGGGGCGGCGGGCACCGCGCCGGGTATCCCGATCTACAACCGGCGGCTCAACGTGGTCTACGTCGTGAGCGATATCCCCGGCCCGACGCCGACCGCACCCGTGATGCACGCGCTCGCGTTCAACACCACCACCGGCGCCGTCACGCCGGTCGCGGGCTCGCCCTACAGCACGAGCGGTGCGACGCTGTTCCCGATGCAGCACCCGTCCGGCAAGTTCCTCTATCAGGTCAACAAGGCCAACCAGCGTCTCCAGCGCTACACGATCGACCCGGCGAGCGGCGCCCTCACGTTGCAGCCGGACTTCACGCCGGTGAGCGCGGGCGACCACATTCTGGTCGTGGACCCATCGGGAAGGTACGCCTACGTGACGAGCGGGGGCTCGGCCACCGTGTCGTCGTACTCGATCGACGCGACGACCGGCGCCTTGACTCTCGTGAATACGCTGCCCGCCGGATCGGGCGCGTTCATTCCTCAGACCGTCGGCCTTCAATAGCGCCGCACGAACCGGGAGCCGCCGAGGGTGCGGTTGACCGTGATCCGTAATGGAGCCAATATGGTGCCATAGCGGAGCAGTCGGCCGTGCCCAATCTCTCGATCAAGAACGTCCCCGAAAATCTACTGGAGGAGCTGCGCGAACGCGCCATGCGTCACCACCGGTCGATCCAAGGGGAGCTGATGGCGCTGCTATCCACCGCGCTCGCGTCCCCCCGCGAAGGGGGCGCGCAATCGACGATCGAAGCGCCGACGATGCGGCGCAGCGGCACTCGGCGGATCGAAGAGATCGCCGCCGAGCATCGTCGGCGTTTGAAAAAGCCGCTCACACGCGGCCCGCTGGCCGCGGACTTGATCCGCGCCGAGCGCGATGCGCGTTGAGCGCGCGCCCGCGCTCATCGTCGCCGAGCCGCGCGGCCGCTACTTCACACGGGCGCCGCTGGTAGTCGACTGCAGCGTGCTGGCGGCCGTGCTCTTCGACGAGCCCAATCGCGACGTGGCCGTGAAGGTCCTGACCGGCAAGGATTTGTTCGCGCCCGATGTGCTGGCCGACGAGCTCGTGAGCGTGGCCGTGAAGAAGGCCCGCCACGGCTTGGACGACGTCGCCCAGCAGGCGCTCCTCGACTTCGCACAGCTCGAGGTCACGCGTTGCCGCTGCGACGTCCATGCCCAATGGCGTCTCGCGCTCGAGCACGATCTCTCGGCTTACGACGCTGCGTATCTGTGGCTGGCAGCGGAGCTGGGTGCGCCGCTCGCGACGTTTGACGAGCGCCTTGGAGGAGCGGCGCGGGCGTTGCTCGAGGGCGGCTAGCGCAGCGCGTCCGCGAGCTTGCGCCGGAACTCGGCTACGAGCGCCGTCTCGGGACCCGCGAGCGGAAACAGAGCCAGTAGCTGATCGCGTGCGGCGCGGGCCTGCGCTTCGCGCCCGAGGCGGATCACCTCGAGCAGCTCCTCCATCGCGCCCCGAAAGCGGCGGTTGCTCGCGAGCAGGCCCGCGAGCTTCATGCGTGCATTGTGATCGAGCGGATCGAGGCCGAGCGCTTCGCGCAGCTCCGCCTCGCTCGGCCCGTTCGCGCCCGCCCGCGCGAACGAGATGCCTCGCTCGAGCGCCGTGATTCGCTCGGCGATTGCGAGGTCGCGCGGCAGTTGCGCCAGGAGCTCGGCGGCGCCGTCGAGATCGCCGGCCGCGAACGCGGCCTCGGCCGCGCGGAGCTTCTCTTGCTCGGGCGACGGAGCCAGCCGCCCGAAGAATTCGTGAACGCGGGCCTCGGGGATCGAGCCCGTGAACTGCGCCACGGCACGCCCGTCCTTGAACGCGATTACGTTCGGGATCGAGCGGATATTGAAGGCCTCCGACAGCTCCGGATTCTCGTCGGAGTTGATCTTCACGAGCTTCACGCGGTCGCCCAACGCTTGCGCAACTTTGTCGAGCGTCGGTCCGAGCGCGCGGCACGGGCCGCACCACGGCGCCCAAAAATCGACCACGACGGGAACGGTCTTCGAGGCTTGCAGAACCTCGCGTTCGAAAGTAGCTGTGGTGACGTCCATGGCCGCATTGTACTGACGGCGTTGCAGTGAACATCCCGCCGTCCGCCGAACCGCCGAGTCCGGTCTTTGACTCGGCATGATTTGTTCAATAGTCTGCATGCAACGACGATGGCCGCCCGGCGCGGCCTTTTCGTCGGCAGTGTTGGCTGGCGCCAACACCTGAGGAGGGGGCCGCAGGGATGCGCCGGGCGAAGCGCCGCTTCGCCGAGTAGCCCGAAGTCCCCAACGCCAAACCAAAGCCGAAGCCGCATGAGCGGCTCGCGTCCACGGATTACCGCGAGTCCGAGGGAGTCGTCCGTTCGCGATCGCGCGGAATGAGATCGCGCACGTTTGGTTCAGAGGGAAAGTCATGAAACGTAGCTCTATCCAGTTGAAGCCGTCGAGGGTTGCCGCCGCCGTGACGCTCGCGCTCGCCGCGGGGTTCGCCGCGTCGGCTCGCGCGCAGGATGCCGGTTCCGCCCCCGAGGAAATCACCGTCACCGGCTCTCGCATCGTGCGCAACGGCATGAGCACGCCCACGCCGGTCACCGCGGTGACCGCGGACGATCTCAACATGATGGCGCCCGGCAACGTGATCAAATCGCTCGATCTGCTGCCGCCGTTCTTCATGAACGAGGCGCCCGACACGGCGGCGAGCAAGTCCGCTTCGGCTGGCGCGGCGAACGTCAACCTGCGCGGCTTGGGGGCGAACCGCACGCTCGTGCTGCTCGACGGACGGCGCGTCGTGCCGTCGAACCGCCTGGGCGCCGTGGACATCAACCTGTTCCCCGAGGCTATGCTCGAGCGCGTCGAAGTCGTGACGGGCGGCGCCTCGGCGGCGTACGGCACCGACGCCGTCGCCGGCGTGGTGAACTTCATCTTGAAGAAGGACTTCGAGGGCTTCGACGTGCACGCGCAAGCGGGCGCCACCGAGCGCTCCGACGGCGAGAACCGCGAGTTCTCGTTCGCCTACGGCACGCCGCTCGGCGAGAACGGTCATCTGATGACCTCGCTCGAGGGCTACGCGGCGCACAAGATCGAGACGCTCGAGGACCGCGATTGGTTCCAGAGCTGGGGCCTCGTCACCAATCCCGGCGCGGGCCCGCGCGACCTCGTGCGGCCGCACGTGGTATCGAACACCTACACGTTCGGCGGTCTCATCGACGCGCCGGGCACGCCGATCAACCGCCTCGAGTTCCTGCCCGACGGCACCACGCGGCCGTTCCAGAACGGCGAGCTCGTGGGCCGGCCGGGCGGCTTGGGCACGCAAACGATCCCGAACGGCGGCAGCGGCGTGGATCCGGTCACCGATCGCGGCGGCTCGCTCGTGCCTTCCGACGAGCGCGCGAGCCTGTTCGTCCACTACACCTACGACGTGTCCGACAACACGAGCCTGTATGCGCAGCTGCTCGCCGGCACCAACGAGGTGAACAGCGTGGGCACGCTGCCGCTCGGCATCGCGGGCTGGGCGGGCCGCATCTACAGCGGCAATCCGTTCTTGCCCGCGAACGTTCAGCAGCTCATGACGGACAACAACATCCCGTCATTCCTGCTGCAGCGCTATCACTCCACGGCCGATCTGGCGCACGACCGGTTCGTCACCGACAACGACACCAAGTCGCTCACGCTCGGCGCCGATCACGAGATCTCGAGCAACGGCTTCTTCGACGGCTGGAACATGAAGGCGTACGCGCAGCTCGGCAAGAACGACAACAAGATCACCGAGATCGACTTCATCCGCACCGACCGGCTGCCGGAGGCGATGGACGCGGTGCTCGATGGGAACGGCAACATCGTGTGCCGCGCGTCGCTGTTCCAGCCGCAGAACTACGGCAATTGCGTGCCCATC
Organism: Gammaproteobacteria bacterium; assembly: GCA_036274615.1. GTDB lineage: Bacteria > Pseudomonadota > Gammaproteobacteria > Steroidobacterales > Rariloculaceae > FEN-1219. The sequence goes on along the minus strand of DASUFK010000112.1, from coordinate 10,047 downwards.
GACCTGCTCGGCCAGGGGCGCGCGTCGCGAGCGGCGCTCGACTACGTGACCACGGGCGACCAGTTCATCCTGGCCAAGACCGAGCAGAACGTGGCCGAGTTCTCGATGGACGGCGACGTGGCCCAGGGCTGGGCGGGTCCGATCTCGCTCGCGTTCGGCGCCGCCTGGCGCGAGGAGTCGATCGACCAGACGATCGGCCCCGACGACCTGATCGCGCTCAGCACGCCGCTCAACGAGGCGGCCAACTGCGGCCAGGCCGGCGCGCCGGCGTGTACGGGCATCCGCGGCGTTCCCGGGCAGTTCGCCGCCACGCCGAACGAGGTGCTGATCTTCACCAACGTGCAGCCGATCCAGGGCTCGTACAACGTGGCGGAGGCGTTCGCCGAGTCGATCGTGCCGCTCGTGGCGGACAAGGCGGCCGCCAAGGGTCTCGACTTGAACGTGGCCGCGCGCTACGCGGACTACTCGGGCTCGGGCGGCATCTGGGCGTGGAAGGCGGGCCTCGATTGGCGAATCACCGACGCGGTGCGCTTGCGCACCACGCGCTCGCGCGACATCCGCGCGGCCACGCTGTCGGAGCGGTTCGACCGCCAGGGCGTCGGTACCTCGGTGAACGACTCGCGCTTCAACCCGGTGCAGAACTACACCACTACGCAGATCATCGGCGGCAATCCGAACCTGAATCCGGAGGAAGCCGATACGCTCGCCGCCGGCATCGTGTTCACGCCCACGAAGCTCGACGGCTTCGAGATGTCGGTGGACTACTACGAGATCGACATCGCGGGCGCGCTCGCGCAGGTGGGCGTGCAAGTGCTCGTCGACAACTGCGAGATTCGCCACATCGCGGACTCGTGCGCGAAGATCACCCGCGATCCCACCTCGCAGCTGATCACCGTGGTCGACAACGCGTTCATCAATCAGGACGCGGCGCGCGTCGTCGGCACCGATCTCGAGATCGGCTACCAGAAGCAGCTCGGGGGCGGCGGCAACCTGAGCGTGCGCTGGTTGTCCACCTGGCTCAACGAGTGGTCCACCACAGCGCTCGGCGCGCCGAAGCGCGACACGGCGGGTGAAACGGGCGACGGCTCTCTGCCCGACTTCAAGTCGACGACCTACCTCCGCTGGAGCAAGGGCAAGCTCGGCGTGTTCGGGCAGGAGCGGTTCATCGGCAGCGGCATGCTCGATTTCGACGACGTGGAGGGCGTGACGATCGACGACAACTCGGTCGACTCGCGCTACTACACCGACGCGGGCCTCACGTGGGACGGCGGCCGCGCCGACCTGAGCTGGCAGCTCACCTTCAACGTGCAGAACCTGTTCGACCGCGATCCGCCGGTGGCGGCGGCATGGGCGCAGTTCAGCGGCACGCGGGTCACGAACGACCGGCTGTTCGATTTCTACGGCCGGCGCTACGTGGTCGGAATGGACTTCAAGTTCTAGCGTTCGCCCACTGGTGCCGGCCGCGAGCCTCGACGGTTCTGCGGCCGGCGCCGGTGCCGAACCGCCTGCGGTCGTTCTTCGGAGTGGCGCTCACGGGCGCGAGCCTCGCGCCCTGCGAACCAGGTGGGCACTGCCGGTCATGACATCACGGTCGAGATCGTGACTCCTAGTGGCGCCAACTCCCCGCTCAGCGTCGCCGTGTCCGGCCGAGCGATATCCATTTCTCTCGCGACCAACGGGAGCGGCGCCGTGAGCTCCACGGCGGCGCAAGTTGCCCAGGCGGTCAACGCATCGCCCGCTGCCGGGAGCCTGGTGCAAGCGTCGCTCGCCGGCAGCGGTACCGGTGTCGTTCAGAGCCAGAGCGTCACCGCGCTCGCGCCCGCGATCGTGGAAGCCGGGCCCTTCGCCGGCTCGTATGGCACGTCCTTCGCCAACAGCCCGGGCTTTCCGCAGGACGCCGCCGTGAGCTACGGAAGCGGCGCTGCGATTGCCGCGAGCTCGCTCTTCCTCTACGTGAGGGACACGAACCAGCAGCCCGCCTTCTATATCTACGACCTGCTGGTGGCGCCGCTGAGCTGGAACGGCCTGGATAGTTTGCTGCTCCGAGGTTTTTGGCCGAACGAAGGCTCGATCGAGCAGCTCAAGATCGTAGGTCTCGCCGCGCAGACCACGCCGGTGCCCGAAGGTTCGTCGCTCGCGCTGCTCGTGGCCGGACTCGGCGCGCTCGCTGGGAGCCGCAGAACGAGGCGCTCGGCGAAGTAGGTGCTCTTCGACGGACGCGGAAAGCGGCGCTCAGCCGAGGGGATAGGGCCGCTGCAGCCGGTGCTGCGGGTTTTGCGCGAGCCAGCTCTGTAGGCGGTCGACGCGCGAGACCGCGATGGGAATGAAGTCGAGCGCCTTCTGCAGGCGCTCGTTCGGCTCAGCACAGCTGAAGCGCAGGAAGCCCGCGCCGGCCTGGCCGAAGCACTCTCCGCCGAGGCACGCGATGCCGAACGCGTCGTCGGCGCCTTGGAGCAGGAACAACGCGAGGCCGTGGCTGGTGACGCCGAGGCGGTTGCACACCGCCGCGACGTTCGGGAACACGTAGAACGTGGCGGTCGGGTCGAGCGCGCGGAAGCCGTCGATGCGGTTCAGGCCCTGCGTGAGCAGCACCACCTTCTCGCGGAAGTTGAGCATCGCCGCGTCGCGCTCTGCGCTGTCGCGCTTGAGCGCCGCGGTGCCCGCGAGCTGCACGATCGGCGGCGTGCACGACAGCGTGGTGTTGATCATTTTGCCGATCACTTCGGCTACTTCCACCGACGCGACCGCGAAGCCGAGCCGCCAACCGCTCATGCTGTACGACTTGCTGAACGTGTAGGCAGCCATCGACTGCGCGAGCATGCCGGGCTGCGACAGCAGCGAGCGGTGCGTGCCTTGCCACACCATGTGGCAGTACGGCTCGTCGCTGAAGATCGCCACGTCGCGGCCGCGCACGAGGTCGGCGATCGCCCGCAAGTCCTCTTCCGTGGTGACCCCGCCGGTGGGGTTGTGCGGGGAGTTGAGAAAGATCGCGCGCGGCGACGGATCCTCGTCGAGAAACGCCTGGATGTCGGCGATCGCCGGCCGGAAACCGTTGGATTGGCGCAGCGGCTTGAGCACCGCGCGCGCTGCACGCCGTTCGATGTTCGGCAAGTAGGTAGGAAAGTACGGGCTGAAGACGAGCACGCCATCGCCGGGATTGACGAACGCCTCGCAGAAGAATTGCTCGAACACCTTCGCGCCGGGACCCGCGACGATGTTCGCCGCTTCGGCCGGAATGTCGAACTCCGCGCGCACGAACTCCGCAGCCGCCTCGCGAAACTCCGGAATGCCGGGCGACGGGCAATAGTGCGACTGATTGTTGCGGATTGCCTCCATGCCGCCCGCTCGCGCGCTCGCGGTGCTGTCGAACGGGCTGTCGCCGATCTCGAGCTCCACGACGTCCTTGCCTCGAGCCTTCAACGATCTCGCCAGCGCCAGGACGGTGAAAGCGGTTTCGACGCTCAGGGAACGAGCGAATTCACTCAGTTGTGCGGACACGGCTGAACCTTACTCGGACTCAAAAGGCAGGACTCGCGGACCGTCCCGGCAGGCGTTCGTGGCAGTCTTGCAGCGGCGGGGCGGCCGAGCCGGGCGCGCAGCATACCACGCCGCCCCGCGGAGAATTCCTCGCGCCTTTTTCCCGATGCTTATTTCCTTAGAGCGTGCGAGGCATAATGTCCCGCGTTCGATGCGTTCAACCCTCCCAAGGAGAAGACCAATGATCGGGTACGTCACCATCGGCACGAACGATCTCGCTCGGGCCGGCAAGTTTTACGATGCGCTGCTGGCCGAGGTCGGCGGCAAACGTCAAATGGAGAATGAACGCTTCATCTCCTGGTCCGCCGGCGAGCACAGCCCCGGCCTCGGCCTCATCAAGCCGTTCGACGGCAAGTCCGCCTCGCCGGGCAACGGCACCATGGTCGCGCTGATGTGCGACTCGCAGGAGAAGGTGAAGGCGCTTTATGACAAGGCGCTCAAGCTCGGAGGCAAGGACGAGGGTCCGCCCGGATTGCGCTGGGGAAATTTCTACGCGGCCTACTTCCGCGATCCTGAAGGCAACAAGCTCAACGCCTTCTGCATGAAGGGGTGAGCGCGCGTCTCGCTCGGCACGCGGAGCGCCCGGCCGCTTCGCGTGCCGCTCTTCTTCCCTCCTGAATCGGGATGAGACTCAGCGTCATCGTCCGCACCCTCGGCGTGCTGTTCTTGCTGTTCAGCACGACGTTGTTGCCGCCGATCGGCATCTCGTACTTCTACGACGACGGCGAGCTCGAGCGGTTCTCGGTAACGTTCGGGATCTCGCTCGTGCTCGGCGCCGCCTTTTGGCTGCCGTTTCACAAGCACTCGGCCCACATTCGCAGCCGCGACGGGTTCGTGATCGTCGCGCTCATGTGGAGCGCGATGGGCGTTCTTGGGGCCGTGCCGTTCATGCTCGCGCTCGATGCTAGCTTCGCCGACGCTTTCTTCGAGTCGGTCTCCGGGTACACGACTACCGGCGCCACCGTCTTCGTGGGTCTCGACCAGATGTCGGAGTCGATCCTGTTCTATCGCCAGGAGATCCAGTGGCTCGGCGGCATCGGCGTGATCGTGCTCGCGATCGCGTTACTGCCGATGCTCGGCATCGGCGGCATGCAGCTCTACAAGGCCGAAACGCCGGGACCCTACAAGGACGAGCGGATCACGCCGCGAATCACGCGCACTGCGCGCAACGTGTGCGGCGTGTACATCTTGCTCACGGCAATCTGCGCGCTCGCGTATTGGCTCGCCGGCATGACCGTGTTCGATGCCGTGGGGCACAGCTTCAGCACGCTGGCGACGGGCGGTTATTCGCCGCACGACGCGAGCATCGCGTACTTCAACAGCCCTCTGATCGAAGCCATTGCGATCGTGTTCATGCTGATAGGAGGCATAAGCTTCAACGCGCACTTTTTAGCTTGGCGCACGCTGCAGTTGCAGCGCTACGGCCAAGATTCTCAGACCCGCACGTTCGCGATCATCGTCGTCGTCGCGACGGCGGCGAGCGTTGCGGTGCTGGCGGCCACGTCCACTTATCCCACGATCGTCGAGTCGTTGCGTTACGGTTTGTTCGAGGTTGCAGCCGTGGTCACGACCACCGGCTTCAGCCTGGCCGACTTCTCGTTGTGGCCTCTCGCGCTGCCCGTGCTGCTCACCTTCTTGGGCTTCATCGGCGGTTGCGCGGGCTCCACGTCGGGCGGCATCAAGGTGATCCGCTTCATGATCCTCGGCAAGCAGGCCGGGGTGCACGTTCACAAGCTGATCCATCCGCAGGCGATCCGCCGCATCAAGATCGACGGCCAGGTGGTGCCCGACTCGGTGATCGAGAGCGTCGGCGGGTTCTTCGCGATCTACGTGGGCGCGTTCACCGTGTTCATGACGCTCGCGATGATGGACGGCATGGACCAGGTCACGGCGTTCGGCGCCGTGGCCGCTTGCCTCAACAACGTGGGGCCGGGGTTGGGCACGGTGGCGAACAACTTCCTCACCGTGAGCGATCAGAGCAAGATCGTGTTCGCGGTGGCGATGCTGTTCGGCCGGCTCGAGATCTTCACGTTTCTCGTGCTGCTGACGCCCGCGTTCTGGAAGCGCTGACGCCGGCGCGCGTCGCGCTCTCGAGCTCCGCCGAGCGCATCGCGAACACCGCGATGGCCGCGATCGCAAGCGGCAACGCGAATACCTTGAAGATTCCCACCATTCCCAATCCCGCCGCCACGAGCAGGCCCACGAACCAGGGCGCGATGGCGCCGCCCGGCCGGCCCACGCCCATCGCCCAGCCGATGCCGGTGGTGCGGATCTCGGTGGGATAGAGGCGGGCGCCCACGGCGTACAGGCCGATGAACCCGCCTTGCAGCACGCCGAGCACGCCGAGACCCGCGAGCATGACTTCGGTCGACGTGAGATATACGAACGAGAGCAGCACCAAGGCCGCGAGGCCCAAGTAGGTGGCGATCGTGCGCCGCAAGCCGAAGCGGTCGGCCACCCAGCCCACCGAGGCCATGCCGACGAACAGCCCGGCGTTCAAAATGGTGCCGGACCAATAGGCCTGCGCATCGGTGAGGCCCTGGTTGCGGACGAGCTGCGGTACCCAGGTCTGCAGGAAGTAGAGCGCCGCGAGCGACATGAAGAACGCCACCCACAAGAGCAGAGTGGGTTGAACGTAGCGGCTCGAGAACAAGGTCGACAGCGTTGCGAGCGGCCCGCCGTGCTTGACCTTGGCCGCTACCGGCGCGGGCAGCGCGGGGAGCGCCGGATGCCCCATCTTCCCGAGCGTCGAGTTGAGCTGCTCGAGCGCCGCCGCGGGCCGCTTGCCGAGCAGAAAGTCCGGCGACTCGGGCAGCATCGCGAACACCACCACGATCCCGACGATCGACAGCACGCCGCCAAGCACGAACAGCGATTGCCAGCCGAACGCAGGGATCAGCCAGGCCGCGACCACGCCCGTGAGCGCCGCCCCGAGCGTGTAGCCGCCCTGCACGAGCGTGACGGAGAAATTGCGCGAGCGCAGCGGCGTGAACTCCGCGGCGAACGCCGCCATCGCCGGCACCACGCCGCCGATACCGCAACCGGTGACGAACCGCGCGACCACGAGCTCGGTGACGGAGCCGCACGCGGCGGCGCCGAACATACCGGCCGCGATCAATGAGAGCGCGACGAGCAAGACCTTGCGCCGGCCGATCGCGTCGGCGAAGGGGGCGGTGACGATGGAGCCCGCCATCATGCCCACGAGCACGGCGCTGCCGACCGCGCCCATCGTCTGTGGGTCGAGGCTTAAGTCGCGGGACAGGGTTAGCTGCGCGTTCGCGTACGACAGGATGTCGAGCCCGTCGAGCATGTTCAGAAAGAAGCAGATCGTGACGACGCGGAACTGCAGCGCCGTCATGCGGCCGTGATCGATGACCTGACGAATGTCCACGTGCGACCGCTCCCCCTCGACGTCCAGCGTGCCCCGCACACTAGCATCAGGCGCGGACGCCTGGCGAGCGATGGACCGAACGGCGCGCTATCATCCGCGGCCTCGATGCGCTTCAAGGGCCGCACAGTCCTGATCACAGGCGCCTCGGCCGGGATAGGAGCGGCGCTCGCGCGCAGCTTCGCGGCCGAAGGCGCGAACCTCGTGCTCGCGGCCCGGCGGCTCGACAAGCTCCGCGAGCTCGCGGCCGCGCTGCCGGAGCCGCACGGCGAGGTCCTCGCGTTCGAGTGCGACGTCGCTCGCGACGGCTCCGTGGAAGCGGTGGTCGCGGAGGCGAAGCGCGCGGGTGCCCGGATCGACGTCGTGATCGCGAACGCGGGCTTCGGTGTCGCGGGGCCGCTGCGCAAGCTCGAGCTCGAGGACTACCGGCGTCAGCTCGAGACCAACGTGCTCGGCGTGCTGCGCACGATCTACGCCACGCTCCCCGAGCTGCCGCGGCCCGGCGGTCAGATCGCGATCGTCGGCAGCGTCGCAGGCTGGGTGCCGCAGCCCGGCGCATCCGCGTACGGGATGAGCAAGTTCGCGGTGCGGGCGCTCGCGGAGTCGCTGCGCCTCGAGCTCGCTCCCGAAGGCATCGCGGTGACGTTGATCTCGCCGGGCTTCGTGGACTCGGACATTCGCCGCACCGACAACCGCGGCGTGCTGCACCCGCACGCGCCCGACAGCGTGCCCGCGTGGCTCCGGATGCCCACAGAGCGCGCCGCGCGCGACATCATGGCCGCGATCCATCGGCGCGAGCGGGAGCGCATCGTCACCGTGCACGGCAAGCTCATCGTGTTCTTGTATCGGCACGCGCCCTGGCTCGTGCGCTGGGCGCAGCGGCGCGGCGTGCGCGCACGGCCGGAGCCGAAGCGCTGACCGGCGGGCGCAGCGCGACGGATCGGCGCCGCTAGAACGGCAGGTCGAGCGCGCCGCACAAGAACTGGAGCAGCGGACGGGCGGCGGCGAAGCGCGCGGCCGCTCGATCGGCGAAGCTCGCCCGCACGACGTCGGCGTCGGCGAGCGGGCTCACCGCGATGAAGTCCTTGCGGCGGAGGTCGGCCGCGTGCGGCCCGTCGGCGGGGAATCCGCGCGGCGGCCGCTCGCCTTGCGCGCCCCCGAGCTCGAAGTGACGGCGGAACGCGCGATCGTCACGCGCGTGCTGCCAGAGCTCGGGCTGCTCGACGATCTCGGTACGAATCGCGCGCAGCGCCTTCGGGTCCGGATGCCAGATTCCTGCGCCCAGGAAGCAACTGCCCGGCACGATGTGCACGTAGAAGCCCGGCGCGTGCACGTCTCTGCCGCGCTCGTGGCGAAATTGGATGCCGATGTTGAGCTTGTACGGCGACTTGTCGCGCGCGAAGCGCGTGTCGCGGTGGATCCGCATCAGCGACCCGCCGAGCCGCCGCGCGCTCGCCACGAAGTGCGGCGAGATGCTCGCGAGCGCCGGCGCCATCTTGCGAACGAACGCGAGCGCGGGCTCCATGCAGTCGTCGAGGTAGCGCTGCTTGTTCGCCTCGAACCAGGGGCGCTCGTTGTGCTCCGCGAGCTCCGCGAGGAAGCGGAAGGTCTCGCGGTCGAAGGATCGAGCTTCGAGGTCGGGCATTCGACGCGCTCCGGGATGGCCGGCCCATTGTCGGGCATTGCCGGCCGTTCGGAAAACTAGAGCTTTCTGCAACTCGTCCGCGTGCACGCCGCGACGACGTGCGCGTTGTGCGTATCAGGGCCGCGCGGTGTGTGCGGCCGGCCGACATTGACGAGGAGACGGACATGAAGACCTCATTGATCGCGGGCGCCGCGGCGTTGCTGCTCGCCGGCGCCGCTTCGGCGCAGCTGAAGTTCGACAAGGACGGCGACGGCGCGCTGTCGCTCGACGAGTTCCGTGCGGCGCGCGACGCGCAAATCGAGCAGCGGTTCGAGCAGCTCGACGCCAACCACGACGGCAAGCTCACCCCGGACGAGCTAAAGGCCGGGCCGCGCCGGTTCGGCGCCGCGTGGCGCGACTACCGGTCGAACATCGACACCAACGGCGACGGCGCCTGGTCGTTCGACGAGCTGCAGTCGGTATTCCCGAGCATCACGATCGAGCGCTTCAACAAGCTCGACAAGAACGGCGACGGCTTGATCACGCCCGACGAGCAGCCGGCCCGCGGACACGGCCGCGGCGGCGCGTTGCCGCACGATCGCGTCTAAGGAATGGGGCGGCGGCCTGCGGGCCGCCGCCTTTCTCAGCCTTTGACTCGCACGAGCGACCGGCGGGCCGCTGCCCTGTGCCGGCGGCGCGGCGCCTTTTCCTCCCGCTGCTGCGGGGACGCGGAGGGCGCCGCCGTGGCGGGATCCTCGATCGCCTCGATGCACCGCTTCAAGTAGCTCTCGAAGCTCGCGACCTCGGCCGCGTCGAACGACGCGAGCATGCCGTCGAAGACGCGCTGCCCGACGGTGCGTGCCCGGTCGAGCTCCGCGAGCCCTTCCTTCGTCAGCAGCCAGCTGTCCGCACGCTGGTTGTCCGGATGCGGGCGGCGCTCGATGTAACCGTCGTTCTCCAACCGCCGGAGCACCGCGTTCATCGTCTGCGCCGAGACGAACGCGCGCCGCGCGAGCTTGGCACCATTACTACCAGGCTCGCTATACAGGCCGAACAACGCTGCGAAGTGCGCGAACGATAGCTCGATGCCGTGCTTGCGCATGGCCTCGTCCATCGTTTGCCGAAGCGTGTGCTGCAACGACTTCAGCAGGAAGCCGATGATGTGCTCGGGCCTTTCGAGCTTCATCCAGGAGCCGTAAGCTTCAGCGTTCTTTGGCATTCGCGGTTGATAGTTATCAGGCAACTGATATCATATCAGCAAACTGATACCGTTCAAGGACGATCGTCGATGCAACTCCGGTCTCGTTCGTCGCGGCTTCCTGCGGTCGCGGCAATCGTCGTCGTGCTCGGAATCACCGGTCTGCTCACGGCGTGCTCGCGCGGCTCGGGCGAGCGCGCCAACGCCGCCGCCGCGGGCGGCAAGCGCGACGCTGTGCTCACCGTCACGGCGGCGCAGCTCGAGCCCGTGGAGCTCGCACGCACCGTCACGGTGAACGGC
>DASUFK010000111.1:0-2118 GCA_036274615.1 Gammaproteobacteria bacterium | reverse complement strand
GCCAGGCCGGCATCGCCGGCGGCTGACCGCGGTTCGCGTCGCCCATCGCACTCGCGACGGCGCGATGCTCACCCTGGTGCTCGCGGTAACCGCAAGCGCGGACTGTCCGGCGGCGTGTGAGCGCCGTCGCAGAATTCACGCGCAGTTGAGACTTATGTCACACGGCCGGAGCCGCATGCCGAGCTAACCTCATAAACTGCGCCAACCTCCGAGACCCCGATGCCGATCGAAGACGAACTACAAGAACGGCGCAACGACTTCGACGTTACGAACACTGTCCAGGTGAGCTCGCCGGCAAAGGTCCGTGCGGCGGTCGCCGGCCTTTTGTCGAGACTGTATCCGCAGAGCTCGTTCGACTCGGTGTGGCTCGCGTTCCACGACTTCGAGCGGTTGTTCAGCGGCCGCCATCCCGAGTACCACGCGGTCGACACGAGCTATCACGACATCCAGCACACGCTCGACATGACGCTCGCGCTCGCCCGCCTGATCGCGGGCTACGAGCGGAGCGTGGAAGCGGGCGACCGGCTCGGCTCCGACCGCGCCGAGCTCGCGATCGTGAGCGCGTTGTTCCACGACTCCGGCTACCTGCGGCACAAGGTGCGCGACGAAGGCGCCGTGAACGGCGCGGTCTTCACGCGCGTGCACGTCACGCGCAGCGGCGCGTACCTCGAGAGCTATCTGCCGCAGCTCGGCCTGGAGCGCTTCACGCCGGTGGTCTCGAAGATCGTCCATTTCACGGGCTACGAGCTCAATCTCGATCAGATCGAGCTCGAGGAGCCGAAAGACAGCGTCGTGGGCCACCTGCTCGGCACGGCCGACCTCGTGGCGCAGCTCGCCGATCGCTGCTATCTCGAGAAGTGCCGTGACCGGCTCTATCCCGAGTTCGTGCTCGGCGGCGTCGCGATCGACGAGCGCCCCGCCGGCGGCGTGCTCTACGGCTCCGCTCACGACTTGCTCGCCAAGACGCTCGGGTTCTATCAGTCGTCCGCTCGCTACCGGCTCGAGCACAGCTTCAACCGCGTCTACCGCTACATGGAAGCGTTCTTCGAGGCGGGCCAGAGCCCGTACGTGCGCTTCATCCGCAAGAACCTGCTGTTCCTGAGCTCGCTGATCCGCATGAACGACTGGGACAAGCTCCGGCGGCATCCGCCGTGCGTGATCCCGGACCCGGCCGGCGAGGCGAAGCTCATCGAGCTCGCGGGCGAGCGCGTGCGGAGCTGGACGGCGTCGCAGTCGCAAACGCAACCGGCACTGACGGTGTCCGGAGGGCAATAGACCGCCTCGCGTCGAGCGGCCGTGCGGCGCAGCTTCGTCAGCCGAATAGCAAGTAGCAGAGCGCGGCGCCGACCAGCGTCATCGCGAGCCCCCAGGCAAGCAGCTGGTTGAACAGCCGCCGCGTGTCAGTGCCGGGCGCAGCGCTCGCGATGTAGAGCGCGCCCACCGTGGACAACGACGACAGGTCCACGAGGCTCGCGCTCACGTTCATCGACCACGCGATCGGCAACGGTGCGATGCCGCCGAGCCGCTCGGCGAGCGCGGGCGCCATCGGCAGGAACGCGGGCAGCACGACGCCGGACGTGCTGCTGTACACCGACACGAGGCCCGTGCCGAACGCGGCAACGGGCTCGATCGTGGTGGGCGTCGACACGGCCGCGATGCCGTCGCTGATGAGCGCGAGTCCTTCCGTCTTGGCGAGAAGCGCCACGAGCACGCTCACGCCGGTGACCATCAAGATCACGCCCCAGGGCATACGCTGGATCGCGCGCGACTCGTCCGCCGCGCGCGCGAGGATCAGCACGGCGGCACAAACGAGCGTAACCATGCCAACGTCGAGCTCGAAGCCCGCGACGGCCACGATGAGCGCGGCAATCGCGGCGCCCGTGAGCCAATGTTGCCGCTCGAACCTCTCCAACGGCGGCGCGGCGGACGCGCCCGGGGCGACGCCCGTACCCGTGGCCGCGCTCGCTCGGAACAGCTTCCAGCCGCCGAGCAGCAGGAATCCGCCGATGCCGACGAGCGCGTGCGCGAACGCGTTGTAGCCGAACGTCTCCCACTCGACGCCGCCGAGCCCGATCCGGCGCATCACCCCGTGGGCCACGATGCCGGTGGGCGCGAACG
>DASUFK010000110.1:0-13260 GCA_036274615.1 Gammaproteobacteria bacterium | reverse complement strand
GCGTCAGGCTTGACCTGACCTCGGCAGCTGGTAGGTTGGGCGCCTGTTTCGAGGCGTCTGGCCGGGAATCCGCATGCTATTCGGCGAAATCGTCATCGTCGCGCTGCAATCGATCCGCGCGAACTTGTTCCGCGCGGCGCTCACGATGCTCGGCATCATCATCGGCGTCGGCGCCGTGATCGCGATGCTCGCGGCCGGCAGCGGAGCCCAGAAGCGCATCGACGACCAGATCGCCGCGCTCGGCGCCAACATCCTCACGGTCAACGCGTCGAATTTCTTCGCGGGCGGCGTGTCCCGCGACCGCCAAACGCTGATGATCGACGACGCCGACCATCTGCGCACGGACAGCCGCTACCTCGACGCCGTGGTGCCGGAGATGCAGGGTCGCGGCCAGCTCAAGCTCGACAACCTCAACACCAACGCGCGACTCATCGGCACCACGTTCGAGTACGCGACGCTGTTCAACTACAAGCTGGCGCAGGGCCGCTTCTTCACGCCGGCCGAGGACGCCGACCGCAAGCGCGTGGTGGTGCTCGGTCACGACATTCCCGATCGCCTCGAGCAACCTGCCGACAAGCTCATCGGCAAGACGCTGGCGGTCAACGGCCAGCCGTTCGAGGTCATCGGCGTGTTCGACAGCGCCGGCGGACAGGGCAACAACAGCCCCGACCAGGGTGCCTTCATCCCGCTGCGCACGGCTGAGCAGCGCGTGATGGGCAAGAAGCAGCTCGACAACATGAGCGTGCGTGTCATCGAGGACGCGCCCCTCGAGCGCGCGATGGTGGACATCGAGCGCGTGCTGCGGCGCGAGCACAAGCTCGCGCCCGGCAAGGGCAACGACTTCGCAATCATCGACCGGCGCGAGTTCCTGACCACTCAGCAGGAAGCGCAGCAGACGTTCACCTATTTGCTGGCAAGCATCGCCGGCGTGAGCTTGCTGGTGGGCGGCATCGGCATCATGAACATCATGCTCGTGAGCGTCACGGAGCGAACCCGCGAGATCGGCATCCGAATGGCCTTGGGCGCTACCCGCTTCAGCGTGATGCTGCAGTTCCTCGTGGAGTCGATCACGCTCTGCCTGCTCGGCGGGTTGCTCGGCGTGGCCGCGGGCATGGGCGCGGCGAAGCTGCTATCGCATTTCGCGGGCTGGGAGACCTTCGTCTCGACGGAATCGGTGGGTCTCGCCTTCGCCTTCAGCGCCGGCGTGGGTCTATTTTTCGGCATTCTGCCCGCCCGCCGCGCCGCGCGGCTCGATCCAATCGAAGCGCTACGCTACGAGTAGCGCCGCGGCGTGGGACGAACGCTGAAGCTCTGCGCGGCGCTCCTGGCGCTCGCGTGCTCGGGTTGCGCGCTCCACATCAATCGAGATCCCCCTCCTCCGCCGAACTTCGCCTACGAGCCGACGGTCTCGCCGGACCCGCACTTCGAGTACAGAGCGCGAGGCGACGTGGAGCTGGGAGCGCCGATCGACTCCACGCGCACGCACGACCTCATGCCGCTGTCGTTTCCGTCCGGAGGCAGGAACGGGCACCCCAAGGGCCTCGTCGAAGGCCTGTACTTCCGCAGCAAGGGGTCGGGACCGAAGCGACTCGTCGTCGTGATGCCGATCTGGGGCACGAGCACCTATCCGCCGGACAAGATCTCTCACGGGTATGCGCGCCGAGCCGGCAAGGACACCAACGTGATCTGGGTGTACGGCACCGCTCCGGTATTCCCCTGGGACGAGCTGGCTTCGGCACCGACCGAGGCAACGTTCATGGCGATGGCGCGCGACAGCGCCGACCGGTACAGCGCCGCCGTCATGGACATGCGCAGGCTCATGGACTGGGCCGCCACGCGCCAAGAGATCGACGCGTCGCGGATCGGCTTCGTGGGCTTCAGCATGAGCGCGCTCGTCACGGCAACCATGCTCGGCAACGACTCGCGGCCCGCAAGCGCCGTGCTGATGATGGGCGCGGCCAACCTCGCGGACATCTTCACCACTTGCGGCGACAAAGCGGGACACGTGCGCGATCACGTGATGCACGACCTCGGCTGGTCGATCGACCGCTATCGCGATTTCTTCCGAGACCTGTTCGGACCGGCCGATCCGCTGCGCTACGCGGGACACTACGATCCCGACAAGATCCTGATGATCGACGCGATGTTCGACGACTGCATGCCCGAGAGCGCGCGCGCCGCCCTGTGGGAAGTGACGGGCCATCCGAAGCGGATCACGATGCTCTACAAGCACCGGAGCTCGTTCTATTCGCTGACGCCGCTCGGGCTCAACTTCGCCCGCCGCAAGATCTATCAGTTTCTGGACAAGACGCTCGCCGGCGACGTGCCCCGCGAAGACGCGCGTTGACATAATTCGCAGAAAAGCTGTCGCCGAACTCGTACGTCGCTTGCCGCGGACACGGTTCTGCGCGATAGTTCAGTTCCACTGATCAGGGTAAACCCGGCGAAAGCCGGGGACACAAAGCTTCCGGTCTAAGGGACTCGCGTCCTACGACAGCGGGGTTGCCGGTGATGCGCAAACGTCGTTTGCCACCCCGCACATCTTCCGACGCGACCCGTCTTTCGACGGGCACTGTCCGTCGCGCCCCTCGGGCCGAGAAGCAGAAGAAACGTTAGGGAGAACGTGTCAGTCATGAGCACCGCCGCTGCGCGCAAGCGCCTGTTCGCGGTGGCCGCCTCGAACGGCCCCGCCACTACGGTCCAAGCCACCAATCCCACCGAGATCCTCGCGGTCATGCGCGACTGGAAGAAATGTCCGTCGCCCGTGCGCCCGATGGGCTCCGGCAGCTCGACGACCCGCTGCGTAACCGCGAACGGCGGCACTCAGCTCGACCTGTCGCCGATGAACCGCGTGCTCAAGATCGATGGGGACACGGTCACCGTGCAGCCCGGTATCTCGCTGATCGAGCTCGCACAGGTGCTCGGCGAAGAGGGCCTCGAGCTCATCGGCGGCTTCGAGCTCGCGGGCCGCACCGTCGGCGGCGCGGTGTGCGCGGCAGGCCTCGAAGCGTCCATGGCGGGAGACGTCGGGCAGTTCTCGTCGCACGTGGTGCAAATGAAAGTGCTGAGCCCGAACGGCAAGAAGTTCGTCGTCAACGACAAGACCAAGAGCCTGCTGGCCCTCATGCGCCTGAGCTACGGACTGCTCGGCGTGGTGTACGAGGTCACGCTGCGCGTGCGGCCGGTACAGGGCTTCTCGGTGCAGACCGCGAAGGTCACGTTCAAGGATTTCGGCAAGCTCGGCGCGAAGCTGCCGACGGCTACCGCGGGCGTCAAGCTCTACCTGCTGCCGTTTCGCGACCGGATCTACTTCGAGCTGCGCCGGCCCGCGGCCGAGGGCGACCCCGGCAGGAAGTTCGCGTGGAAGTTCAAGGACTGGGCGGTCAACTCGGCACTGCCCGGCGCGGCGGCCAGCCTGGCGAAAGCCGTGCCGATCCGCGGCCTCCGTTATCCGCTGATCGACAGCTTGAGCGAGGTGGCGCAGTCGCTCGTCAACAACGTGCTCGTGCGCTCCGGCAGCAATTCGGTGGAGCAGAGCGGCCGTTATCGGATGCTCGGTAGCGCGAAGACCCGCTTCACCTACACGACGTGGGCGTTCCCCGCCTCCGAGTTCGCGAACACCGTGCTCGGCTACAAGCTGTTCTGCAAGGAGCACTATGCGCGCACGGGATTCCGCTGCGAGCTGCCGGCCGTGAGCTACCGGTTGAACCGCGACCGCAGCGCGCTCTTGTCGCCATCGTTCGACAGCCCGTTGTTCACGATCAGCCCGCTGTCGACGCAGACGGAAGGCTGGGACGACTTCGTGCTCGACCTCGCCGACTTCGCGGCGAACCACCACGGCGTGCCGTTCTTCAACCAGACGAAGAACGCACCGCCGGAGCTCGTGGCACAGCGCTACGGCAGCCGCCTCGCCTTCTTCAACAAGGTCCGCCGCGAGCTCGACCCGCAAGACCGCCTGCTCAACCAATACTTCGGCACCTACTTTCCCACCGCCCCCACCGCCGCGTAGACCTCGCAACGAGCGTCCCGTGGACCGCCTCGCAACGGCGTCCCCTGGCTCTGTCTCTTTGGCCGCGCGCTACGCGAAGTAGCGGCGGCCGTACCTCGAAGGGGCTTCCCGAGACCGTCGCCGCACAGGGCCGGAATTCGCTCCTGCAATTCCGGCATGCCCGCCATCCATGGCGGGCCGATGTGCGGCGAGGAGCCCCATGGACGGTCTTCCGGCGTGTCTCGGGAAGCCCCTTCGAGGTGCGGCCGCCGCCCGCGACGAGCTCCACGGCCAAAGAGACAGGCGGGGACGCCGTTGCGAGGCGGTCCACGGGACGCTGCGATGCGGGCCGGAGGCGGTCAGCGGATGAAGCCGAGCGACTCCAGCTTGACGAGGATGCGGTGCGCCGACTGGTCGGGCGACAGCTCGGACGTGTCGAGCTTCATCTCCGGCTTCTCGGGCACCTCGTACGGGTCGTCGATGCCGGTGAAGCCCTTGAGGATGCCCGCGCGCGCCTTCGCGTAGAGGCCCTTGCGGTCGCGCCCCTCGCAGACCTCGATCGGCGTGGCGACGTGGATCTCGAGGAAGCCGCCGAGCGGCTCGATCATCTCGCGCACGATCTTGCGCGTGGCCGCGTACGGCGCGATCGGCGCGCAGATCGCGATGCCGCCGTTCTTCGTGATCTCGCTCGCGACGTAGCCGATGCGCTGGATGTTCAAGTCGCGGTGCTCCTTCGAGAAACCGAGCTCGCTCGACAGGTGCTTGCGCACGACGTCGCCATCGAGCAGCGTCACCGGCCGCCCGCCCGTCTCCATGAGCTTCACCATGAGCGCGTTCGCCACCGTGGACTTGCCCGAGCCCGAAAGACCGGTGAAGAATACGGTGAAGCCCTGCTTGTGGCGCGGCGGATGCGTGCGGCGCAGCTCCGCGACCACGTCGGGGAACGAGAACCACTCGGGGATGTCGGCGCCTTCCTGCAGGCGGCGGCGGAGCTCCGTGCCGGAGATGTCGAGCGTGCGCCAGCCCTTCTCGAGCTCGTCCTCGGGGAAGTACTGCGCCTTGTCCTCGACGTAGACCATGTTCTTGAACGGCACCATGGTGATGTCGAGCTCTTCCTCGTACTGCTTCATGAGCTTCTGTGCGTCATACGGGCCGTAGAACGGCTTGCCCTGACTGTCGATGCCCGGACCCGCGTGATCGCGGCCGACGATGAAGTGCGTGCAGCCGTAGTTCTTGCGGATGATCGCGTGCCACATGGCTTCCCGCGGCCCGCCCATGCGCATCGCGAGAGGCAACAGCGAGAGCGCGGTGGTCTGCTCGGGATAGTGCGTGATGAGGTGCTCGTAGCAGCGCACGCGCGTGTAGTGGTCCACGTCGCCCGGCTTCGTCATGCCCACCGTGGGCTGGATCAAGAGATTCGCCTCGACGTCGCGCGCGGCGCGGAACGTGAGCTCCTGGTGCGCGCGGTGCATCGGGTTGCGCGTCTGGAACGCCACCACCTTGCGCCAACCGAGCTTTTGGAAACGGTCGCGCAGCTCCTGAGGCGTGTCGCGCAGGTGCTTGAAGTCGTAGTGCATCGGCGGCTCGACGCCGCGCAGCTTGCCGCCGAGGTACACCTCGTTCGCGCGGCGCATGAGGTAGCTCACGCCGGGGTGCTTCTCGTCGGTGGTGCCGAACACGGAGCGGGCCTCGAGCTCCTTGTTCGGACGATAGATGGCCGACACCTCCATCGTCGCCACGAGCACGCCTTCGGCGTCGCGGAGCGCGATGTGGTCGCCCTTCTTGAGCTTGTCTGCGAACGCCGCGGTGACGTCCAGGTTCACCGGCATCGGCCACAAGACACCGCTCGCGAGCCGCATGTCGGACAGAACCTTGCGATAGTCCTGCTCCTCGAGGAAGCCCTCGAGCGGCGAGAACGCGCCGTTCAGCAGCATCTCGACGTCGCAGGTCTGGCGCATCGTGAGGTCCCACGACGGCAGATCGCGTGCGCGCGCCTTCTCGGCGGCTACGCCGGCCGCGTCGAGATACAGATTCTTGAGCTGCCCGCCGTGTGGTTCTTTGTTCGCTCCCATGATGCTCTATCGCTCCTGTCGTGAATTTCGTTGAGGGCGGCCGCGGTCCGCCGCGCGCGGGCCTGCGGACGACGCCCGAATGTGTCTCAAGCTCCGAGTAGCTGCTGCGCCGTCGCGCGTAGGGTGGCTGCGTTGATCGCCGGCAGGTGCTGCACCTGCGGCTCCCGTCCCTTCCAGGACTTCTTGACGATCGACTCGAGGTTGGGGCGTTTGCCGTCGGGCCCCTCGCCCTTGCCGATGCCGCCGCCGAATTCGACGACCGTGTCTACGCCTGAGCCGATCGCCGCGTTCATGCAGTCGACCCAGCGGACCGGATTGAACAGCTGGAAGAACAGCCGCGCACGGATCGCGCCGGCGTCGGGCTCGTGCAACTTGCCGGTGAAGTTCGACAGCACCGGCAGTGTGAGCGGGCCGAGCTCGGCCTTCTCGAGCTCCGGGCGGAACTGCTGAGCCGCGCCCACCATGAGATAGGTATGGAACGCGCCCTCGGTGGCGAGCCGCACGCCGCCGCGCTTGCCCTGGGCCGCGAGATCCGCGCTCAGCTTGTCGAGATCGGGATTGTCGCCGGCGATCACGGTCTGGTCCTCGAGGTTCCAGCCGCCGATCCCGCAGAAGTGCTTTTCCGCGAGCGCGGTAGCGGTCGCGAGATCCAGCCCCGTGGCGAGCATTCCGCCCTTGCCGAGCTCGCTCATGAGCTCGCCGCGCCGCTTGACGAGCCGGAGCGCGCCCTCGAACGTGAGCGCGCCCGCGGTGACGAGCGCGGTGTACTCGCCGAGGCTGTGCCCCGCCGCGAGCGCCGGCTTGACGCGGTCGCCCGCCAAGCTGCGGAACGACTCGAGGCAGGCGACGTGATGGGTGAGCAGCGCGGGCTGGGTGAAACGTGTGCGGCCGAGCTCTTCGCGAGGATCCTCGAACGACAGCTCGGCCATGTCGTAGCCGACGACTTCGCTGGCGCGCGCATAGAGCTCGCGGGCGACGGGGAATTCCTGGACGAGGTCTTTGCCCATGCCCCGGTACTGCGAGCCCTGACCGGGGAACAGGAACAGAATTTTTCGTTCGGCCACGCGAACCTAGGCCCTGAGCGCTTGAATAGGGGCGTTACGATGCCCGAACGCCGACGCCAAGCCAACGATCAAGCTGGAATCGGCATATGCCGCGGAACGAAGGTGGCCGCACGCTCGAGCCGAGCGCGGTTAGGCGGCGGCAACCGCTGCGCGCCGGCCGCGTTCGGGATCGATGAGCTTGAGCATCGCGAGCCCGAGCACGAAAAACATGCCGGTGATCAGCATCGCGCTGCGATGGTCGTTGTCGGTGAGCCACGTGATCGCGCCGTAGGTGAGCGGCCCGAGGATCGAAGCAAGCTTCACGGCGAGCCCCCACAGCCCGAAGAATTCGGCGTGCCGGTCTTCCGGCGTCATGTACCCCACCAATGCGCGGCCGGCCGACTGGCTCGCACCGAGGCACAGGCCCGCGATGTTCGCGGCCACCCAAAAGCCGCCGCGCGTGGTGGTCACATACGCGATCAGCACCATCGCACACCACCCGAGGAGCGTGAGCGCCAGAGTCTTGCGGTGGCCCAACCGGTCTTGCCACTGCCCGAACAGGAACGCGCCTATGCTCGCGGTGATGTTCACGAGCAGCACGAGCACGATCGTGTCTTGCGTCGTGAAGCCCATCGCCTCCTGAGCGTAAACGGCCGCCAATGCGATCACGGTTTGCACGCCGGACTGGTACAGCACGATACAGCCCAAGAAGCGCAACAGGTCCTTGAACTGCGCGGCGTGCCGCAAGGTCTGCGTGACGCGCGCCAACGCGCGCAGGCCGGTGCCCGCTCGGGCCCGCTGCGGAACGGCGCGCTCCTTCAGCAGCAGGAACGTGGGCGCGCTCGCGAGGGCGAACACCCCCGCGGTGATCAGCATCGTGATCGGAACGAACTGGGCTTCCGTATAGCCGTGCCCTCTTGCCCAAATCACGTACGCCAAGCACCCGCCGAGCGTGGTCAAGCCGCCGAGGTAACCCAGTGACCAGCCCCATGCCGACACCTTGCCGAGCGCGTCGCCGCGGGCGAGCTCCGGCAAGAAGGCGGCTGCGATGTTCTCCCCGGTGCCGAAGAACACGTTCGACAGCGCCACGAGCGCGAAGCCGAGCGCCAGATCTCCGGGCCCGACGATGGCCAGCAACGCGGTGCCGCCGACGCACCCCGCGGTGGTGATCGCGAGCAGCCGCTTCTTCGCCGCGTGCGTGTCGGCGTAGGCCCCGAGCACCGGCGCGGTCACGATGATGAGCGCATAGCTCACCGACAATGCGAGCGTCCAGGCGAACGTACCCCAGCTCGCCCCGCGGCACACGACTCCGACGAAGTAGGCGTTGAATACCGCCGTGATGACGACGGTGGTGTAGCCCGAGTTGGCGAAGTCGTACATTGCCCACGCCCAGACCTCGCGCGGGCGCACGTCCGACTGCAACGCGCCCGCGGCGCCGTTGCTATTCGCCATAGCTCGGATCGCAGTCGTACGGATAGACGAAGTCGCCGGGCTTGCGCGTCCAGGCCATGTAGCGCGCGGCCAGGCCCTCGAACGTCGCGGGGTCGTCGTAGAGCTGCGTGAGCCACAACGTCTTGCCGTCGGGGCTCATGCGGAACCGCTCGACCATGTGGAGCGCTTCGCTGTGGTTGAAGCCGTTGTTCATGAACGTGCCGGCCTCGATGTGCGTGGTGTCGACGACGAGCGTGTCGCCGTCCCAGTGCCCCACCGAATGGCCGGCCTTGGAATGCGGAGCACCGGCGGGCGGATGCGGCCGTCCGTCGAGGAAGATCACGCGATAGAGGTCGAAGTACTCCATCTTGAGCACGATGAGCTTCTCGCCCTGATAGATCTCCATCGGAAACGGCGCCTGCATGAAGAACGCCACCGACGGCGCATTGCAGGTGTTCTCGCGCTTGAGCTCCTGCTTGTAGTCGTAGGCCTTGACCTGCTCGATCGCGCCCGGCTTCAACTTGAGCCCGGCGAAGTCGCCGGCCGCGAGCTCGCCGGCACCCGTGTCGTTGATGAGCACGGCTGCCTTCGGCAGCTCGTCGATGAGCGCCTGGCCTGAACGCGCGCGCTCGAGCTTCGGCGTCCAAAAGCTCTCGAGGTCGGGCGCCGCCGACGCGGCGAACGTCGCTCCGCAGCAGACCGCGAGGACGAGGGCCGGGAGGCCGGAACCGCACGAGACCCGCATCGCTAATCCTTGCCGTCCGTGACCGTGGGATCCGGCCGCTGGCCGACGAGCTCGCGGCCGTCCGGAAACGTCACTTTGTAGACACGCATGAAGCTCGAGCCGTCACGCGCGGGGTAACCTTCGATCGTGACCTTGTCGCCGGGCTTGATCGAGGTTTCGGTCCAGCCGCGGCGCCGCAGGATGTTCGGCGAGTTGGTCTCGACCTTCCACGCTTGCTCCTCGCCCTGCGGGCCCTTGACCGTGAGCGCGATCAGGCCGTGCGGGTTGCGGAAGCTGAACTCGGTGACCGTGCCGGAGACGTTCACGACCTTGTCGGCCACGAAGTGGACGGCGAACGAGTGGTGCGCCGCCGCAGGTGTAGGCCTGAGCCCGGCGATGACGCAGACGCCCAGCACGAGCGCCCCCTGGATCATCACGATCGTGGCGCCCCCGAGCGTGCGGGCCACGGCCTCGAGCTGGCCGAGCTTTTTGCCGAGCTCCTCAACCTTGATCATCGACCGTGCTCCTCAACAGCGGGCACCCCGCGAACCGCGCGCGCCACCGCGCGACGGCGTCGCCATTGTAAACGCTGTCGGGCACTTCGCCGCGCAGCGCGGCGAGAACGGCGGCCGTGGCCCAGGGAATCGCCGCGCCGAGCGTGCCGCCTTGATTCGCGGCGATCATGTGGGGCGTGAGCAAGATCCTGTCGCCGAGCGCCAGCACGCGCGCGGCGCGCGGCGGCGGCTCCTCGGGCAGCACGTCGAGCGCCGCGGCCGCAAGCAGCCCGCCCTCGAGCGCGTCGCAGAGCGCTTCCACGTCCACGACGCTGCCGCGCGCGGTGTTGATCAGCACGGCGGTGTGCTTCATGAGTCCCAGACGGCGGCGATCGACCAGACCGCGGGTCTCCGCGGTGAGATTGCAGTGCAGCGTCACCACGTCGGACTCGCGCAGCAGCGTATCGAGATCGACGCGCTCGGCGCCGAGCCGTGCGAACTTCGCCG
The DNA here is from genome assembly GCA_036274615.1 of Gammaproteobacteria bacterium. Classification (GTDB taxonomy): domain Bacteria; phylum Pseudomonadota; class Gammaproteobacteria; order Steroidobacterales; family Rariloculaceae; genus FEN-1219. Next base: position 3,001 of record DASUFK010000110.1, on the reverse strand, counting down.
CGTCCACGTAGGGGTCGGCCGCGAGCACGCGCGCGCGCCACGGGGCCAGCAGCTCCACCACCCGGCCGCCGGCTCGGCCGAGGCCGACGATGCCGATCGTGATGCCGCGGTAACCGTCGCCGCGCGCGCCGACGTACGTGCCGTACACCGGCGAGTCGCGCCAGCCGCCGGCCTTCACGTGCCGGTCGCGCTCCCGCACCCGCTTGAGCAGCGCGAGCATCAGCGCGAGCGTGCCCTCCGCCACGCCGCCCCAGTTCGCCTCCGTGGGGCAGTGGGTGACGAGCACGCCGAGCTGCGTGGCGGCGTCGAGATCGACGTCGTCGACGCCGATCGTGTATTTCGCGACGATTCGCAGAGTCGGCGAGAGCGTGAGGAATTCGCGGTCGATGACGCCGCGAAACGTGGCCCCGAGCAGCGCGTCGGCGCCTCGCGCGAGCTCCGCGAGGTGCGTGCGCTGCGCGTCGGGCTCGGCGACCACCACGTCGCAACCGGCGCTCGCGAGCGCGGCATGCGACGCTCCGCTCTCGTCCACCGGCCGATAGATGAATACTTTTGGGCGGCTCAAGGCAGTTTGGCGCCGCAGCGGCGGCTTACAGCTCGCTAGGAGTCTCGGCGGCAGAAGCCGCACAGACTCCTAGCCAGCGCGTTCGGGCGTTCTGGCAACCACGGGATCGCTTTAGATCATAGCATCGCGGTCCGAGAGCGAGCAGTGCTTGATCGGCACCGGCTGCACGCGCCAGATGTCGCGGCAGTACTCGCGGATGGTGCGGTCGGAAGAGAACTTGCCGGTGCGCGCGGCGTTCAAGATCGACATCCGCGTCCAGCGGTCGCGGTCCCGATACGCGTCGGCGACGCGACCTTGACACTCGACGTACGCCGCGAAGTCGGCGAGCACGAAGTACGGATCGAAGGCGAGCAGACCGGCGATCAGCGGCTCGAAGAGCTCCGCGTCGCCGCGCGAGAAGAATCCGCTGCGGATCAGGTCGATGACGGTGGCGAGCTCCGGGTCGCGCCGGTAACAGTCCATGGGGCTATACGCGCTCCGGCGCAGCTCGTCCACCTCGGGCGCCGTGAGGCCGAACAGGAAGAAATTCTCCGCGCCGATCTCGTCCCGCAGCTCCACGTTCGCGCCGTCGAGCGTGCCGATCGTGAGTGCGCCGTTCATCGAGAACTTCATGTTGCCGGTGCCCGACGCTTCCTTGCCGGCCGTCGAGATCTGCTCGGACAGGTCGGCCGCCGGATAGATTCGTTGCCCATTCGTCACGTTGAAGTTCGGCAGGAACATCACGCGGAGCACGTCACGCGTCTCGTGGTCACGATTGAGCACGCTGCCGACCGAGTTGATGAGCTTGATCATGAGCTTCGCGAGATGGTAGCCGGGCGCCGCCTTGCCGCCGAAGATGAAGGTTCGCGGCACCATGTCGCTCACCTGCCCGCTCTTGAGCCTGTGGTAGAGCGCCACGACGTGCAGGATGTTCAAGTGCTGGCGCTTGTACTCGTGGATGCGCTTCACCTGCACGTCGAACATCGAGTCGACGTTCACCGGCACGTCGGAATATTGAGCCACTCGCGCGGCGAGCTCCTCCTTGTTGGCGCGCTTGATCGCGTGCCAGCGGTCGCGAAAGCCGGCGTCGTCCACCCGCCTCTCGAGAGCCCGCAGCTCGTCGAGGTCGCGCACCCATCCCACGCCGAGCGCCTCGTCGAGCAGGCTCGAGAGCCGCGGATTCGCGAGCGCGATCCAACGGCGCGGCGTGACGCCGTTGGTCTTGTTCGAGAAACGCTCCGGCCAGAGGTTGTAGAGCTCGCCGAGCACGTTGCGTTTCAAGAGCTCGGTGTGCAGCGCCGCGACGCCGTTCACCGCGTGGCTGCCGACGCAAGCAAGATGTGCCATCCGCACGTAACGCTCGCCGTGCTCGTCGATGAGCGACAGCGCGGCGATCTTGCCCTCGTCGCCGAAGCTGCGTAGCCGCACGTCGTCCAAGAACCGCGCGTTGATCTCGTAGACGATCTCGAGATGGCGCGGCAGCACGCGTCCGAACAGTCCCACGGGCCAGCACTCGAGCGCCTCGGGCAGGAGCGTGTGATTCGTGTAGGCCATCGTCTTGCAAGTGATGCCCCACGCCGTATCCCACGGCATGGCGTGCACGTCGACGAGCAGCCGCATGAGCTCCGCCACTGCGATCGCGGGATGCGTATCGTTGAGCTGCACGGCGAACTTCTCGTGCAGGCGCTCGAGCGGTATCCGCTGTACGTCGAGCACGCGGAACATGTCCTGCAGCGAGCACGACACGAAGAAGTACTGCTGCTCGAGCCTGAGCTCCTTGCCGCGCGTCTCCTGGTCGTTGGGATAGAGGACCTTGCTCAAGTTCTCCGAGGTGACCTTCTGATTGACGGCGCCGTAGTAGTCGCCGCGGTTGAACACCGCGAAGTCGAACGACTCCGGCGCCTCGGCGCGCCAGAGGCGCAGCGTGTTGGCAGTGTAGTTTCTGAAGCCCAGGATCGGCGTGTCGTACGGCACGCCCTTCACGATCTTCGCCGGCACCCAGCGCACGCGCAGCCGGCCGAGATCGTCGAGGTACTGCTCGGTGTGCCCGCCGAGCTTCACCTCCACGGCCCACTCCGGCCGCGCGATCTCCCACGGATTGCCGAACGTGAGCCACTTGTCGGTCTTCTCCACCTGCCAGCCGTCGACGATCTCCTGGTGGAAGATGCCGAACTCGTAGCGGATACCGTAGGCGAGCGTCGGGATCTCGAGCGTGGCCAGCGAATCGATGAAGCAGGCCGCGAGCCGGCCGAGACCGCCGTTGCCGAGCCCGGGCTCGGGCTCCTGCGCGAGCAGCACGTCGAAATCGAGGCCCACTTCGCGCACCGCGTCGCGCACCTCGTCGTAGATGCCGAGGTTGATGAGGTTGTTGCCGAGATGCGGGCCCAGCAGATACTCGGCCGACAGATAGCAGACGGTGCGCGAGCGCTGCGCCGTGTAGGTGGCGGCGGTGCTGAC
>DASUFK010000109.1:0-24858 GCA_036274615.1 Gammaproteobacteria bacterium | reverse complement strand
GGCGGGGGCTGCTCGCCGCCGACGCTCGCGGCGTCGAGCTTCGCCACGGTGTCGGGCAGGAGCTCGATGCGCGCGAAGCGGACCAGCTCCTCCAGCTGCTTCGCGCTCGTGGCGCTCGCGATCGGCGCGACCACGCCGTGTGCGCGCAGCCAGGCGAGTGCGATCTGCGCCGGCGTGGCGTCGTAGTCCTTGGCCGCCGCGTCGAGCGCGGCGAGGATCTTGAAGCCGCGCTCGTTCATCATCGTCTTCACTCGATAGGCGCGCGCGCTGCCCTCGAGGTCCTTCTCGGAGCGGTACTTGCCCGTGAGAAAGCCGCTCGCGAGCCCGAAGTACGGAATCACGCCGAGCTCCTCGCGCCGGCAGAGATCCTGCAGCGGGCCCTCGAACGACACGCGGTCGTAGAGGTTGTACCAGGGCTGCATCGTCTCGAAGCGCGGCAGGCCGAGCGTGTCACTGGTGCGCAGCGCCGCCGCGAGCCGGTTCGCTTCGTAGTTCGATGCGCCGATCGCCCGCACCTTGCCGGCTTCGATGAGCTCCGCGAACGCACCGAGCGTCTCCTCCAGCGGCACGCTCGGGTCGTCCTTGTGCGCTTGATAGAGGTCGATGTAGTCGGTTTTGAGCCGGCGCAGCGACGCCTCGGCGGCCGCCATGATGTGCTTGCGCGAGAGCCCCGTGCCGGCCGCGCCCATGTGCATGCCCACCTTGGTGGCGATCACCACGTCGTCACGCCGGCCGCGCTTCTCGAGCCAGCGGCCGATCGTGCTCTCGGACTCGCCGCCCACGTGGCCCTTCACGAAGATCGAGTACACGTCCGCCGTGTCGACGAGGTTGAAGCCCGCGGCGACGAACGCGTCGAGCACCTCGAACGAGCGCCGCTCGTCGGCCGTCCAGCCGAACACGTTGCCGCCGAGCGCGAGCGGCGCCACCCGAATGCTCGACCTGCCGAGCGAAATTAGGGACATGCTGGATTTCTTCATGGCGTGCCCTCCGCTGGCTCGGCGGAAATCCGAACCTGTCCCGATTTTCCGCCGAAAAAGTAACCCGTCCCTACTTACCAGCCGCGCGGGGAGCCTTCGGGCGCGCCCTCGAGCACGGCCTCCACGGCGTGGATCGCCCCGCCGTAGATCTTGAACGCCTCGAAGGTCACGAGCGACTTGCCGGCGCTCTGCGGGCCCGGAAGCGAGCCGGGGCCGAAGTTCATGTAGAGCAGCACGTCGCCGTTCTGCTCGTCGACGGCCACGACGTCGGCCTTGATGGCGGACAGCGTCGGCAACTGTTGCGCGCGCAGGTCCTCGCAGCTCGGCGGCCGGAACGTGCAACCCTTGCCGGCCATGCGGACGCCGTTCTCGAAGCGGTACGCGTCGGTGCCGAACACCGCGTTCGACTTCTCGAAGCTGCCCACGCGTAGGCCGCCGGGATAACGCAGCGCCATCTCGATCATCCGGTCGCGCGGCATCAGCGCGGACTTCGGCGGCGCGTCGAGCATCGGCGACGGCTTCGACAGCTCGTCCGGCATGAACAGCACGCCCTCCTGCACGTTGCGCACGACCATCGTCTCGATCTCGGCGATCTTGCGGTTCGCCACTTTCAACCGGGCGGCGAACAGCACCGGCGAGCCGTTCTCCTCGATCACCGCGTGCACGGCGGCCGTGCTCTCGCGCTCGTCGAGATAGTCGCGGCGGTTCGGCCGCACCTTCGACGCGGTTTTCCAGAGCCCTTCGCCGATCGCGAGCTCCTGTCCGTCCTCGGTGAAGCGCGCGCCGGTCGCCAGCGTCGCCTTCTTCGGATCGTGCGCCACGAGCGAGTCGAGATATTGGGTGAGCACGCCGGTGAGACACGCGCGGTCGCACTTCGCGTTCTGCGCGAGCACGGACGCGGGTGCAGCGAGCGCGGCGGCGAGCAGCAGAGCGGTGATGATCGAGCGCATGGAGGTCCTCCCCTGAATCCCGCCATATCGGCAGATTGCGTGGTGCACTGTCAATCCCCGTAGACGGTGCGCCGAGCGCTGGTTCAAACGGGGGACGGGCCGTGGAACCGCGGCCGATGTCACCGGCCTACGGGCGCTGTTGTCCCGCTAGGCTCGCGCGGCGCCGCAGCCCGTCGAAGAAACCGACGTGCAGCATCAGCGGGTGAGACTCGAGGGAGCTCGGGTCCTCGGCCGGGAGCAAGACTGCGAAGCGCTCGCCGTCGGGCGCGAGATCGAAGTTCCCGCCGATTGTTCGGAGTCCATACCGGGCTGGTATTCACGCCCTCGTAGGTAATGCGAGTCGTGCTCCCGCGCTTGTCGTAGACCCAAATGTCGGCCCTGAGGCCGTCGGCAATCACGATTGCGAGCCGTTCGCCGTTCGGCGAGACGCGCGGGTACTGATACAAGCCGGCTCGGCGACGGAGGCCGGTCGGCAACCCGCGGGCGATTGCCGCCCTCGCTCATCACGCGCGTGGTTGCCGCTGCCGTTCCGCGTCCGTGAGCCATTGCGCCATCTTCTCGTCGCGCGCGGCGTGGAACGCCCAACCCGCGGCCGTCGCGTTCCACCGATAGTCCTTGATGGTCATGTCGATGCCGCGATCGATGAGGAACTGCATCGACTCGTAGTTCGCGTGAAACACGAGCTCGTGCAGCATGCTCGCGGGCTCATGCGAGCTCCAGCTCGTGTTGATGTCGGCGCCGTGCTTCAACAAGAAGTCCGCAACCTCGAAGTGACGGTTCACCACGGACCATGCGAGCGCCTCGTCGAGCACGTGCTGGACCGCGAACGGATTCCAGTTGAGATTGGCGCGAGTGCCCGCGTCGTTGCCGGGATGGTGCGCGCGCGCGTCGCCGAGCGCCGGCGCGCCCGAAGCGTCGAACCATTGCTTCACGCGCGCGAGGTCGCCGATGCCGGCCGCGTGCGGCAGGTCGTCGGGCAGGGGCCAAACGCGGGTCAACAGCGGAATGAGCTTGGTGCGCGCGTAGGTGAATGCGTGCACGAACGCTTGCGTGGCAGGCGGCGGGCGGCCGCGGAGGATCGCCGGGTCGAGCTCGAGCAGCGCGGCGATGAAGCTCTCGCGATCGTTCAGGACGGCCGCCTCGATGAGCTCGACCTGGAACCCCACGAGGTCGTCGCCGAGCAGCCAGGGCTCGTGCCGGAGCCAGCCGACGAATGCGTCGAGGTCGCCGGCGCCGACGTCGTTGACGTTCTCCTTGTGGCCGGGGCGCTCCACGATCGTGCGGGTGACGCGTTCCATGACGAACACTTTCCAGAGCCCGAAGGCTGCCGCCCGCCGGATCGCGTCGTGCGAGGCGGACAGGTGCATGAAGCTCAGGACGAATCCGGAGCGGCCGACGCTGCCATCGACGCGTGCGCCGAGCTCGGGATCGCCCGCAATGGATCGTTCCAGCAGCAGCGCTGCGAGCGGCTCGTGCTGGAAGGTGCAGGCGCGGACGAACGCGTCGTTCACCGTCGCGAGCTCGTGCGTGCCGCCGTCGAGCGCGGCGCGAACCGCGTCGAGCGCGCCCTGCGCCGCGAGCACGTCGAGCGTGCGCGGCAGCACGCCCTTTCGCAGGAGCAACTGAAGCAGGCCGCGCGCGCGGCCGTCGAGGATGCCGGCGACGATTCGCGGCGTCACGGCGGCGCCGGCGTCGATGAGCAGCTCGGCGCACGCCGCGCGAGTGAAGTGCTGTTCGTTGACCGGGTCGAAGCTGTCGCCGAACGAGCTCGTGGCGATTCGGAGGAGGCCCCCCTCGCCGTCGTCGCCTTGCCAGGACAGCAACGCCGGATGCTCCGCGAGCAGCTGCTTCAGCCGCTCGACGTCGTTGTCGTGAATTGCGCGTCGAGCCTGACCGGCGGCCCACTCGAGCCCGTGGCCCAGCCGTCGAGCGACTTCGGCGACGAGCTCTTCCCAGCCCGCAAAGCCGTAGTCGCGCGCGAGCGCGAGCTGGGCGGCGCGCAGCGGGATGGCGCGGTCACGCGCGAGCTTCTTGGCCTGTTTGCGGAGCGATTCGAGAGACGGACGAGGCGGGAGCGACTGCGAAGCGGTCATGACGACCTCCTTTCATTTGGCGCCTGCTACCCGCTGAATCAGGCTGAAAGAAGGTTTACACGCACGCAATTGCGAACGAGACAGATGGGAGTGTTCCCTTGCCGCGGGCGGGTGGCGCCCTGTCGGCGCACTGCCCGCAGTATACCGGCGAAAAATCGGGACATGCTGATTTTTCGCCGGCCGGCCTCGTGCGCTGTCACAAGGGCCACTCATCGAGCTGCGGGAGCCGGCCCCGGCGAATTGGGCTCATCGAACGACAAAGCAGCATGTCCCTATTTTCCGCGGAGGCTTGACGTTCCTAGAGGTTCGCGCCTAGCCGTCGTGCCGGTTTGAACATACCATCGGCGAGGGATCGTGCTTCGAAAGCACCACCGGGGGAAGCCATGAATAAGAACCTAGTAGGCGCGCTGGCCGTCGCAGTGCTGGCGCCGCTCGCCGTCACCACGGCATTCGCGCAAGCAACCGCCAAGATCGACTTCAAGAGCGTCGGCCGCGCCGCGCCGCTCAAGGCCGACATCAACGACCAGAGCAAGTATCCGGTCGTCGGTCCCACGGTGCGCCGGCAGTTCGGACCGGGAGGCGGCGGCGGTGCTCCGCCCGGAGGCGGCGCTCCGCCCGGAGCGGCCGGCGCTCAGCCGCCCGCGCCCACGTTCATCGGCGGCGCGCGCAACGGCGATCACCCGCCCGGCATCGAGCCGCTCCCGACCGACCTCTTCACCACCAAGGACTTCTACAAGGACAAGGCGCTCTGGACCGACAAGCGCTACTTCCGCTGCAACGCGCCGGCCGCGATCGAGGACCAGTGGGCCGCGCGCCAGAGCGTGATCGGCGACAAGCCGCCGGGCTCGGCCGCATGGGGCTATTGCGACCGCGACTATCCGCGCGAGGCGATCGTGAGCCCGTATCCGTTCAAGACGGCGCAAGAGCACTATGAGGCGCTGCTCGCCGAGACGAAGAAGCGCGGCGGTCCCACGCAGCACACCTATCAAACGTTGCCGAACGAGTGGAACGGGCGCTACATGCACCCGGGCCGCACGCCGAACAACAACTACTGGTACAACATGCGCAACCTGCAGATGACGACGGTGTTGTCACTGCTCACGCCCGAATACCAGACGCGCATGGTTCAGGAGGCGTTCCACCACGGCAACGACAACAAGCCGATGTGGCCGTCGCAGTTCTGCTGGCCCGAGGGCTTCATGCGCCGCTGGCACCAGGCCGCGACGTGGGAGCACTACATCATGGTCACGCCGGAGATGGTGCAGATCATGGCCGGCGTTGCGCGCAACTTCATCACCAACATCGAGATCGGCCGCAGCTTCAACATGGAAGGCGCGGTGCCGCGCATCGGCGCGGACGTGCCGCGCTGGTACGGCGAGACCATCGGCTTCTGGGACAAGGACACGCTGATCACCTGGACGTCGAACATCCAGGGCTGGAAGGTGCACTCGGCGCCCGAGTTCTCGAGCAAGCTGCAGACGGTGGAGATCTACACTCCGAATCGCGACGCGAGCGGCAAGTTCCTCGGACTCAACCACGAGTCGATCTTCTACGACCCCGAGGCGCTAGTGGAGCCCGTGCGCATCGTGCGCAACTTCGTGAAGATGAGCCAGTTGAACGAAGGCGACCCGTACGTGTTCATCGAGTGCGTGCCCACGATCTACCCGGTGAACGGTCAGGCCACGCCCGTCACGCCCGGCACCAAGATCGAGTACGAGATCCCCGATATCTACGGCCGCCCGTGGGCGCACATCTGGGAGCAGTGGGAAAAGGACATGGACCGGCCGAAGAGCGAAGACATCTTCGACTTCAGCGGCAAATAGGGACAGGTTACTTTTTCGCCGCGGTGCCGCGGCAAGGAACAGGGCCAGACCCCAAGGGAGCCGGGCCCTTTCTTTTCCAGCTCACGATCTCAGCCGCACTCGACGAGCCCGGCGAGCAGATTCGCCTGATTCTCGTCGTCGTCGCAGCCGGGACGGGCGGTGCTCGGCTGCGACGTGGCGATCGGCCGGCATACCCGGTGCGTCAACTTGCCGGGCACTTCGCGAGACTCCTGCTGCTTGACGCCGGACGGGCACACGAGCTGGACGCGCGCCGCGCAGTCGACATCGGCCAGCAGCGCGCACGCGAACAAGTTCGCCTTGCGGCCATCCGCCAGGGTATAGCCCCAGAACACGAGCTCGCCGCCGACCCGTCCGTTCACGCCGGTCGGCTTCGCGCCCGCGAGCGCCGGCACGATTTCGCCGATCGGCACGTCGAACACCTTCTCGGGTCCCTGACGCACGCCGAGTGTGCGCCGCACCGGCTCCTTGCCGAGTGCCGCCACAGCCGCGGCGCAAAGCGCGACGGCGAGCGCGAGGCGCCCGGGGCCGCGTTTGATATGAGTGCCCATGCGCACACTGTACGCCGCGCGCCCAAGCCGGCGCGAGGAGGCGCTCACGTTCGGGCTTCGCGTCATCGCTTATGTCGCCTTACCGTGAGCGCCGCCGCGTTTCGCCCTGCAGTCAGTGCTTCTGCGTATTGGTCTCTTCGCTCGACGGCGCTTGAGACGCTTGCGACGCGGACGACGGACTCGTCCCGCTCGAGCGCGCGCCCGGCGACGACGACTGCGACGATTGCGAGGACTGCGACGCCTGCGCGCCGCGGCCGCGTTGCGACCGTTGCGACGTCGGCTGCGAGCCCTGCGTCGAGCGTGCGGATCGCGACTCCTCGTCGCGCGACATCACGCGGAGCTCGTTCATCACGTCGCGCACACCGTAGATCGACTCCACGCATTCCTCGGCACGGCGCTTCGTGGCACGGTCGGGCACGCTGCCGCGCAGCGTGATCACGCCGCTCTCCGCGAGCACCTCGATGTCGGTGGCGTCCACCTCGCCGTCGCGCTCGAGCCGCTGCGATGCCTCTTCGATCACTTGTTGATCGGAGCGCTTCCAGCCCTTCGGGCCGCGGCCCGTGTGCGGACCGGTGAGCGTCCACGATTCCGTGAACAGATGGCCGCTGCCGCCCGGATACGAGAACGGCCGATACTGGCGCGAGTAGTAGCCGCGGTAGTGGCGCTCGTCCTCGTCCTGCCGATTCTGCGACTCTTGCCCGCGGCTGCCCCATGGATAACCGTGGGGATAGCTCGCGCCGAGGTCGCGGTCGGCGTCGTGCTGCTCGCCGCGGCGCATGCCGCGCGGCTCGAAGCCGCGTTCGCGCTGCTCGGCCGTGGTGGTGCGGTCTTGGTCGCCGCGCCAGCCGCCGGGCGCTCGTCCGCCCTGCGGCTCGCCGTAGCCGCGATTGCGCGCGTAGTACGGATCGTCGGACTGGCGCGCCTGCGCGTCGTCGCGCGACCAGTCCGGCGAGAAGCGCTGCTCGTTGCGGTAGCGTTGATCCTCGTAGCCGCGGCGCGCGCCGTAGCCCGCGTCGGACCCGCCGTAGTCGCGCTCATGTCTTCCGAAGTTGCGCTCATGCTGCCGGTCGTCGGTGGACCCATAGGGCGAGCCGAATTCCTGCGAGCCTGGCCGGTGCGAGTAGACGTCCTCGGGCTGCGAGCCGCCGCGCTGCGGCTCGCGCTGCTGCTCGTCATAGCGTTGGCTGCCGAACCGGTCGTCGCTGAACTCGCGGCGGTCGTTGTCGCGCCCGGATCCGGCGCGCGAGCGGTCGCCCTGCGACTGTTGTCCCTGATTGCGGCGTTCGTTGTGCTCCATGCTGCTCTCCTTGTCGTGCGTGGGCCGAAACGAAGGAGGCAGCAAGGTTCATGCCACGAAATTAGGGACATGCTGGTTTTCCGCGGAGGCGGGCGGCTCGCGGCACGCCGCCGAAAACCGGCATGTCCCTATTTTCGTGACTGCGGCCGCAGGGGGGGCGGCGCGGTCAGGCGGCGCGCTTGCAGATGCCCGTGGCGATGTTCGGGCTATCGGGATTCACGTCGACGGTGCGGTCGCGCGGATTCACGACGAGGTCCATCTCCTCCATCGGGATCGCGCCGAGCAGCACCTCGTCGCCGAGCACGAGAGCGCCGACGAAGCCGCTGCGGTTCTTGAACCGCAAGACGATCGGGCCGACGTACGGGTACGACTTGCGCGAGCCGTCGGCGAGCTTCACCTCGCGATGCTCGAGCGGCTCGAGATTGAGTTGTAGGCGGACGTGCTCCGGAATGCAAAGAAACACCGAGCCGGTGTCGGCCAACGCACGGACTTCGATCGGTGCGAGCGACGGCTCGCGCGGATTGCTGAGCTGAAGTTTCGCGGTCACGAGCCCCATGCCTCCATGATGCGCCGGCGCCGGCCGGCGGGCGACGACGATTATCGGCCGTTGCGCGGAGATTCGACAATCGGCTCGCGGGCGTCTGCTGCTCAGCGTCTCCGCCGGTGTGCGCCCGCCCCGCCGCCGCCGCCGAGGAACATCATCGCCCCAAGCAGGAAGCCGAAGTCGTACCAGCCGCCCGCGTTCGGATACGCGTAGATGCGCACGTCGGTGAACAAGCTGCCGATGAAGCTGAAGAGAATCAGAAAACCGTGCAGCAGCCCGTGGAGGAAGCCCGGCAGCTGCGGCGCGCTCGGCAGCGGCGGCTGCGTGGCGCAGCCGTGGAGCAGGAGCACCCCCGCGCACGCGACCAGGAACAGAAGATAAGGAAGAAGGCGAGCCGAGCGCGTCATCGCTCGGCCGCCTTCATGAGCCGCATGACGAGAGCAACCATCATCGAGACGCCGTCTATCAGCATCTTCACTCCGAGCAAAAGCACCACCTGGATCTTCTGGCCGAGCGGTAGGCCGTCGAGGGCGTCGATCTTGTCGAGGTAGCCCGCGAGCGTGGGATTGCGGCGCAGCGTGCGGTTGAACTCCGGCGAGAGCCGCGCGGCCACCGCGGCGGCGATCACGAGGAACAGCAGTCCCGGAAAGATCGGCAGGATCAGACCAACGCCCCCGAGCAGGAGACACGCCACGATGACCACGCAGGCGACGAGCTTGGTGGTCATCGAGTCGAAGACAGGGGTTTCCGATTGCATGTGCGAGCTCCCAACAGCACCCAAGTGCGCGGACTATTGCGAGTCTCGTGCCAAGGCGGCGCCACATAGTTATCAGCGACTTACGCGAGCGTGGCCTGCGCGCCCACGCGAGCGACTCGCGCCACGCACCAACGATTAGCGATTCGCGCCAATCGCCCGGCACCCGCGGTGGGCCGGCGAGTCGTTGCACGGCCGGGTAGGGTCGGCGACGATGGAGCCTGCTGCGACCTCGGGGGGGAACATGACTCGTCACGCCTGCTCGCTCGGCCCGGCCGTGCTGTGCGCGCTCGCGCTCGCGGCCGGCAACGCGTTCGCGCAACCGGCGCCCGGGCCGTCCGGCGCTCCGGCCGCGCCGCCGCCCGGCATGCGCGGCGACGGTCCTGCGCCGCAGTCGAAGCCGTTCAACATCACTCGCCTCGACCCGGCGCTCGACGCGCTGGTCGCGCCGAACGCCAAGGCCGAGGAGATCGCGCGCGGCTTCGGCTTGAACGAAGGGCCGGTATGGGTGGCGGAGGGCAGGTCCGGTTATCTGCTCGTGAGCGGCCTGCTCGACAACGTGCTCTACAAGGTCGAGCCCGACGCCGCGCCCGGCGAACGGGTGTCGGTGTTCATGGAGAAAGCCGGCTACAGCGGCACGGACGTGAGCCACACCGGCGCGCAGACCCGCAGCGGCCGGTCGCACGTGCTCCTCATCGGGCCGAGCTGCGCGAGCCTCGACTCGCAGGGCCGGCTCATCTGGTGCGCCGACAACGACCGCACGGTGAACCGGCTCGAGACGGACGGCACGCGCACGGTGCTGTCGCGCGGGTCGCCCGACGGCAAGCGCTTCAGCGGACCGAACGACATCGTCGTGCGGCGCGACGACGGCGTGTATCTCACCGACAACGACTTCGGTCTCCGCGACGCCGGTCAGAATCCCGACAAGCAGATGCCGAACGGCATCTGGCTGATCCGCGACGGCACGTCGAAGCTCGTGCTCGACGCGGCCGCGCTCGGCGGCATCCCGAACGGCATCGCGCTGTCGCCCGACGAGCGCTGGCTGTACGCCACCGCGCTCGCGAAGATGATGCGCTACGAGGTGAGGCCCGACGGCACGCTCGGCGCGGGTACCCTGTTCACCGAAGGTCCCGGCATCGGCGACGGCATGAAGGTGGACCTGCAGGGCAACGTCTATTCCACGAGCGGCGCGGGGCCCGGCATCGTGCGGATCACGGCGCCGAGCGGTACCGCGCTCGGCTACTTGAACCTGGAGATCTACGGCGGCGAGCCGAAGCGGCAGATCTGCGCGACCAACGTCGCGTTCGGCGACGCCGACGGCAAGAGCCTGTACGTCACTGCGTGCGACGCCGTTTACCGCATCCGCATGAAGGTCGCCGGCCTCATGCCCGGAAAGAAATAGGGACAGGTTACTTTTTCGCCCCACCGAGCTGCGAGAACGCAGACCGGCACAGGCGAAAAAGTAACCTGTCCCTATTCTTTTCGGGGAAGCGCGACGCGGCGGGCGTTACCCGCGTGTTGCGCCGCGCGGGCTGCTAGTAGCGTCCGCCGCCGCCGCCGCCGTAACCGCCGCGACCGCCGCCGCCGCCGCCGTAGCCGCCGCGACCACCGCCGCCACCGCCGCCGCCCGCGCCCTTCGGCTTGGCTTCGCTAACTTTGATCTGGCGCCCGTCCATCGTCTGGCCGTTCATGGCGTCGGTCGCTTTCTGTGCCTCGGAGTCCGAAGCCATCTCGACGAACGCGAAGCCCTTGCTCTGGCCCGTGTCACGATCGGTAATCACGTTGACGGAGTCGACCTTGCCGTGCGCGCTGAAGGCCTCTCGCAGCGAAGCTTCGGTCGTGGAATACGGCAAGTTGCCGACGTAGAGTTTTCTGCCCATGCACCCTCCCGAGGTGGCACGTTCGCCTGAAGAGGATGTAGGCACCATTGCCTGCAGGCTCGAACAAAGCGATCCGTTGGAGCGCGCAAGCATACCCGCTCGCCCCGCGGAAAGGCTACGGGGGGTCCGGGGTCACTCCGGACCGAGCGGTCGAGCGGGTTTCTGAGCCGCCAGTCGGCTATTCGTCGTCGCTCTCGGCGGCCGGCGCCGAGGCTTGAGCGGCCGGCCGACCCCCCGGTTTTGGGCCTCGGCGGCCCTTCGGGGAATGGCGGCGCTCGTTCAAGGCCACCACGATCCTTTCGACCTCGACCGTTTCGGTCTTCAGATCGCCCTGGCGATAGCCCTTGATTATGTTTTCACCCTGCGCGATCTCGTACAGCAGCCAGTTGCGGCCGCTATGGCCGCTCGGGGCGCTCGTGGGGCGGATCGACAGGAGTCGAAATGCTTCGTCGTCGCCCGCGTCACTGGCCATCGTCCATTCTCCGCCGCCACCGAGTCCGGCGCGCGCAGTGTACAGGAGCGGCGGCTCGGCGGACCATCGGGCCTTTGCGGCACGCGTGTTGCATCTTCTCGGCGAGCGCGAGGATGCGCTCCCCACCGAGACAAGGAGGTCGCGATGGCAACCGATGCATCGATCGAAGCGGCGGCTTCGCAGGATTCGTCCCACGCGCTCGCGGGCTCGAGCCCGCCTGCCTTTACTTACGACGGGCCGGCGGCCGGACGCGCGATCCGCGGCGAACGAGCCGGCCGCGAAGGCTGGACCGGCACCACCGACGGACGCGGGCTTGCGACGTTCCTCGGCTGGTTCAGCATCGCGCTGGGGGCCGCCGAGCTGCTCGCGCCGCGCGGCACGCTGGGCGCGATCGGGGTGCGCCCGTCGCGAGGCAATGCGGCGATCCTCCGCGGGATGGGCGTGCGCGAGATCGCGAGCGGCGTCGGCATCCTCTCGAACCCCGAGTCGAAGGAGTGGGTGGGCTCGCGCGTGGCCGGCGACGTGGTCGACCTCGCGCTGCTGTCGTGCGCGCTGCTCAAGGCGGAGCGTCCCGCGCGCACGCTGCTCGCCACGGCCGCGGTGCTCGGCGTGGGTCTGCTCGACGTGCTCGGCACGGAGCAGCTCGCGGAGGCCCGCAAGTCGCCCACGCGCGACGGCGCCAAGGCCTTCGAGAGCCGCGTGCTCCGCAGCATCACGGTGGGCTGCTCGCGCGCGGAGGCGTATGCGCACTGGCGCGACTTCACCCGGTTCCCGAGCTTCATGGAAGGCATCGAGTCGGTGGAGACCGTGAGCGACCGGCGCTCCCGCTGGCGCGCGCGCGGGCCGCTCGGCACGAGCGCGACATGGGAGTCGGAGATCGTCTCCGACAAACCGGATGAGCTCATCGCCTGGCGGTCGGTGGAAGGGTCCACCGTGTATCACGGCGGCACCGTGCACTTCGCCGACGCGCCGCGCGAGCAAGGCACCGTGGTCACCGTCGAGATGAGCTACGCGCCGCCCGGCGGCAAGATCGTGTCCGGGCTGCTCAAGATGTTCCGCAAGGAGCCCGGTCAGCAGATCGGCGACGACCTCCGCCGCTTCAAGCAAGTGATGGAGCTCGGCGAAGTGCTGTTGTCGGACGCGAGCGCCGGCAGCACGCCGCGCCATGCACAGCCGCTGGCGCAGCGCTCGCCGAAGAGCCCCATGTCCGCTTCCCGCGAGCCCATGCCCCGCGAGCCCGCGCAACGGGAGCCCTCGCCACCCGAAGCCACGCACTGAGCGCGCCGCTGCGCCGCAAAGGAGCTCCGTCATGAAAGCCACCTGCTGGATGGGTATCCGCAACATGGAAGTGCGCGACGTGCCCGACCCCGTGCTGCTCAACGATCGCGACGCGATCCTCAAGGTTTCGTCCACCGCGATCTGCGGCTCGGACCTCCACATCTACAACGGCTTCGTGCCCACGATGATGCCCGGCGATGTCATGGGCCACGAGTTCATGGGCGAGGTCGTGGAGCTCGGCCCGGGCGTGAAGAATTTGTCGGTGGGCGACCGCGTGGTGGTCGCGTTTCCGATCGCGTGCGGCAAGTGCGCGCAGTGCAAGCGCGGCCTCTACTCTATCTGCGAGAACTCGAACCCGAACGCCTGGCTCGCCGAGAAGCAATGGGGCTACTCGCCGTGCGGCATCTTCGGCTACTCGCACACGCTCGGCGGTTTCGCCGGCGGCCAGGCGCAGTACGTGCGCGTGCCGTTCGCGGACGTGGGCGCGCTCAAGATCGAGGACGACACGCTGTCGGACGAGAGCGTGCTGTTCCTCTCCGACATCTATCCCACCGGCTACATGGGCGCCGACCTCTGCGGCCTCAAAGGCGGCGAGACCGTCGCCGTGTGGGGCTGCGGCCCCGTGGGCCTGTTCGCGATCGCGAGCGCGTTCCTGCTCGGGGCGGAGCGCGTGATCGCGATCGACCGGGTGGACTACCGGCTGCGCATGGCGCGCGACAAGCTCGGCGCGGAGACGCTCGACTACACCGACGTGGACGTCTACACCGCGCTCCGCGAGATGACGGGCGGCCGCGGTCCCGACCACTGCATCGACGCGGTAGGGCTCGAGGCGCACTCGCACACGCCGATGTACGCGTACGACCGCGTGAAGCAGGCACTGATGCTCGAGCAGGACCGGCCGCTCGCGCTGCGCGAGGCCGTGATGTCGTGCCGCAACGGCGGCACCGTGTCGGTGATTGGCGTGTACGCGGGCTTCATCGACAAGTTTCCGATGGGCTCGGTGGTGAACAAGTCGCTCACCATCAAGTCGGGGCAGTGCCACGTGCAGAAGTACATGCCGCAGCTGCTCGCGCGCATCCAGAAACGCGAGATCGACCCGAGCTTCGTGATCACGCACCGCCTGCCGCTCGGCGACGTGGCGCGCGGCTACGACACCTTCATGAAGAAGAAGGACGGCTGCGAGAAGGTGGTGCTGAATCCCTGGAACTGACGGCTAGGCGTTTGCGGCGGTGATCACCGCCGGAGCGCCGACATCCGCCGCCTCGGCGCCCGCCGGCGTGGACGACTGCGATTGGCTGCGGCGCCACGTGGCCGGCGGCACGCCGGTGAGCCGCTTGAACGCGCGCGAGAACGCGGCCTCCGAGTCGTAACCCACCTCGAGCGCGATCGACGCCACCGGCTGCTGCGTGTCGCGCAGCAGGCGCGACGCCACTTGCATTCGCCACTGCGCGAGGTACTGCATCGGCGGCTGACCGATGAGCTCCACGAACCGCTCCGCCAGCGCCGAGCGCGACAGGCCGATCTTCGACGCGAGCTCGTCCACCGTCCACGGCGCTGCGGGCTTCTCGTGCAGCAGCGCGAGCGCGCGGCCCACGAACCGGTCGCGCAACGCCGCGAGCCAGCCGGTGGACTGCTCGGGCATCCGCTCCGCGTGGCGGCGCACCGCGTCCACGAACATCATCTCGCTCAAGCGCTCGAGCAGCGCCTCGCTGCCGGGCCGGCGATTCTTCGATTCGGCGGCGGCGAACTGCACGAACTGCGCGCTCCACTCGCCGCCGTCCTTCGCCGGCAGGTGCAGCAGGCGCGGCAGCGTCGCGAGCAGCGGGTTGAACGGCCGCACGTCGATGCCGATGAAACCGCAGACGAGCGTGGTGGAGCTCGGCGCATCCTCCGGCGTGAAGCCGCGCGAGTTCGGGCTGCCGCTCATCGCCTCGCCGTCGCGCGTGAGACGGAACGGCCGCTCGTGCTGCTTCATCTCGTAATACCAGTCGATGTTCGGATCGGAGCGCAGTCCCGGCGCGCCCGACACCACGTGCGCATCGCCGTGCGGCAGCATCACCACGTCGCCGCGGTGCAGCCTGAGCGGCGGCTGACCGACGATCGCGACCCAGCAGTCGCCCTCGGTCACGACGTGATACTCGATCACGCGCTCGGCGCCCGGCATCACGGCGGCGGCGATCGTGTCCGACGCCGGCGCCTCGGCGGCCCACCGTCCGCCGCAGGACACGAAGTAGTACACCGCGCTGCGCAGACGCACGCTGCGGAGAACATCGGACAAGGTGTCGTGGCTCATGCGCGCGCATTCTCCCCCCGTCCGTGGCCGAAAAATAGGGACATGCTACTTTTCCGCCCGCGGGCTGGCGGATGCTCGGATGGCGCGCGGGCAGAAAAGTGACATGTCCCTATTTTTCGTGGAGGGGCGGGCAAGCGCGGCGGCGTTTGGGCGGAGGCCCCGGGCGCACGCGCGGCGGAGAATCTCCCCGTCGATTCACTCGACTGCAAGGAGAGCTCCGATGTCCGTACCGAAAGAGAGAGCCGCGCCGGACCTGCCGGCGATCAAGGCGAAACAGCAAGTCACGTGGGCGAGCGGCGACTTCGCCGTGATTGGCACCACGCTGCAAATCGTGGGCGAGGAGCTGGCGGAGGCCGCGGACATTCGCGCCGGCGAGCGCGTGCTCGACGTGGCCGCGGGCAACGGCAACGCCACGCTCGCGGCGGCCCGGCGCTTCGCTCGCGTGACGTCCACCGACTACGTGCCCACTCTGCTCGCGAACGGCGCCGCACGTGCCGCCGCCAACGGGTTCCACGTCGAGTTCCAGGAGGCCGACGTGGAGGCGCTGCCGTTCACGGGCGGCACCTTCGACGCGGCGCTCTCCACGTTCGGTCAGATGTTCGCGCCCGACCACCGCAAGACCGCGAGCGAGCTGCTGCGCGTCGTGCGGCGCGGCGGCCGCATCGGCATGGCGAACTGGACGCCGGAGGGCTTCGTGGGCCAGCTGTTCAAGGTCGTGGGCAAGCACGTGCCGCCGCCGGCCGGCGTGCAGCCGCCGGCGCTGTGGGGCACCGAGCCGCACATCGTGCAGCTATTCGGCCGCGAGGCCGCGGACATCCGCTGCGTCCGCAAGCTGTTCAACTTTCGCTACGCGTCGGCCAAACATTGGATCCAGATCTTCCGCGACTTCTACGGGCCGGTGCACAAGGCGTTCGCCGCGCTCGACGCCGTGGGACGCGAGCGGCTCGAGCAAGATCTCGTGGAGCTGCTGCAGCGGCTCAACGTGGCGCCGGGCTCGCTCGTGGTGCCGGGCGAGTATCTCGAGGTGGTGGTGGTCAAGGCGTGAGCCCAACGCGGAATGGTGTCAGACACCGGGAGTGTCAGACACCAGGAGTGTCAAAGTGAAAAGGCCGTCCGGCTGCCTCTCAACAACCGGACGGCCCGGAGAGCGTTCCCGACGGGGGCACCGCTCTGAACGCGGAAGGCTTTGGTTCGAACGAAGTCAAACGTCTGCGAGTCCGCGTTAGAAGTGATGCACGAGTCGTGCCGTCACTTCTGTTTGCGCAGCGTCAATGCCAATACGGCTTCGTGCCGTAATGTTGATACGCGCGATCGCGGAACATGAGGCCGTCGCCCTTCGTCAGCGCGTCGATCGAGTCGGTTGGCGCCGACTTGAGCTGCTCGGTGGTGAACGACACGACGTACCCGCCGACGTCCGGCTCGTAGTCGAGCTCGCTCCACGGCACGGGATGGTATTTCTCGCCGATCCCGAGCATGCCGCCGAAGCTCACCACCGCGAACAAGATGTTCGGTGACGTCTTGTCGAGCACGATGTCCTTCACCTCGCCGATTTTCTTACCGGTGCGGTCGTAGACGTTGGTGCCGATCGCCTTGCCGGCGCGAATGGCCTGGGTGTGGCCCGTTGCTGTAGTCATCGATGTGTCCTCCTTGGCAATCAAACCCTCGTCATGCAACGAGGGTGCCAATCCGTCAGAACACCGAATTGAGGTACAGCCGCAGGCCCTCGCTACGATCGGAGAAGCGGTACGCGATGCCCACCGCACTGAATTTGAGAAATAGGATCTTGAACGGCTCGTCGCGGCCGGCCGCGACGCCGATCTGCGTCTCCGACCCGACGTCGCGCGGTGCGTCGCCCGCCGCGGAACCGTCGACGCCGTCGACACCGTTGCCGAGCGCGAGCGCGGACGCCGGCCGCACGTACCAGTCCTCGAGCACGTGCGGCAACAACCGCATCGAGTGACCGCGCACTTGCCACTTCGGCACCCCCACGTCGAGCTCCACGCCGGCGCTGAGCCGCAGCAGCGACCGGCGCTCGGCCTCGCTCGGGTCCACGCCCGCCCACGTGAGCCCGGTGATCAGCGCGGGCCGCGCCGGCGCGTCGGCGAACCGCAAGCGCGTGCGCACGCCGAACGACGCGAGCCGCGCCGTCTGCTCGTCGCCCTCGAGCTCTTTCCCCCAACCGCCCTGCACGGTGGTGCGCAGCGTCAAGCGCTCGGTGGGCGCGAACTCGAGCTCGACGCCGGGCATGAACGCATACGCGTCCACCAGGTGGTCGGACTCGTCGAGGGGAAGGAGATCGGCGGGCGAGTCGAGCAGGGCGCCCGCCACCGGCAGCACGAGCCGCACGCCGGGCCCGCCGCGGTCGTCGCCGGCGTCCTCCGGCGACCTGCGGATTCGCGGCTTGATCACGGCGCGGTAGATCTGCGCCTCCGTGCCGTCGTCGAGCTGGTAGGTGCCGCGGCCGAAGGCCGCCGAGTAGCCCCAGTGGAACGGCGCCGTCTGCGCGGCCAGCGGCGGGCTCGCGAGCGCGAACAGCGCGACGGCGAGGCAGGGCCCGAGGCGCCGCGCGAACGGCGAGCGCCGATCGTGCGCGCGCCGCCGGGCCGCCGACCGGGCAGGGCTCCACGGTCCGCCCGGCGCACGCGCGAATTCCAACAACAACGCAAGAATTGGGAGCATTCCCTCGCTCCGTCGAGGCGTCCTCGCCTCCCGCGTTCAGTCGTCGCGATCGAGGCCGATGGCCTCGTCGATTTCCTCGTCCGTGATGCCGAGCTGCGCTTCCTCGGCTTGATCGAGCCCGCTGCCCAAGCCGGCTTCCGAGGCGTCGACGACGCGGTCGAAGCCGATGTCCGCGCCGGGCTCCACGTGCGGCTCGCGGCCCGCGGCCATGCGCTCGCCGGTGCCGGAGCGGTCGCTGTTCTCGTCCATGTCGAGATCGCCGATGTCCGCGCCGGCGCCGATCTCGTCCGCGCGGCCGGCTTCGCTGTCCTCGTTGGTGCCGCGGTCGAGACCGAGCGTGTCGCTGTCGAGCACGCCGGGGCCGGCCATGTCGGAGCCGCTGTCGGAGCTGTCGCTCGGGCCGAGCGAGCGCACGTCGTGGCCGCGAGGCCGGGCGGGCGGCCGCTGTACCGGCAGGTTGTCGGGATCGAGAGTGCTGCGTGTCATGGGATGGCTCCTCCGTGAGCTATCCCGTCGAGCTTGCAAGGGACGTTCCAGCGGCGCGCGCGCTGGACGTCCGGCGCGTCACGCGGAGATGCGCAGCCGCGCGGGCGCCCGCCGCCGCTCGGCGGCCCGGATCGTGAGCTCGAACAGCTCGCGCTGCAGCATGCTGCCGCCCATCACGCCGATCGTGGCGCCGAGCCGCGCGGCGGACGACGCGAAGTCGCCGCGCGCGAAGTCCTGGATCGCCGCGACCGACGGCAGCGTGAGCACGCGCGCCGCGCCCTCCGCGCAGCGGCGCAGATGCGGCCCGGCGGCAAGCGCGCGCTCGAGCGCGCGCGCGCGGCCGAAGCGCTCCGCGCGCACGTACGCGATGCCGGCGAGCACGTCGTCGGGCGCCCAGAAGCCGAAGGTGTGATGGCTCTGCCAGCCGTCGGCGATTTGCTGCCACGCGGCGCCGACGTCGACGCCGGCCAGGTCGAGCCGCCACGCGAGATCGGTGGCGTCGCCGGCGGCGCTCGGTCCCTCCGCTGCGAGCGGCACGAGCTCGGTGTGGAGCGCGTGCGCGGCGCGCGCCGCGTCGCCGGTGTCGAGCTCGGCAACGGCGAGGTGCCACGCGGTGTGCGATTGCAGCCGTCCGCCCACTCGCCACTGCGGCGCATGCGTGCGCAGCAGGCGCACGACGGCGTCGTAGTCGCGTCGCTCCCCGAGCGCGTGCGCGAGCGCGTGGATCGCGTAAGGGTTGCGCGGCTCGATCTCGAGCGCGCGCAGCGCGAGCGCTTCGGCGCAGTCCGCGTCGCCCACCTCGGCGCAACCGAATGCGTGCAGTGCGAGAGCCACGTCGTGCGACTCGTCGGCGGGCGACCATGCGCGCGCCGCGCGTGCCGCCACCGCGTGCACCTTCGGCCGGCGCGCGAGGAAGAACCACGTGGACTGCGCGAGCCGCAGCGCGAGCAAGTCGTGCGGATCCTTGGCGCTCGCGATCGAGTAGAGATGACCCGCGAGCAGCGGCCGGTGAGCGAGCCACGCGGCGGCGGCGCTCGCGTGCAGGCGCGCGTGCTCGCCCGCCTCGTCGAGGAGCGGCCGGGCGCGATCGAGCGCGGCGGCGAGCGCGGGAAACGCGCGCAGATTCTTCGCCGCCACGAGCTTGCCGAGCTCGAGCAGGTGCGTGGCCGCGTCGTCGCCGGCAGCGGCGGGCGCGGGCTCGGGAGTGCCGCGCAGGAAGGCGTCGCGCGCGGCCTTCGCGGCGGAGCTTCGCGGTTTCGGATGCTCGACGCTGGCGTTCATGGCGCGAAGTATTCGCCGCGCGCGCGCACCCGAAAATGACCGGCGGACCGGCGCATTTGCTCGAGACGCCGGAGAAGCGCCGTCCTGCCCCTTGGGGTTTCGCCGGTGCACGTGTCAGGTGTCGTCATGCACACGCGATGTCGTCGAACCAGACGCGTTCGCGCAACTGCGATCGTGCCGAAAAGAATTGACACTCTCGGCCAACGTTCCTAGCATCGAAACGCTCTTGGGGAAAACGCAATGAGAACTCGCGTGGATCGCGCGCATAGGGGTGCGCGCGGTTCGGGCTCGTTCATTCACCCACTAAAAACCGCAATGCGGGGCGTCCGTTCGGCAGGCCGGCGCTCGCGCTTCCTAGAGAATCGGGTGCAATTGCTGCAATCACGTCCATGCCTGCACAAAAACCACCAGGCAAGAACTACCGGGGAGGACTCATGGGTAGGAATAGGCCGTTTCAGGCTCTCAAGCGGAGCAAGCTCTCGCTCGCCGTGCTCGCGGCGTCGTCCGGTTATCTAGTCGCCAACACCGCGCTCGCGCAAGACGCGTCGCCTTCCGAAGAGATCATCGTCACCGGCTCGCGCGTGCGCCAAGTGAGCGGCATGGCCACGCCCACGCCGGTGACCGCGATGACGATCGCCGAGCTCACCGAGTTCAATCCGGGCTCCACCATGGCGGAGCAGCTCGACGAGCTGCCGCAGTTCTTCGCCACGCCCACCGCGCAGCGCGGCGGCAACGCGATCAGCACCACGGCCGGCGGCTCGTATCTGAATCTGCGCGGCATGGGGCAGAACCGCACGCTCGTGCTGCTCGACGGCACGCGCATCGCGCCCGCCGACGCGAACGGCGCCGTCAACATCGACAACTTCCCCACGGCGCTGATCCAGCGCATCGACGTGGTGACCGGCGGCGCATCGGCGGCCTACGGCGCCGACGCCGTGGCCGGTGTGGTGAACTTCGTGCTGAACCGCGAGTTCGAAGGGCTCACCACGCGCGCGTCCACCGGCATCACGGAGCGGAACGACGGCGAGAACGTCAACGTGAGCGTCGCGGGCGGCCACGCGTTCCTCGACGGCAAGCTGCACTTCATCGGCTCGGTGGAGGCGCGCGAGATCGACCAGGTAGGTCCCGACGACGAGCGCTTCTCGGACTGGTGGAAGGACTGGGGCCTCGTGAAGAACCCGGCCTGGGTGTCGGCGACCGCGACGCCGAACGTTCCGCAGCGCATCACGGTGCCGAACGTGTTCGGCGCGCAGTCGGCGCCGCAGGGGCTGATCATCTCGTCGAACCCGGGCTTCCAGTACCGCAACTGGACCTTCACCGACGACGGCAGGGACATCCGGCCGTATGCGTTCGGCAATTACCTGTCGCTCACGGGCGTGACACCCGGTGTGGGCCAGCAGAACAACCAATCCGGCGGCCAGGAGTACAAGTACTACGAGCTCGCCACGCAACGCAGCGCGTTGCGCGGCGTGCGCGGCAACGAAGTGAAGCAGCACTCCTACTTCGTGGGCTTGAAGTACGACATCAGCGACAAGATGGACGTGCACTTCCAATCGCTCGGCGGCCACACCGAGTCGAACTTCCACGACCAGTCGAGCAACATGGCCATCGTGGGACCGCTGTACGCGTGGACCATTCAGCGCGAGAACCCGTTCCTCCCGGCACGGCTCGCCGCCGAGATGGACAGAGTCGGCATGACGTCGGTACAGATGACCTCGACCGGCACGATCGACGGCCCCGGGCTCATCAACATCTACGACGACCGCGGCGACTTGAGCACCGGCGAGCTCGAATCGCACTCGGTCGGCTTCGACTGGGACATGACCGAGAAGTGGCACTTGGGCTTCGACTACCAGCACGGCGTCTCCACCGTGACCACGGGCATCGAGAACGTGCCGCGCATCGACAAGTTCTTCCTCGCGATGGACGCGGTGCGCGCGCCGAACGGCCAGATCGTCTGCAACATCGCGCTGCGCAACCCGTCCCCGGCCGAGCTCCAGCAGTTCATGGTCGGCAAGCTGCTGCCGAGCCCGCTCGACCCGAACGGCGTGCCCGCCGATTCGCCGATCGGACCGCTGAACCCGCAGGAGTGCGTGCCGTTCAATCCGTTCGGCACCGGCAACGCGAATCAGGCGGCCAAGGACTGGATCGTCGACAAGCACAAGCAGCAGGAGCGCGAGCTCACGCAGGACTTCGCCGAGGTGCTCGCCACCGGCATCGTGTCGGACGGCTGGGGCGCGGGGCCGTTGTCGCTGGCCGCGGGCCTCACCTGGCGTGACGAGGACTTCACCCAGGTGAACGATCCGCCGTGGGGCGAGCGCGGCGTGCTCAACGCGCCGGCGCTCGGCATTCGCAACATCCCGAGCGGCTTCGCCGGCGCCGGCAACCGGTCGCTGCATCCGTTCTCCGCGATCGGCGCCGGCAACGGCGACCGCAGCGTGAAGGAGGCTTACACCGAGCTCAACCTGCCGTTCTGGGCCGGCGAGAACGGCAAGCGCTTGGGTTCGACGCTCGGCTACCGCGTGTCCGACTACGCGCTGTCGGGCAAGCAGGACACCTGGAAGGTCGGCCTCGACTACCAGATGATCCAGACGCTGCGCTTGCGCGCCACCAAGTCGCGCGACATCCGCGAGCCGAACTTCGCCGAGATCTTCCTCACCGGCACCGGCGGCGGATCGGTCATCGACCGGTTCCGCAACAACGAGCAGAACAACGCGCTCACCGTGCTCGCTACGTCCAATCCGACGCTCGGGCCCGAGTTCGGGGACACGCTCACCGCCGGCTTCGTGTGGCAGCCGCAGTTCGCGGATTGGATCGACGGGCTACAACTGTCGCTCGACGCGTACGACATCCAGCTCGCGGGCGCGGTGTCGCCGTACGGTGCTCAGCGCATCGTCGACGACTGCTTCGCGGGAGTGGCGAAAGCCTGCCCGTTGATCCAACGGATCGCGACCACGGACGGCAGCATCGGCGCGATCTCGCGCATCTTGAACCAGAACATCAACGCGGACGCCGCGCGCACGCGCGGCGTGGACATGGAGATGATCTGGGCGTTCGAGCCGGACTTCGTGGGCGGGCAGAACGAGTCGTTCCAGATTCGAGCCATCGTCGGCCGCCTGTCCGAGAACTCCACCACCACCGCGCTCGGCGTGAGTCAGGACCAGGTCGGCGCCGCCACGCCGAGCTCTCGTCCGAAGTACTCCGGCGTGGTCACCGGCACCTACGACCTCGGGAAGTTCGGGCTCATGCTGCAGGGCAGCTACTTCGGCAAGACGCTCAACAACATCACCTGGGTCGAGGGCCGGGACGTCGACGACAACACGATCTCCGCGCAGACCACGTTCAACTTCGGCGCGTCTTACCGGGGAGAGATGAGCGGCGACAAGCGCTGGACCGCGTCGTTCAACATCACCAATATGTTCGACAAGGCGCCGCCGATCTTCGCCACCGCGAACGGCCAGTCGATCGTGTTCGGGCACGACACGCTCGGACGGCGGTACCAGGCCAGCGTGAACTTCGACTTCTGATCGGGTGAGATGAGCGGGGCGGACCGGATTGCCGGTCCGCTCTTTAGCGCGAGGTGGCGCGCGCGAGCGCGTCGGCGAGGCGAGCGACGGTGCCGTCCACGTCGGCGAGCTTGTCGAGGCCGAAGAGGCCGATGCGGAACGCGCGGTAGTCCGCGGGCTCGCCGCACTGGAGCGGCACGCCCGCGGCCACCTGCGCGCCGGCCTTGCCGAACTTCGCGACGATGTCCGCGTCCGTGGTGTACGACACCACCACGCACGGCGCCTCGAAGCCGGGCCCCGCCACGCTCGGGAAGCCGCGCTGCTCGAGCAGCGCGCGCACTTTGCGGCCGAGCTCGAGCTGCTTCTCGCGCAGCCGCTCGAAGCCGAAGCGCTCGGTCTCCGCCATGAGCTCGCGCAGGCGGCGCAAGCCGTCGGTGGGCATCGTGGCGTGATACGCGTGGCCGCCTCCCTCGTAGGTCTCCATGATCGAGAGCCACTTCGCGAGGTCCATCGCGAAGCTCGAGCTCTTCGTGGCCTTCACGCGCTCGACGGCGCGGTCGCCGAGCATCACGAGCCCGGCGCCCGGCGTGCCGGACCAGCCCTTCTGCGGCGCCGTGATGAGCACGTCCACGTCGAGCGCCTTCATGTCCACCCACAGCGTGCCCGACGCGATGCAGTCGAGCACGAACAGCCCGCCGGCGGCGTGCACCGCCGCCGTGACGCGCTTGATGTAGTCGTTCGGCAGCAGGATGCCGGATGCGGTCTCCACGTGCGGCGCGAACACCACGTCGGGCTTTTCCTTGCGGATGTGCGCTTCCACCTCTTCGATGGGCGCAGGCACGAAGGGCGCGTTCGGGCCCTCGCCCGTGCGGCGCGCTTGCAGCACCGTGGAGCTCGCGGGAATCGAGCCCGTCTCGAAGATCTGCGTCCAGCGATAGCTGAACCAGCCGTTGCGGATCACCGTGCAGCGCTTGCCCGTGGCGAGCTGCCGCGCGACCGACTCCATGCCGTAAGTGCCGCCGCCCGGCACGATCGCGACCGAGCGCGCGCCGTAGACCTTCTTCAGCGTGGCCGAGATGTCGCGCATCACGGCCTGGAAGGCCTGCGACATGTGGTTCAGCGAGCGGTCGGTGAAGACGACGGAAAATTCGAGCAGCCCGTCGGGATCGACGGTGGAGATGGGGTTGGTCGGCACGTCCGTGCTCCGGTGGAGGTTTCGGGGGGGCGCTATGATAGCGCGGACGCGGCCTTCTCGCCCGAGCGGTCTCCCGATTCGCTGCGCTCGAGGTACGCGCAAGTGCGCGCCCGCCGGCGACGTTGAGACCGGCGTGCGGCGGCGGTGACGCTGAGACCGGCGGGCGGCGATGACGTTGAGGCCGGCGCCGAGCGACGACGTGAGACGGGCGAATGCGTGTGTCCCCCCGCGCGCCGCCGGCGTCGCGCGGCCCTTCGAGGCGATCGCCGGGCTACGAGGACGCGCCGCGCAGCGCCTCGAGCACGCGCTCCTTGCGGAACGGCGCGCGCCGCAACCGCACGCCCGTCGCGTCGAACACGGCGTTCGACACCGCCGCGATCACCGGCTTGTGGCTCGTCTCGCCGGCGCCGTAGTGCGGCAGGTCCGGACGATTCGGGTTCGGGTCGCCGTTCACGAGCACCACGTCGATCGTCTCCGGCGTGTCGGAATGCCGCAGCGACGGGTGCGTGGCCCAGTCGACGCTCGTGACCTTCTCGTCGTCGAACTGCACCTCTTCCCAGAG
Source organism: Gammaproteobacteria bacterium (assembly GCA_036274615.1). Lineage (GTDB taxonomy): Bacteria > Pseudomonadota > Gammaproteobacteria > Steroidobacterales > Rariloculaceae > FEN-1219. The sequence continues at coordinate 219 of DASUFK010000109.1, read as the reverse complement.
CGCGCGACTCAACCCGTGCAGCATGCCGCACTCGATCGTGTGCTGGAGGCCCATCGGGTTGATGGCCAAGCCGCAGTCGTGTGCGCAGACGAAGCGCTTCACCCACACGCGGCCGGTGTCGCGATTGACCTCCACGTCGGCGATCAGCGTCACGATCGTGTTGCCGCGATAGGTGTACGCGAGGCCGCGTCCGGTGGCGATCGTGCCGCGGCCGCGCGC